>NZ_CADDZX010000001.1:0-471547 GCF_902813205.1 Bartonella capreoli
ACCACACAGTTCCTCCATTTGCTACCTTGACACCCTGCCCCTTACCTCCATTTCCTGTGATTGTAAGGTTTTCTGCCAGAACTTTTCCCCCTTCAACCTTGATGAAGTTAGCATTAAGACCATCACTTGTATAAGTCATATTGACCCTCCTTAAAGCAGCATATCCCCCTATAAAACTGATACTATGCTCTCCCTTAAACTCTACTGATCCTCCCTCCATGCGCACAACCCCCTTTGAGATAGTCATACCTTTTGCGACATTCCTCAAATGCGTCTCTTTCAACCACATCGCTCCACCCGACATCACCACCCCCGTTCCAACATTTGAAATATCCACCCTATCCATCACCATCTTTCCCCCCTCCACCCAAACCCCCGTCCCACCCCCACTCCCACTTCCCGTAATCGTCACGCCCGTCAAATCAGCCCTCCCTGTATCTCCCACATATACCCCATAATTCCCCACAAACTCAATCCTTGTCCCATCCTTCACCGTCAAGCTCTTACCCCCCGTCATAGCTATCCCCCTCTCCACCTCCTTTATCGCCCCCCCACTAACTGTCAAATCCCCACTTCTCGCATATATCCCATCCCCCTTCCCAGTTCCCATAATCGTCACACCCGTCAACTCAGCACTTGTCACCCCACCCCCCACATATATCCCATACCCATCACTCCCCGTAAACTCAATCCTCGTCCTATCCTCCACCGTCAAACTCTCACCTTTCTCCATCCATATCCCCCTCTCAACCTTTGAAATCCCCACCTTTGTCATCACCACCTTTCCCCCCATCACCCAAACCCCCACCCCATTTCCCCCCCTTCCCTCAATCCTCACATTCGTCAAACTAGCATTCTTCACCGTTTCCCCCACATACACCCCATACCCATCCTTGCCCGTAAACCCAATCGTCCCCCCATTCACCGTCAAACTCTCACCTGCCCTCATCTCCACTCCCATTTGGACCTTTGAAATCCCCACCCTAGTCAACGTCAAGCTCCCCTTCCCCACATATATCCCCTTACTCATCCCCACCCCATTTCCCCCCCTTCCCTCAATCGTCACGCCCGTCAACTCAGCTGTCCCTCCCTCCACCATCACCCCATAATCCTTTGTAAACCGAATCTCCCCATTCTCCACCTTCAGCTCTCCACTTCCCATCGCATATATCCCCATTCCAGCCTGTGAAATATTCACCCCAATCAACGTTCCATTTCCTGACATAGCTATCCCCCTCTCAACATTTGAAACATTCACCTTCGTCATCTTCACCGTACTCCCCGTCATCAACACCCCATACCCCTTCCCCCTTCCCACAATCTCCACATTCGTCAAACTAGCACTTGTCACCGATTCCCCCACATACACCCCATAATCCTTTGTAAACCGAATCTCCCCATCCCTCACCATCAAGCTCTCACCTGCCTCCATATATATCCCCGTTTCAACCTTTGAAATCCCCACCCCAGTCATCGTCACCGTTCCCCCCATCGCATATACCCCCGTCCCCGTATTCCCACTTCCCGTAATCTCCACATCCGTCAAAGTAGCACTTGTCACCCCTGCCCCCACCATCACCCCATAAGTCCCTGTAAACCCAATCTCTCCCCCCTCCACCATCAACGTCCCACCCGTCATATTTATCCCCGTTGCAAACTTTGAAATATTCACACTTGTCAACGTCACATTAGCACCCCCCTTCACATCCACCCCCGTCCCCGTATTCCCATTTCCCGTAATCGTCAAACTCCCACCCTCCATCATCGTCACCTCTCCCCCCGTCACATACATCCCCGTCCCATCCCCCGTAACCGTAATCTTCGTCATCCCACCCATCATCGTCACCTCTCCCCCCGTCACCTCCAACCCCTTCCCTCCTGCCCCAACCTCAATCGTTGTCATCCCACTCATCATCAACGTCCCACTCTTCGCATATATCCCCGTCCCACCCCCCGCAACCTCAATCGTCGTCGTCCCCGTCACCATCACCGTCCCCCCATCCACATTAAGCCCCATCCCAACCCCCGCAACCTCAATCGTTGTCATCCCACTCATCATCAACGTCCCACTCCCCGACACACTCACCCCCGACCCACTCCCCGTAACATCAATCGTTGAATCCCCATTCAACCTCAACGTCCCCTTACTCACCCTTGCCCCCGTTTCAAGCTGCTTCATCGTCACCCCCATCATCGTCACCATCGCATTCATCCCCGTCACCTCCACCCCCGTCCCCGTATTCCCATTTCCCGTAACCGTCGTCCCCATCATCGTCACTGTCGCATTCATCCCCGACACATCCAGCCCCGTCCCATTCCCCCCAACCGTAATCGATCCACCCATCATCATCACCGTCGCATTCCCCCCCGTCACCCTTGCCCCCGTTTCAAGCTGCTTCATCGTCACACTATTCAACGTCACATTAGCCGTCCTCCCATTAATCACCACCCCCGTCCCCTTTCCCCCACTTCCATTAATATTAAGCTCCATCACATTAGCCGTCCCCTCCACCTCCAACCCCGTCCCACTACTTGCTAAATTAATCGTCGCCCTCCCTCTTACAGTAGCTATCCCCGTCGTCCCCTTAATCTTTATCCCCGTCGTGACATTCTTAAAATCCTGCCCATCCAACGTCACCGTCCCCCCATTATTAATCACCACCTCCCCATTTACATTCCCACTAACCGTCCCCACCGTCACCCACTCATTCAACATCACCTTCCCATTATTACTTACCTCAATCACAGGACCTGCATCTCTCCCTGCCCTCACCCCAATCGTCCCCTTAACAACCATAACAGAAGACCCTCTACCATCAACCACTATCCCCTTCTTCACATCTGTAACATCAACACCCCCCACCAATGCCAACTTCCCTCCCTTTTCCACCTTAATCGCTGTAGTATTCTTACCACTCTTATTCGTAACCCTCAGCTCACTCTTTATCGTAATATTTGTACTCGGCCCCGTTACCGTCACAGCAGCCTTATCAGAGTGCTTACTCATATCTATATTTCGATTCTCACCACTCAGCACCCCCCACTCCCCACTCTTCGCCGGCCCCCCCCCACTCCCCCTCCCATCTGTCGTCCCATCACACACAATTGGATCAAACGCACTATCCTTATCACCACCCAACCCCTTACAATTCTGTGCCTGAGCATAGACTTTATTCTGAGAAGTCATAAGAGCAAGACCAGCTAGAATAGCTGTCGATAACACACAGAAACAAACATGATGATTGAACACACGACGCATAACCATAACCCACTATGCTCTTGAAACCTTTCAGATTAAAAGAGAAAAACTATTCTTTAAAAAAAAGAAAATCAAAACAAAATCATACCTGAACGTCTCAAACCCCTAAACAAAATCCCCCTGAAGGCCTTCTACTCAAAACAAGAAAAAATAAACAAAACACTCACACACAATGCAAAAAAAAACATACCTGAAAACATAAATAAGTATAAACTATAAAATAAGGTTGTGTGTGATATGAATGGTAGGTTGAATAGGAAAGTAAAGGAGTAGTATGTTTGAAGAGTTTGTTTGGATGAATTAGTGATTTGAAATAAGTTTTGGCAAGAGAGTATGGAAGGTAGTTATTTAGTGGTAAGGTGTTTTTTGTGATAGAGTTGGGTGTTGTAGTGATGTTGTTTGAGTAAAGAACACAAATCTGCCCTGTATCGGCAATCTCACCAATTGCCGATGGATTATTGATCATTTTAAAAACTTTATGATTTTATGGTGTAAACAACTGTTGTATTAATAGGGCGTGTTTCTAGCGCACCTGTTGAAGAAATCGTTTCACTATGTGTGTACCAGATGAGGCTATTGTCACTTGGGTCTATTTATTGTTACAGTCTGGTTTTGGCCAATAAAAACAAAACTATCACATTCCACCACAGAATATGTATACCCTGCGTATGTGCTCCTGCTGATTAAACGGTGCACATACGCGTATGCGCTTTCAAGCTATCTTGCTGCTTCTCGGCAAATTTTCCTACCTTGGTCTATACCGCGTTCATCATCAAAACCGCGTAAAAACACCTCCCCTAAAATCGGGAATTTTAAAAGTGGTATCGCTATCTATCCTCCAATGCTCACATGTTGCTTTGAATAACCGAGGATATTTTTTGCGCTCATAACTTACACCATCACACAAAAACCAATCATTTGGTAATGCTTGCATAGCAAATATCGCAATAAACCCAGCTGGAAAAATTTTTATCTTAGGAGGTGTTTTGGGGAATTGGGTTTAATAAATACCAATCAGCAAGATTTCTTATTAATGTGCCTTATTATAGACCAGTTCATAAATTCCGCCCTTTTGCAGCTCACCACCTTCTAAGGGTAGTAACACCTGCATCGGTTTTTTATAAAATAGATCTCTCATTCAAATTACTAACAGTTACTGTTGAAGTGCTAACGTTTACGTCACTTGCTTTAAAACGTATAATAATACTATTCTTATATGTCATTATAGAGAAACTGTATTTAGTGTGATTGATATCGTTTTTTACTATTCACAATAAACCTAGATTAGTAGGACTACCATTATAAACACAAAAACTTGTCAAAATTCAATTAAGCGAATAGTTTAACCTTCTCCACCAAAACGATGCTTTACAATGTATAATTGATCAAAAAACTCTATTTTAATAAATTTTTTTATAACTTAACATCATAAACATTAGAATTTATAAGCTATACCAACGCGGAAATCATTAGTTTTGTAGCTACGCTCAACTCCACTCTTTGCGAATTGTTTTTTACCAAAATCCGAGTAACGGTATTCTGTACGCAAAATAGTGTTACCAATCATCGCAAAATCAATACCAGCACCCAAAATATAACCAATCATTGTCCTTGCTTCTTTCACCGTTTTATCCACTATTTGACCTCGTTCTTCACTCGACCTCAATAAAACATCTTGAAGCTGCGTATAAGAAATACCACCAGCGATATAAGGCATAACACGATTAGCTGTAAAACCGACACGTATCCGTGTAGCACCAGCCCATTTCTGTTTTAAAGTATGATTATAAGTTGCAAATTTAATCTTTGAAACAACGTTTTCATTATAAATACCAGGAGCAACCATCCCTTCAGAATCTCCCGCTACGTTTTTATTTCTTAACTCTTCATTTTGACTATAATCGTTTATTTTAACAGTTTTTATGTCCTTTTTATCAGACAAAACCATATCCGTATCAAAACCTAGAATAAAACTATTCCCGAGAATAACATTGGCACCTGCATAAAAACCTCCAACAAACCCTGAAAGTTTAGGCATAAAATCTTTCCTAATCAAAGCCCATTTTTCAACATCATCATTTTTAAAATGACCTGAACTTAGATCAATTTTATTCGAAAAAAAACCAATCTGACCACCAAGATAAAAACCTGTCCAAGAAAAAGAAGGAGTAACAATAACTGATGGTGTAACGGATATTGATCCCTGAGGAATTGTACCATTTTCTGCTTGTACCGTAGAAGTTGCAAGCAAAACAAAAACAGATACTGTTATTAAATATTTCATGTACATAAATTTCCTCCTTAGTTACGATAGCTTTAACAAATAGTCTTACATTACCCTTCAAAAGAACTGTAGTAAAAATGAACAAGTATAGACAGAAATTAAAGCATAAGCCCTTTTCACAAATCAAAGACAAGCAACTATCAAGCATCTTAACATCTTTATACTTGCCCAAAACTTGTCGGTGATATTAATTCAGTGTAATAAGTAGAATTTTTCACACACAACTCATCTGTATGTGAGTTTACGCTTTGTGTAAATTTTGCCTGTGTAGAGAAAGCTTTACATTGTTAAACGCCACCGCCCTATCCTTTATAGAGTCATAATGTAAATTGTTTATCGAATAGCATTCAACAGTGATTTACAAAATCGTTATTAGGCAAAAATTGTTTCAATATTGAATATAAAAACCTAAGGAATCTATTTAAACATCTTACATATTAGATAAAAACGCACCTTGATTTCCAGCCTAAAATTATGAACTAATTTACCGTTTACGTGGAAGAATGATATATTTTAAAATATTGATACAAAAACAAAAAAGCATTAGCATTTTTGCAGACGCTAAAAAATAAAGCGATATAAATTATTCTTACTCTATAAATTATATTTTCCTTGTAATTACCCTTCTTTCCAAGAAAATAGCATAGCATGTTTTTGCATTGATCAATCCTTATAAATATCTGCATTGATTAAATTTTCACGTGTAATTTCTTTTATTGCACAAGCACCAATCAATGTCATAGCCACTTGCATTTCTTTAGCAAAAAGATCAAGCAGATGAGCAACACCTTTCTCACCCGTCGCAGCAAGCGCATAAGCAAAAGCACGGCCAATCATAACAGCATCCGCCCCTTGTGCCACCATGCGTACAACATCAAGACCAGAGCGAACACCAGAGTCAGCTAAAATAGTTAAATCACCTTTTACAGCCTCTGCAATTGCCGGCAACGCTCGCACAGTTGACAGCACTCCATCAAGTTGACGCCCACCGTGATTAGAAACAACAATACCATCAGCACCAAACTGCACTGCTTCACGTGCATCCTTTGGATCAAGGATACCTTTCAGAATTATTTGTCCTTTCCAAAAATCCCGAATCCATTGTAAATCATGCCAAGCAATCGATGGATCAAAATTTTCATCAAGCCAACCAATATAATCTTCTAGTTTAATTTTCTTTTGAAGATAAGTAGAAACATTTCCAAGATCATGTGGACGCCCCATAACACCAACATTCCAAGCCCAGTGAGGATGGACAACAGCCTGTAACATACGGCGTAACTTAGCATAAGGCCCAGACATCCCCGAATGAGCATCACGATAACGTGCACCGGGAACTGGCATATCAACTGTAAAAACCAACGTACGTACACCAGCTGCCCAAGATCGCTCTAATACATCACGCATAAACCCACGATCTTTAAGAACATAAAGTTGAAACCAAAATGCATTTCCAACTGCTGTCTGTACCTCTGCAATAGAGCAAACTGAAACAGAGGATAAAGTAAAAGGAATACCTTTTGCAATAGCCGCACGTGCAGCTTTTACCTCACCACGACGCGCATACATACCAGTTAACCCAACAGGTGCAAGAACAATTGGCATACTCAATATCTGATCAAAAATCTGAGTTGAAAGATCAACCTCTCCAACATGCTTAAGAATCCGCTGACGTAATGTAAGTGCATGAAGATCTCTACAATTACGCCGCATCGTTTCTTCAGCATAAGCCCCACCATCAATATAGTGAAATAAAAAGGGAGGTAACCGACGTTTTGCTGCTTTGCGATAATCAAAAGTTGAAGAAATAATCACAGCGATATCCTTTTTCTATATATGAAATACCAAAGCTGTTTCCTCAAAAAATGAACTTATATATTTGATCAAAATCTGTATTTTCAAACTCATTTAAAATGCTTAGACAATTTTAATCCTTGTGCTTGATAATGTGAACCAATATCATGCCCATAAAGAAGTGACGGTCGATTAAGCATATGCTCATATACCAAACGACCGATCATTTGACCATGCTCTAAAATAAATGGAACCTCATGGCTACGTACTTCTAAAACCGCCCTGGCTCCTTTCCCACCTGCCTGAGTATGCCCGAATCCTGGATCAAAAAAACCTGCATAGTGTACTCTAAATTCACCAACTAAGGGATTAAATGGTGTCATTTCAGCAGCATAAAGCGGTGGAACATGGATAGATTCTTGGGAAACTAAAATATAAAACTCATCAGGATCAAGAACCAATTCCATTTCACCACAATCATAAATAGGTTCCCAAAAATCTAAAACATTAGCAACACAACGTTGATCAACATCAATAACACTCGTATGATGTTTACCACGATAACCCACAAGCCCCTCTTCGTTTCCTTTCAAGTTAACAGAAAGCCCAATACCATCGTCGCTAATATTGGGAAAATCATCCGATATAAGCATTTCGTTTCTATGCAAAGCATGTAACTCAATTCCATTCAAATAGCTTTGCCCCTTACGAAACCGAAGCTGTGATAAACGCGAACCTGTACGTACTAAAATCGGAAATGTGCGTGGACTAATTTCAAGATAAAGTGGGCCATGATAACCTGCGCAAATTTTATCAAACTCTTGAGCATTATCTGTAATCACACGTGTAAAAACATCTAACCGTCCCGTAGAACTTTTAGGATTAGCGACCGCAGAAAAAATGTTTGGCAAATCCAAATTTTCCAAAAGAGGAACAATATAAACACAACCGGTTTCTAAAACTGCTCCTTCCTGCAAATCAAATTCATGCAACTTTAACCGTTCAAGCTTATCAAAAACTTTTGTACCCAGCCCTGGCATAAAGGAAGAACGTATACGATATGCTTTTTTTCCCAAACGTAAATCAATACTCGCAGGCTGTATTTGATCGGCATCAAATGGGCAAATAGCTTTAAGAACGCTACTATCAATTAAAGCTTGTATATCACTATCTGCGAGAATACCGTTCGTGCACACCATATATCCTGCCTTTCATTTCTATTTGCCTCTTTTTGACCTAGATCATTAGTTATCGTAAGTTTTGTTAAGAATAATAAACTCATTCTTTACCGATGTATTTAACTGGTTTATAATCGCAATTAATATAATTCAAAACTATAAAGATAGAACAGTCTTTGGTAAAGTGTGATCTAAGAGTAGAGACCTTGAACATTTCAGTTATGTATTATTTCTTCCATTGAAAGTGAACAGAACCATTCTTAAAATATTATTTTCAACTTTCTCTCATTCTTAAGTACTGAGTGAATATTACTCTTTCTATACAATAAAAACGAACCTTGTTAAATTAAACTATGATCATACGCCACCTCAGCGAAACCATTATTAACCAAATTGCCGCCGGTGAAGTTATTGAACGGCCAGCTAATGTTGTCAAAGAACTTGTTGAAAATGCTATTGATGCAGGAGCAACTCGTATTGAAATTGTTACAGCAAACGGTGGAAAAAACCTTATAAGAGTAAGTGATAATGGCTGTGGTATCCCAAAAGATCAATTAACGTTAGCGATTTCTCGTCATTGCACATCTAAACTTGTCGATGATGTACATAATATTTGCTTCCTTGGGTTTCGAGGAGAAGCCTTACCTTCTATTGGTTCTGTTGCTAAACTTAAACTCGTTTCACGGACACAAGACGCTGATAGCGCCGCTGAAATTATCGTTACAGCAGGAAAAATTGAAGGACCAAAACCTGCTGCTGCCAATTCTGGGACAACTGTTGAAGTTCGTGACCTTTTTTTTGTGACACCAGCACGGCTAAAATTCATGAAAACTGATAGCGCTGAAATGAACGCTATTACAGATATGATTAAACGAATTGCTATCGCATTTCCACATATCCGTTTTTCTCTTTCTGGTAAAGACCGAACTCTCATAGAATTACCCGCAACTGAAAACAACACCCAAGGGCAATTAGAACGTATTACACAGATTATGGGAAAAGAGTTTGGCTCCAACACTATTACACTAAATGCTGAGCGTGAAACAGCTCGTTTAACTGGTTTTGCCTGTTTGCCATCTTTCAATCGTGGTAATAGCCTTCATCAATTTGTCTATGTTAATGGGCGCCCAGTGCGTGATAAATTTTTATCGGGAGCAATCCGGGGAGCTTACACCGATGTTATGGCTCCAAATCGCCATGCTGTATCCATTCTTTTTATTGATTTGCCCCCTGCTGATGTAGATGTCAATGTGCATCCAGCAAAAGCTGATGTAAGATTCCGTGACCCCGGTTTAATTCGCGGATTAATTATTGGAGCCATTCATGAGGCATTACGCCAGACTGGCATTCGCCCTAGTTCAACAGGCTCTAAAGCGATGTTAGCTGCATTTCAAAGACAATCATTCAAAACTTTTAGAAGCCCTCATCAGCCCTTTTCTTACAGCACACAACCACAGTATGTTGCACCAGGAACTACATCAGCAGATCATAAACCAGTAGATATTCCCGACTTTTCTGGGTTAAGAGAAGATATCACCCCTATGATAGAGTATGTAAACACACCTAGTAGTGACGTAGGTTTTGTAAATACCTCTACATCAGAAGAATTATACTATCCATTAGGCGCTGCAAAAGCACAAATTCATAAAAACTATATTGTCGCTCAAACCAAAAATAGTTTGATTATTGTAGACCAGCATGCTGCCCATGAAAGATTGGTTTATGAAGCCCTTAAAAATGCACTTTACTCCAAACCATTGCCTTCACAACTATTGCTTATTCCTGAAATTGTAGAACTCTCTGAAGAAGATGCAGCGTGTCTTTTAGTACATAAAGATGTTTTGCAAAAATTTGGTTTAGGAATTGAAGCATTCGGATCAGGGGCAATCGTAGTGCGTGAAACACCTACCATGTTAGGGGAAATCAATGCACAAGCTCTTATCAAAGACCTTGTCGATGAAGCGTCTGAATATGATACCACAGATAATTTAAAAGCAATGCTCAATCATGTTGCAGCAACCATGGCTTGTCATAGTTCAATACGTTCAGGACGCCTTTTGCATCCTAAAGAAATGAATGCTCTTTTACGGCAAATGGAAGCAACACCTAATTCGAGCACATGTAATCATGGTCGCCCTACTTATATTGAGCTCAAACTAGCCGATATAGAACGTCTTTTTGGAAGAAAATAAAATCTCACTCACTATTTTAACCTGAAAAAATATTTTAATTCACTCTCGACTTTATAAAGAAAGCATCTTATGGCACTTTATATGTCTTATAAGAATAGAAAGGGTCCATAGAGAATGTTTTCTAATAACGAACGTGAAGCAACTATTCAGTATTCTAGTAATGGATACAAAATTGTGAACTACGGAACCTATACTCTTTGTGCTGTCAGCGGACAAAAAATCCCTATAGATGACCTAAAATACTGGAATCATCATCGTCAAGAAGCATATGCTAGTTGTGAATTGTCCTATCGTCGTGAACTTGAATGCAATCCACATCTTCGCCAATTATTAAAAATAGCGAATGAAAACCCATAAAGCAGAAACTAGCGCTTTAAATATAGATTAAAAAGAATGCTTACGTTTCCTAAAACGGGTCATAACCTCTTCAAGCAATATACGGCAAAAATCTGCCTGAACAAAATCGACTTCAACATCAAATATGGTAAGATTTTTTAATTCCTTTTGCAAACCATTCGCTTGTATGCGAATATAATCCTTAGCAGTTGTAGCCAGCCACAAATTATGAATTCTGGCTTCTTGTGCAAGGTTCTTTAAATCCGTACTGGTAAAAAAATAGTGGTCTGGATAAGAATGAGTTTGTATAACATGACCAGACATTTCTTTAATGGATTTGAAAAATTTATCTGGGTTTCCAATACCAGCAAATGCTAAAAAAGATTTTCCAGCAACCTCATCAGTAACCAAGGGTTTAAAACGAGCATAATGCAAGGGTTTTCCAGAAACTGCTACTAAAAAAGCCACATCATTATGAGAAGCCGCATGACCAATGATTAAAACGCTATCCATTAAAGAAAACTGAGTTTCTAATGGTGCACGCAAGGGCCCTGCTGGAAAAACAGCCCCGTTTCCAAAACCACGCATTGCATCCACCACAAGTAATGCATAATCCATATAAAGGCGACGACTTTGAAACCCATCATCCATCAAAATAAGATCACAGCCCTCCTCCTTAAGGCGTTGTGCCGCCGCATAACGATCAGGCGATACTGCAACCAAAGCATAACGTGCAAGTAAAAGCGGCTCATCTCCAACATCACGTGCATTGTCATATTTCTCATTAACAAGACGTACACCTTTAGCCGTCCCTCCATAACCACGCGACACAATGCCAGGAACAAAACCAAGCTCTTTGGCTACCTTGGCAAAAGCAATCACAACAGGTGTTTTGCCCGCTCCACCTAATGTAAAATTGCCAATACACAAAACTGGCAAATCAATAACACAGGGCTGTCTTTTCATACGACAATGTGAAAAATAGCCATAAACTTTAGCAATGGGTGTAAATAAAAAACGTAAAATGCTTTTATTTTTCCACCAAAAATGGGGAGCTCTAATAAGCATACCCACTCCGACACTGACTTAAACTCGTCTGCATTACAAGTGGCTGTAAAAATGGATCAAGAAGCTTTAATGTGCGCTCAAGTGCACCTGCCATATCTGTTGCTATTTCATAAGCTTTATTAGCCATTTCTTGCCTCAATATTTCATCTTTTAAAAGCTTCTGTACTTGAAGTGCAAGCTGTGCAGTATCTTCAACCACAAAAGCTGCATCACGAGATAAAAAATGTTCAAATATATCTCGGAAATTTGCGACATGAGGCCCCGTTAAAATAGCTACACCAAGCAAAGCCAATTCCAATGGATTATGACCACCATAACCACATAACGATTTACCAATGAAAGCAACTTTCGATAAGCGAAGAAAAAGCCCTACTTCCCCAATTGTATCTCCCAGTAAAATATCTGTATTTGCATCCGGGACAGCATGCCTGCTTCTACGAACAAAATGCAAGCCTTTATCACTACATGCCTTGATAATATCTTCTGAACGTTCAGGATGACGCGGAACAACGATTGTTAATAAATCTGGCCAATAATTTTTAAGAATTTTATGAACCTCAAAAACTATCTTCTCTTCCCCTTCATGGGTTGAAATAGCAGCCCAAACTGGACGATTGCCAATAGCATTACAATAACGTGTAACCAACGATTGGTTTACAATCGGAACAACATCAGTTTTAAGATTACCAGAAAGCGCAACAGACTTTACCCCAAGCGCGTGATAATAAGCTATATCCTTTTGACTTTGACAAATAACCATATCAATATGTTTAAAAATGTGCTTAGCAAGGGGTAATCGTTTTTGCCACGCCTTAAAAGAATGTTCAGACATACGTGCGTTAACCAGAATCTGTGGAATACGCATTTTAGCAAGTGTTTTTATACGCAAAGGCCAAATTTCTGATTCACAAGTCAAGACTAAATCAGGCTTCCAATTGCTAATAAAACGACATACAGCCGATTCTAAATCCAAAGGAGCATATTGATGAATTAACCGATCACCAAAATGCTTTTTCACAAGAGTGGAAGATGTCACAGTACTTGTTGTCAACAATACATTAATTTTTAAAGATAAGATATAATTAATAAGCGGGAAAAGAGAAAGTGTTTCTCCAATACTGGCCGCATGAAACCAAATCAATGGACTTTGAGGACGCGCTTTATGACTTTTACCCAAACGTTCCTTCTGACGGCCCCGTTCTTCCTTTCCACACATAGTACGACAAAATAAATAAAAGGGCACTATAGGGCGCGAACAAGAACCAACTATTCGATAAATTGAAAGAGCTATTCGTGCTTTTAAGTCTATCATCTAAACCTTACTCACCTATTGCAAGACGGTTATAAGCTTCATCTGTTAAGCGATTCATCATATCTGTTAATTGCATGCGTTTTTCTTCTAGCAAAGCATCACTTGCATCTTTAGAAACAAAAAATGCCTCCCCAACGAGAACAATTGAACGCCCAAAAGGGAGTGGAATTGCAGTTTTATCCCATGTTTTTTCAAGAATTTTCTCTCTTGAAAAAGCATATACACAAGGAATAATAGGACGACCAGATAATTTAGCTAATAAAATAATTCCTCTCCCAGCTTCACGTGCTTTTTTATGCGAAATATCTGCAATCATAGCTGCCGTTTTTCCAGATTTAAGAGCGTTTTTTAGCGTTAACAACGCCTGCGCGCCCCCTTTATTTACGTGATGCGTTTGACCGCGCCCCCCCGAACCACGTACAACTTCAAGCCCCAATTTTTTTGCTAATTGCGCATTTATTTCTGCATCTGCAGAACGAGAAAACATAGCCATAACCACTTCATCTCGAGAACGCAGAAAAGGCGCCATAATATGGCGCCCATGCCAAAATGTGATAATAAATGGATTATGAGCATTATATGTCTTTGTAAGATCATCTGAACTTTTTAACCGCGGATTTGTCCAATAAACAAAACGTAAATAGTTCACCAATAACCATACAACAAAAACTTGGACAAACCACGTTTTCATTAATGAATGACGATTTTTTTGCCAAAATCGCTTTAAAACACTATCCTTTTTCTTTTGAATTATTTCACTCATCTTGATGTCAAATCCAGTTAATTTAATCTGACTGCTTTATTGTAGCCGAAAAATAATGTTTGAATATTTAAATTATGCATCACTTATTTCAGGATCAAGAAGTCGGTGCAAATGCACAATATAATAACGTTGTAATGCGTTATCTACACTACTTTGCGCCTTTGCCCGCCATGCTGCATGAGCTGATTGGTAGTCTGGAAAAATACCCACTACATCCAAATCATTAATATTTTTAAATTGATTATCATCAAGATTTTTTAATTCCCCACCAAATACAAGGTGCAATAATTGCTTTTTCTTGTTGGTTTCATTCATTATTGCCTCCGTATCATTAAATTTTTAGTCTTATGTTCATTTGGTTAAACTAACTTTGCTTGACGAACAACATCTATCATATTCTGACAGCAATTATTTTCACCGGCAATTAAAAAGCCATATTGACAAGGCTCAATTCTATAAGAAATAAAAGGTGCATCAAATGATATAAAACATCCACCACATTCTTGCAAAATAAGATCAGCAGCAACAATATCCCAACCATGACAATTTGGTCCAACCAACACAAGATCGATCTCACCTTGAGCAACAAGGGCAATACGGTAAGCAAGAGAGGGAATATAACGAAAAAAACTAACCTGATTTAAAAAATCGCACGGTAATTTTTGAGCAACTGATTGATCAAGAGAAATTCTATATTTCCGATTAACACAAGACGACATTAAGCGAGGCAACTTTATACCATTTAACGTCGCCCCCTGACCAATGGCAGCAGCATAAACATCACCTTTAGCCGGACACTGCAAAACACCCACAACAGGACGCTCATTTTCAACAATGGCAACCGAAATACACCAATAAACATTTCCAGAAAGAAAACCACGCGTTCCATCAATGGGATCAACCATAAAATAGCGTTCATAAACCTGTCGTTTTTGATTTTCTTCCATTTCTTCTGAAATCCAGCCATAAGTTGGTCGCGCTTTAAGAAGTTGTTCCTTCAAAAAGTGATCAACCGCGAAATCCACCTCACTGACCGGTGAATTACCATTTTTGATCCAAACTTCTTGCTCATACCCAAAATATTTCATCGCTAAATCCCCCGCTTCTCGACAAACATCAAGCAAAAGATTAAGGTCAGAATGATAATGCGCGTTATTTTCCTGCAAGTGTCATTCCTTCAATTAACAATGTTGGAGAAGCTGTTGCATAACGTCGATCAATATCAGTGGCCGGTGTTAAATGCGCTAACATATGAAGCAAATCAGAGCCCAAAGTTACTCCGCTCACTGGATAAGCGATTTCACCATTTTCAATCCAAAAACCGGAAGCACCACGACTATATTGACCGGTAACAAAATCAACCCCATGCCCAAACAATTCTGTAACATAAAAACCATTTCGTAAAGCTTTTATCATATCATGAGGTGATGCTAAACCTGGTTCAATAGCAAAATTAGTACTCGCTGGTTGAATAAACGATCCGCAACGTACACCGTGCCCATTAGTTTCAAGCCCCAATTCACGAGCTGCTGATGATGAAAGAAGCCAAGTTTTTAAAACACCATTTTCAATAATATTCAATGTTTGCCCTTCTACCCCTTCACCATCAAAAGGATGAGAAGCATTTCCACGCAATCTCAAAGGCTGATCTGTTACATTAACATCAGGTTTCATCACCCTTGTCCCTTGTAAATTTTGTAAAAGGCTTGTTTTACGAGCAACCGATGCTCCATTAACCATACATGCAATATGCCCAGCAATTTCGCGAGCCACACGCGGATCAAAAATAACATCAACTACCCCAGTAGCTGCACGAACTGCTCCTAAACGCCGAACTGCTCTTGATCCTGCATTTTTTCCAATAACCTCTGCATCTTCCAAATCAGAAAAATGTAAAGAAGTTGTATAATCATAATCTCGTTCCATTGCTGTACTTTCACCAGCAAGTGCACTACAAGAACGTGAAAAACAGCTAGAACGATACGCCTCACAAAAACCATTGCTGGTTATAAGAACAAGCCCACTATTGCCGTAAGCCGTTGTAGCACCACCAGAATTGTTGACCCCTTTAACATCAAGAGCTGCTGCTTCCATTTTTAAAGCATCTTCTGTTAAAAACTGACTTTGCGGAACAAAATCATCAAAAAGGTCAAGATCTTTAGGATGAGTGACTAAACATCCTTTATCTACCAAACCTTCAAACAAATTATCAGGTGAAGCTTTAGCCATTGCAACAGCACGTTCTGCTAATTTTTCTGGATATGATGCCAAATTAGCAGAAACACTTGCTAGTTTTTTCCCAACAAAAACTCTTAATGTAAAATCATCACTTTCTGAAGCTTCTGTCGATTCAACTTTGCCCAGATGAACCGATACACGAACAGAATGTGAATGGACAATAACAGCATCAGCAGCATCTGCCCCAGAACGCTTTGCCGCTTCAATCAATGAAACGGCTTTATCAATTTGTTCTTCGACAGTCATTATCAGCTCCTTCAAATATTTACCATTTACAATGATAAATCATTAACAAAATCATACAAAACATCATTTTTATATATTCATAGCCAAATATGCATTATTAATGCACCATTGAATTTTCAATTAATTGAGAAATTTCTCTCTTAGCTTTTTCACGAAAAGGTTCTAAACGTTGTAAAATTTCTTTGGCTTCAAGAAAATCTAAAATATGAATCCCATCAATAGGAGGCCGTAATAAAAGATCCAAGTTTGAAAACCGCAAACGTGCTGCAACAAGCGCCTGTTGCCCTACAACACTTGCAGCAATAAGGCTTTCTGCAACCGAAACATGTCCATTTTTACAATCAACTATTGGTGGCCCGATAACATCAACACCAATTGAAAGATCAACTGGTTCAATAAAGCAATCAAAAGGTACCGGATTGCAAACCGCCCCATCAACCAACAAAATATGGTTACGCAAAACTGGCTTAAACAAACCAGGAATAGCAGAGGAAGCAGCTAAAGCCGAACGCAAATCTCCTTCTTGAATAATAGCCATTTCTGCTGTTTTTAAATTTGTAGCCACAGCACAAAAAGGAACTTTTAAAACACAAAAATCTCGTGGAAAATCACGAGGTAAAAAATTCTCTAAAATAGACTCCAAATTAAATTGCAAAAAACGCAAACCACATTCCCATAGCTCTTTCCATGAAAGAGGCATCAAAGACCATAAACGACGCAGAGCATTATCCGAATGAGAAAAAGTTGAAAGACAATAATCCTCCCAATCAGCTTGTGTCATTCCAGCAGCTAAACCCGCACCCACAATCGAACCAATGGAAGACCCAGCAATAACACTTGGTTTTAAACCCAAATCTTCAAGCGCTCCAATAACCGGAAGATGACCAAAACCACGCGCTCCCCCACTACCAAACGCTAAACCAATTTTCATTTTATCTTGCCTCTTTTACTCTTCGATTTCTAAGCAAATATAAAGCAACAACCTCCTATGATTCGTGCTATCCATATTGGATCAACTCTTTAATAACAACTACCAACGTCAGTCCTTTATTTTAAAATCTTCAGCAATTGATCTGACTTGATCAAATATAACAATACTGATTATATTTTAGTGCATCTGTATATAACTAATCAGCAATCCCCAATCTTAGTCTTCATATACTTTACCATAATGTCAGAAAGTGCCATTATATTTTTGTATCACATAAAAACCAACTGCACTTCTATTGTCTAAGTTTACTTGCTCTAACTTATACCTATTAACTATTTTTACCTTAAACAGAGGCCATAGAAAACACCCTATGTATGTAACGATTGTTACTATGATATATTATTAAAATAGCGTACCTTTTTGGGAAATTGAAAGCACATTTGTTTTCATTTTAGCAGTAATCGTTCATCATATCTACGTCTTTTAAACTATTAAAGAAAACGCACTCTCTAAAATAAGGCGACATTTCATACACTTACTAACAATCAATCACCACCACACTAAGTTCTATCCATTAAAAAATATTATTTAGAAATAAACTCATGAAAATTATGATTATCTTTTTAAACATTTAGATAAATAAGTTTAAAGGCGAATATAACCAATTATTATGAAGAATGACTTTTCTCAAAGTCAAAGATTATGATTGAAGCTTATAAATACGTATGACTGTCTCACTATAAAAACGTTCATCATCTAAACGCAATATATCAGGTAAATTAATAACTGCCTCTTTCATTTCTTCGAGCACAAAAAGTGCTCCATCTTTTGCCCATCCACCTTTAAGAACCTCTATAAAAGCTTTTTCACCCAGACAATAACCATAAGGAGGATCTGCAAAGACAACATCAAATGGAAGCATTGTTCCAATATTACCAAGTTTAGTAGCATCACGACGCAAAATTCGCCCAATTGCTTGCAATCCAAAAGATTCAATATTTTTTTGAATTAAGCCGCGCCCTTCAACTGAGTTTTCAACAAAAACAGCAGCTTTTGCACCACGTGAAAGTGCTTCAATGCCCAAAGCACCAGTGCCAGCAAACAAATCAAGAACACGTTTATTTGCCCAAAATTGTTCTTCTCGACTCACAAGAATATTAAAAAGGCTTTCGCGTATACGATCACTGGTCGGGCGAATGGATTGACCAAGAGGAGATGATAAAATACGCCCTGCAAATTTACCGCCAATAATCCGCACATCAGCCTCCAGATAATTTAGATTGTTTTTATTCCATGTCTTACAGGTTTAAACTTGCTCACATTACCACTAAAAAACTTACCTTTTCGCTTGCTATCTGAAAAACGCTTATCATAATCGCCCTTAATAACCTTCCCCTTCTTTTTAAAACGCTGATCTTCCTTGCCGCAAGCACGTGTTGCGTCATAAGGTACTTTGCTATGTTTTTTATTAAAACTAACGGATTTTTCTTTTCGTAATTGGCCCTCTAATAATTTTTCTTTTTCTCTACCTGAAAATCTTTTACCAACATAATCACTTGAACGATTATGATAACTGCCTTCATTATAGCAAAACTTCTTACGCTCAACCCGTGGACGCGCGCCAGGAGCCATCCAAACATTAGAATGGCGTGAACGCAGCGACAAATTCTTTGTTTTACCCATAGATTGTTCATCAGATTTCGTATTCAATCGTGCCCGACGACCTTCACAAAAGCCACTTTGCTTTTCATGGCGTGTATCATTTACACGAGAAACAACCTCATCATCACCTGCTAAAAAAAGCTTTTTACTGTTCTGTTTTTTTACAGAAACCACAGAGTTTGAAAATGGTTTAAGAATAGGAGAATCAAAATCCGCATTGGCTTGTGCAATCAAACGTTCACCCAATTGATCACGCAATACCCGGCCTCTTAACTCACGAACTGCCCCTTTATCTAAATCAGCAAGTTGAAATGGACCATAAGATATACGAATTAAGCGATTAACCGATAACCCTAAAGCTCCTAAAACATTCTTAATTTCACGATTTTTTCCTTCACGCAAAGCCACAGAAAGCCATATATTTGCCCCCTGCTCACGTTCAATTGACGCTTCAATCGAACCATAAAAAACACCCTTAATCGCAATACCATTTTTAAGGCTATCAAGTTTACTCTGTTTAATTTTTCCGTGGGCACGCACCCGATATTTTCGCACCCACCCCGTTATAGGGAGCTCTAATATACGTGCTAAACCACCATCATTAGTCAATAACAAGAGCCCTTCTGTATTAATATCAAGCCGACCTACAGATAAAACACGGGGCATTTCTTTCGGCAAATTATCAAACACTGTTGGTCTTCCCTCAGGATCACGGTTAGTTGTAACAAATCCTGCTGGTTTGTGGTAAAGCCATAACCGTGTCCGTTCCACAGGAGGCAAAGATTTACCATCAACTGTAATAACATCAGAACACGTAACATTAAAAACAGGCGTAGTTACAACTGCCCCATTAACAACAACACGTCCTGCAATAATCATCATTTCCGCATCACGACGCGATGCTACACCAGCACGTGCTAATTTTTTAGCAATCCGCTCACTTTCACTGTTTTCATCCATTTTCTTCTTATTTTGCTCCCCCTCAGATCGTTTAGAAAATTTATCACGTGTATCATATCGTTTATCCTGAAAAGAGGGAGTAGTACTATCGTTCATCATTTTCTATCCTTTAACAGCAACAATATGCATCTGTTTATTTTCAAATTAACTGTAAACACTTTTAAAGAAATGATAAAATCTCTTTTATCATAAATTTAAGTATAAGACGTTTAATTACTTCACAGAAAACTTCTATAACTATTTGATTACCTATTCTCTACATAGAAAGAAAAATATGACTCTTACTCCTATGGAAATAGCCCTCTTAGAAGCACAATTGGCAGCAAAGAAAGACGAAATCCCTGTAGGCGCTGTTATCATGCGCGGTAAAACAATCATTGCACGTGTTGGAAACTATACAAAAACTGCATGTGACCCTACAGGACATGCAGAAATACGCGCTATTCGTATAGCTTGTGAAATGCTCCAAAGCGAAAGAATCCCTGATTGCGATCTCTATGTAACACTCGAACCTTGTGCTATGTGCGCTGCAGCCATTTCATTTGCACGCATACGACGCCTCTATTACGCAACAAGCGACCCAAAAGGCGGTGCTATTGAACACGGACCGCGCTTTTATCAACAGCCAACTTGTCATCATATACCTGAGCTCTATTCTGGTTTCAAAGAAAAAGAAGCAAGCCACTTACTTAAAGAATTCTTCGCTCAAAAGCGAAATCAAAAACACACTTTATTTCCGCCCCAAACACCTACTCTTTAAACAATAGCCCTTAAAAAGGCCACAAGCTCTTCTTGTCACCAGATTTTGCTTTTCTTGCAGCTCGTTTCCTTTTACGCTCTTTCACTGATTCATCTTGCCCCTTTTGACCAACAGGTGCTGTTTTTGCTGGTTGACGATAAATTAAAGGCGGCTCACTGAGATCTCTCTGGTAATTTACATATCCTTCACCTGCTGTTTGTCGACGGAACAAATATTTCTTACGTCGTTGTTTCACATTCACCTGTGGGAAGCTCCCTACATTATCTGCTCGAGGCAGAGGTAGAATTGCACGCGAATCCGGTCCTGGATATACAAGCTGAGGGCGTTGCTTCATAACAGGTTTATTATTATCTGTTGAGCTAGATGGAACAAGGCGCACAATATCATGAACAAATTGTAATGACACCGCCTTATCTGTCCCATAAGTAGGAGCAGGCACACGGCACCCTGTCAAAATAAAGCATACGCTGAGGGTGCTCATTAATACTATTTTGACTTTACGCTTTTTCACTGCTTATCCATTTTTCAAACGGTATGATTTACCTATATCCACTCCGATTAACTAGGAACTAGTTATCTACGCACAAACTTGCCTATCTATGGACATAAACGTGTTTTGCACTTAACATAAAAAGCCCCTCCTCAGCAATGACAGAATTCACATGGTAAAAACTGTTTTGAATACAGATTACTTCAATTATTCCAACTTAGAGCCTTTAGCAATTTTCGTCAAGCTCCTGCAATTCCCGCAAAACAGCCGCATCACGAGCAGAGACATCAGGATAAGCTGGATCACTTCCAACATCTTGTGTATAACGCCATGACCTGGCGCATTTTGCACCTAAAGCCTTATTTGAACACACACCAACACCTTCAACATCATCTAAAATAAACGCATTCGAAGGTGGTATATCCTGAACAATTGTTAGAGCACTGGTGATACAAATTTCTGCCATATCTAAATTGTCTAACGCTTCCAATAAAACTGGATTAGAAATAAAGACAACAGGCGCTGCTTCTAAAGATGATCCAATACGCTTTTCTGCCCGTTCAAGTTCTAAGGCACCTGTAACAACTTTCCGAACTTGCCGAACTTTTTTCCAACGCTCAGCTAATGCTCCATTCTTCCACTCTTCTGGAGCAAAACGAAATTGCTCTAAATGCACTGAACAACTTTCCGGATAACGCCCCAACCAAGCCTCTTCCATTGTAAAAGGCAACATCGGAGCAAGCCATGTCACCATTCGTTCAAAAATCTCACGGACAACCTGTAAAGAAGCTTTACGTTTTTGTGATGAAGGTGCATCACAGTAAAGACAATCTTTGCGGATATCAAAATAAAATGCAGATAACTCAATGATCGAAAAATCTAATAATGCACGCATAATTTTTTTAAAATCAAACGCATCATAAGATTGATTAATCAACCGATCGAGCTCATAAAGCCGATGCAGTATGAACTTTTCAAGATCCGGCATAGCACAATAAGGTATTTCTTCCCCTGTATCATGTGCTAAAGTTCCAAGCATCCAACGAATTGCATTACGCAGCCTACGATACAAATCCACATTTGTCTGAAGGATCTTTTTGCCTAAACGCTGATCTTCCCAATAATCAGTCGTCATCACCCAAAGACGAAAAATATCAGCGCCAGAGGTTTTAATAACATCTTGTGGAACAACTGTATTCCCCAAAGATTTAGACATTTTTTTGCCATTTTCATCCAGAGTAAAACCATGTGTAATCACCGTTTTATAAGGCGAACAAGCACGTGTCCCACAACTTTCCAAAAGAGAAGACTGAAACCAACCACGATGCTGATCCGACCCTTCAAAATAAACATCAGCAGGCCATTTTAAATCAGAACGGCCTTCTAATACAAAACTATGGGTCGATCCAGAATCAAACCAAACATCTAAAATATCACGTACCTGGTACCAAGACTCATGCGCACGCTCACCTAAAAAACGTTCACGCGCCCCTTGTGCAAACCACGCATCGGCTCCTTCCGCTTCAAAAGCCTGCAAAATACGCTCATTGACTTGTTCATCTTTCAGAACAACACCATCTTCATTAGCAAAAATACAAATCGGAACACCCCAAGCTCGCTGACGAGAAAGTACCCAATCAGGACGATCTGCTATCATAGAAGCTAAACGATTTTGACCAGAAGATGGAACAAAACGCGTTATCGAAACAGCTTCTAAAGCTCGGCTTCGTAAAGTTGAACCATCACCCAAATCTTTATCCATTGAAATAAACCATTGCGGTGTATTACGAAAAATTACTGGTTTTTTAGAACGCCAACTATGAGGATATGAATGCTTTAAACGACCACGTGCAAATAATCGATCCTCTTGAATTAAAGCATCAATAACCTCTTTATTTGCATTACCCATTTTACCATTATCATCAATAATGCGGGCAGCTCCCTCTTTACGCTCTGGCCCAAAACCAGGTGCATCTTTTGTATAAAAACCAGCATCATCAACGGGAAAGGGAATAGTCGTATCAATACCAGCCTGCTCCAATGCAGGTTTATAACTATTCCAAATCTCAAAATCCTCTCGCCCATGGCTAGGTGCTGTATGGACAAAACCCGTACCAGAGCTATCCGTTACATGGGGACCATCAAGCATCGGAACTTTATAGAAATATCCTCCAGCTAAACCTTTCAATGGGTGGGAAAGAACTAGAGATTTAAGTTCATCATCTAAAACAGAGCGCAAACGCTTAAGAACAAGTTTCGCTTTTTCTGCACAACTATCAACCAAAGCATCAGCAAAAAGAAGCTTTTCACCAGCTTGGGGGCCAAAAGCATTTTCTGCACTCTCAATCTCATAAACACCATAAGAAATTTTAGAAGCATAACTAACTGCACGGCTTCCAGGAATTGTCCATGGTGTTGTTGTCCAAATTACCACAAACGCATCATGTAAATCATGAGAAGAAGAGTGTAAAATAGGATATTTAACCCAGATAACTTCAGACTCATGATCGTGATATTCAATCTCTGCCTCAGCCAAAGCCGTGCGCTCCACCACAGACCACATCACAGGCTTTGAACCACAATAAAGTTGATCTGACATAGCAAATTTTATCAATTCACCGGCAATGCATGCTTCTGCGTGAAAAGCCATTGTCGTGTAAGGATTTTTAAAATCTCCAACAATACCAAGACGTTTAAATTCTTCACTCTGAATGGTGACCCAATATTGTGCAAATTCACGACACTCTTGACGAAATTCGTTAAGGGGTACATCATCCTTATTTCTCCCCTGTGCACGGTATTTTTCTTCAACT
The DNA here is from genome assembly GCF_902813205.1 of Bartonella capreoli. NCBI lineage: Bacteria > Pseudomonadati > Pseudomonadota > Alphaproteobacteria > Hyphomicrobiales > Bartonellaceae > Bartonella > Bartonella capreoli. The sequence continues at coordinate 24,287 of NZ_CADDZX010000001.1, forward strand.
TTCCATTCAATCGGCAGCCCATGACAGTCCCACCCGGGGACATAATTTGCATTAAAACCACGCATTTGGAATGAACGCACAACAACATCCTTTAAAACTTTGTTTAAAGCATGCCCAATATGAATATTGCCATTTGCATAAGGCGGACCATCATGGATAACATAAAGTGGACGATCTTTTGCTTGTTGACGCAAACGGGTATAAAGATCCATCTTTTCCCACCGAGCCATTAATTCTTGCTCTTTTTGCGGCAACCCTGCACGCATAGGAAAATTTGTTTTTGGTAAATAAAGAGTTTTTGAGTAATCTATTGTTTCATTTTTCACAGTCATTGTGAAACGTTCCTGTCCACTTATGATTTTATTTTTCATAATTCCCCTAAACCCTGCAACCATGGTTGTTTAATTTATGCGGAAGGCCGAATTAATAATTCGTATGAAGCAACGATTAAGAAGAAAATATCATCACGCGTCAGGGCTTTATCACAAAACCAGTAAAAAAAGAAACCCCAAAATAAATTTATCGAAAAAATAAAGGCCCTGCCAAAGACAGAGCCTTTAAAAAACTTAAATCTTACAACAAATTAGAATTTGTATGCTACACCAACGCGGAAATCATTGGTCTTAAGATCAACTTCAGCGTTGTTACTGATAAATGATTTTTTACCAAAGTCTGAGTAACGGTACTCTGCACGCAATATAACACTGTCAGTCATTGCAAAGTCAATACCGGCACCAAGAGTGTATCCAACCAATGTTTTTGAACCTGACAATTGTTCAATAACTGTTTCTACGCCTTGCTTTTCTTGTGCAACCGAAGCTTTAATCTGCGAATAAGCAATACCACCAGCAACATAAGGCATAATACGGTCAAAAGCAAAACCAAGACGAACCCGTGTAGCACCAGACCATTTATCGCTAAAAGTCACACTTTCAGTTACACGAGAAACATTATTGTCAGTTTTTTGAATAAGAGCAGGGGCTCTTGTAGATCCTCTAGCCTGCGCTACAACTCTTATCTCATCACCAGTTTCAGACAAAGAGACGCTTGATGCTTTGGCTTTAGCTCCAGACCAAATAATGTCCGTGTCAATACCCAAAATAAAACCATTGCCGAAATCAACATTAGAACCTGCGTAAAGGCCCCCTACAAAGCCTGAAAACTTAGGAAATACCTCATTGTATCCAAAAATCCCTCGTATGTCACCAGAAGTCTGCACCCAATTACTGTTACCTGAAAAACCACCGATCTGACCACCAAGGTAAAAACCTGTCCAAGAAAAAGCAGGAGCAACAACAACTTGTGGCAACATTGTTATTGGTCTTTCCTGAACTGGCATATCTGCTGCTTGAGCTACAGAAACTGAAACTAAAGCGAAAATAGACGCTGTCATTACACATTTCATATTCATAATTTACTCCATAGCTAATGTGTGAATATGGAATTTATATAAATCACATTCGCTAAATATCTGTAGCAAAAAAGACACACTTCTCAATTAAACGCTAAGAGTTCCATTAAAAATAAATTTATCAAAAGATAAAGGCCCTGCCAAAGACAGAGCCTTTAAAAAACTTAAATTTTACAACAAATTAGAATTTGTACGCTACACCAACGCGGAAATCATTGGTCTTATGATTAACTTCAATACTGTCATCGATAAATGTCTTTTTACCAAAGTCTGAGTAACGGTACTCTGCACGTAACATAACACTATCAGTCATTGCAAAATCAACACCGGCACCAAGAGTGTATCCAACCAATGTTTTTGAACCTGATAATTCTTCATCAATTTTCTCTGCGCTTGCCGCATCAACTTTTTCTGCAACCGAAGCTTTAATTTGAGAATAAGCAATACCACCAGCAACATAAGGCATAATACGGTTAAAAGCAAAACCAAGACGAACCCGTGTAGCACCAGACCATTTATCGTTAAAAGTTACATTTCTAGTTACATTAGAAGCACTATTGCCAGTTCCTAGCGTAAGAAGAGGATCTGTAGCTATCTCAGCCCGCGCTAACGCCTGTGCACCAACGGTCTGAGGCAAATCATAGCTTCCTGATACTTTAGCTTTTTCTCCAGACCAAACGATGTCTGTGTCAACACCTAAAACAAAGCCATTGCCAAAGTCAACGTTAGAACCTGCGTAAAGGCCCCCTACAAAACCTGAAAATTTAGGAAACGCTTTATTATCAACAAGAATCTCTTCTGTTTCACCATAAGTCCGTGCTGAACTGCTCTTACTTGAAAAGCCACCGATCTGACCACCAAGGTAAAAACCTGTCCAAGAAAAAGCAGGAGCAACAACAACTTGTGGCAACACTGTTGTTGGTCTTTCCTGAACTGGCATATCTGCTGCTTGAGCTGCAGAAGCTGAAACTAAAGCGAAAATAGACGCTGTTATTACACATTTCATATTCATAATTTACTCCATAGCTAATGTGTGAATATGAAACTTATATAAACTACTTTCGCTAAATATCTGTAACAAAAAAGACACACCTCTCAATTAAACGTTGAGAGTTCCACTAAAAATAGAATTCTTTATCAATTAATCTTAACAAAAAGTTACAATTTGTATGCCACACCCACACGCAAGTCATGGGTGCTATAACTAACGTTTACCGGACTCTCCATAAATTTCTTTTTACCAAAATCTAAATAACGATATTCCCCACGAAGAATAACATTATCACTTACTGCAAAATTAACCCCTGCACCAAAAGTATAACCAATCATCGCCTTTTTTTCTGTCATTAAATTTAAAGGATTCGCTGAATTAACCAAAAACCAGGGGATAATTTGAACCTTTGTATAAGCAATGCCGCCGGCAATATAAGGCATAATACGATCAACAGCAAAACCAATACGAATCCGTGTGGCACCAGCCCATTTTTCTTTACGAGTGGTATTATAAGTTACCTCATCACCCACTTTAACCAAGCCAGATTTTTTATGCCCAAAACGACTAACAAGTGCGTTATGTACAAGAGCTGATTGATCACCCACAATCACCCGCTTACCAAATTGTACATTCTTTTGGTTAGACCAAACGATGTCTGTATCAACACTTAAAATAAACCCATTATCAAGCCTAAGGTTGGAACCTGCATAAAAACCACCTATAAAACCTGCAAGATTATGCTTATCACTCGAAACTATTTGAGATTTTTTACTAACAGTATTTTTACCAGAAATAACACGAGAACTTACAGAAAGTTTGCCCAATGCCCCACCAATTTGTCCACCCAAATATAAACCTTCCCAAGAAAAAGTAGAAGGAACAAAAACCGGTATTGGTTCTTGAACAACCATATAACCCGATGCTCGCACAACAGAAGTTGAGAATAAAGTAAGAGCACATATAATAATAAGGCATCTTATCATAGACTGATCTCCATAATACGATTCAAAATGTATTTTATAATATTTTATTTCAATTATCTATAGAAAAATAATTCTCGGCTCTTCATTAACAAGAGGGCACATATTATAGAAATGAATCTAATTAAGTTATTTTTTGTTTATTATTGATAATAATCGACTTAAAGACCTGCCAACAGCAATATAGTCTAAAAAGATAGCGATAATGGAAAGATATTTCACTATTTGACAGAAAAAAGCGTGACAAGCACCCCACCTAATAAAACCATAAATAATAAATTCAGCATCTTGTTAAATACATAAAAAGTTTGATATGTTTGAAACATTACATAACACTGTATTATAATTGTTATGTATATCCTTATATTATCTAATAAATTTTTTCCCGAGGTTTCATCAACCTGTTCACTACAATACCCCACCTCCCCTTAAATAAGTAGGATAATAAAAAATATTGGCTCTTAAAATAAGTGCACCATCAAGAATAGAGACACAATCTCTTTAACGTCTCAATACATGAGATTTATAAGCTACAATAGCCCAGTAATCGTGTAGCACACTTGTAAATTTAAGCTTCTGTTCAAATGTCTACCGAAATCCAAATGCTCATTACACAAATAACACTCGTTCAGAATGAACCACTCTCACCGCCCAGCAGAAACATAAATAAATGACGCTTTTCGTGCTATCTATTAAATGACTAGAAATAATCCAATCATCCATTTCTACGGATTGACTAAGCTTAAAATAATACTCTGAAGTCCCAAATAGCTAATAACGCAAACAATACTAGATAAAGTGCACGAAAGTGCAAATACACTCACCTCACTTTCATTACTCTTGTTCAAAACATCACTGAAGCAGCTTCATTATTAATTAAAAACTCAACGAATGTATTCTACTATGTAGTCGCCGTAATTGTTTACTTAACCGTCCTGTATTTCGTCTGCTTCCACCGCTTCTAATCAAAGAAGTTGTATATCTCTGTCCATAATTTGTTTTCCATCTGTTTTGATCAGTACAAGAAATATTTAGGAAAGAACCATTCGTAGTATCACTATCCTGCTCACCAAAATGCAAATCCTTAGAAGAAGAAATGTTAGTAACATTCTGTGCTAACCCTTTCACACTCACAAGACTAGTTCCCTGAACTGAAGAAGTTGAACCAAAAGCGAAAAAAAATATAAACCCGAAATGTTTTATGTTCATAGATTGACCTCCATACAAAATATCCAAAACGGATTTTCATATATAATTATTTCACTCCAAATATCTATAGGAAAATCAAGAAAAAAGTGAAAGATTCATCAAAATAGGGTATTTTAACAATGTAATCCCCCATAAATGAGGATTGTGCATGGTGCATACCAACATAAAAAGCATTGATTTGACAACCAAACCGAAACCTTGTTTTTTGCAAATTTCTTTTTCTTGAAATTCAAATATTAATCTTTTGTACGGAACTATAATTTTATCAGTTACTGAATATTCAATACCAGTTCAAAGTTATAATCAAAAAACACCTTAACCCACCCATTACTCACAATGGACTTATAGCACCTTTAATGTATCTCAAATTTAAAATACCTTAAAACTATACATAATCACGCCTTCACGATACTAGGTATTAATGCGTGATTAGGAGTCAAATAAAGTTGCACACAAGTTGTTACTAGCCCACTTCTCTAGAAAAGTACCACTATAGCTATCATAGAGCCAACAATAACTCTTCTTGGAGATACCCATTCTGATCTTCAACGTATATCAATAGCCCCTTACTTCTATCTACTGCTATACCCTGTAAACCCTATTTTGTATTTTTTGATCTCACATAAGGGCATGTCTTATATTATCGTAAAGAGTACATATTTGTGATATAATTTTTAAATCAAATAGATTGATTTATAAAAACTGTTCTATAAAATTTTTCAAAAACAATATATTGAGAAAAATAGGAAAATAAAAAATGCCCGTAAAATACAGGCATTTTATTTTATTAACTTTTTCTGCTTAGATTAAAAACAAATTTTTAAACTCAACTATGTGCAAAAATATCAGTCTCTGGCCATCCCAAAAGATCGAGTTTTGCTCTTGTTGGTAAAAATTGAAAACACGCTTTTGCAACATTTTCTCGCTCTTCACGTTTTAAACGTGTTTCAAACACATTTTTCAAACGATGTAGATATAAAACATCAGATGCCGCATATTCAATTTGTGCGCGCGACAAAGTTTCTGTCGCCCAATCTGAGGATTGTTGCTGTTTAGAAATATTAATATTCAGCAATTCGCTACAAATCTCTTTCAAACCATGCCGATCAGTATAAGTGCGCGTAAGCTTTGATGCAATCTTTGTGCAAAAGACAACATCTGGCATAATTCCAAAAGTATGCGCTAAAATGGCAAGATCAAAACGCCCAAAATGGAATATTTTGGTAATTGCCTTATCTTCAAGTAATTTGACCAAATTAGGAGCGCTACTTTGCCCTTTAGCAATCTGTATAATATCAGCAGTGCCATCCCCAGAAGAAAGTTGAACAACACACAAGCGATCACGATATGGTTGCAACCCTAAAGTTTCAGTATCAACCGCAATAGCATCAACGTGATAATTATCTAAATTTGGCAAATCACCTTGATGAACACGAATTTCTGTCATTTATTCTCCTATTTGCAAAAGTTTCAAGAATACGCGCCCAAGACCGCTGTCCTTTATGAAATGACTTTAAATTATATTTTTCATTAGGTGAATGAGCCCCATCATCAGCTAATGCGTATCCAACCAAAATGCTTTCCATACCAAGAACTGATCGAAAGCTTTCAACAATTGGAATTGAACCACCCATAGCAATTAATAAAGCTGACTTCTCCCATTCTTGTGTTAAAGCATCCTTTGCTGCCTCAACAAAAGGTGAATCAGGAGATAACTGAATAGCTGGAGCAGCACTATGGTCCTTAAATGTAACTGTACAATCTGCTGGAATAAGGCTGCGCACATAATCACGAAAAGCCTGACGTATTTTTTCAGGATCTTGTTTATGGACTAAGCGAAAAGAAACTTTTGCACTAGCTTGAGAAGGAATAACCGTTTTAAACCCTTCACCTGCATAACCCCCACTAATACCATTGATTTCCGCTGTAGGACGAGCCCATACTTGTTCTAAAATACTACGCCCCTTTTCACCGGCAGCAATAGAAAGACCAAAGGGACGAAGCAACGCTTCTGCACTACTACTAAGCTCATTCCATGATTGCAAAACTTGTGGAGGTGTTTCCTCTACACCATCATAAAATCCAGGAAGCGTCACCCTACTATTTTCATCATGAAGCCCACCCAAAATTTTAGTTAAAATACGGAGAGGATTGGCTGCAGCCCCCCCAAAACCACCAGAGTGCAAATCACGATTAGCTCCCGTGATAATGACTTCTTCCCCTAACATTCCTCGAAGACCAATACAAACTGATGGTGTATTTGCATCCCACATTGGTGTATCGCAAACCAACGTACAATCAGCCTTAAGCTCATCAGCATTTGCTTTTAAAAAAGGAATAAGTGAAGGAGAACCACTTTCTTCCTCACCTTCAAATAAAACAGTTACCTTAACAGGAAGCTGGCCTGTTTCCTTCTTAAACGCACGACAAGCTTCAATAAAAGTCATAAGCTGACCTTTATCATCTGAAGATCCACGGGCACAAATAACCTTTTCTCCATTCCGTTCTTTTAAAGAAGGTTGAAATGGATCATCATGCCACAAATTTAAGGGGTCAACTGGTTGAACATCATAATGCCCATAAAACAGGACATGCAAACAGTCATCCGAAGGCCCTGGATGATGCCCAACAACCATCGGGTGGCCAGGTGTATCGCGGCGTGAAGCTTCAAAACCTATAGTTTTTAAATCTTCCACCAACCAATCAGCTGCTTGACGACATGCATCCTTATAAGCTGGATCTGTAGAAATTGAATGAAAACGTAAAAGAGAAAAAAGACGTTCAAGACTCTTATCTATATTTTCATCAAGATGTGTAAGCACTTTATCAAGCATAAAAATCTCTCCATTCTAATGAAAGCCATTCACGACTTTAAGCTTATTGTAAGATTTTGCAAGATGTTTATTCATTTCTGACACTTTGGGCAGTAAAAACTTGAGCGCCCAGCCTGCAAAATACGTACAATAGGCACCTCGCATTGCAAACATGCCTTTCCTTCTCTTCCATAAACCGAAAAATTGTGTTGAAAATAACCAAGTGAACCATCTGTATGCACATAATCACGTAAAGAAGACCCACCAGCAATTATCGCTTCAGAAATTACATCACGTATATTTTGTGCTAGACAATTTGCCAATTCGTATGCACACGCATTTTTTAGTGCCAATGTAAACGCACTACGCTTTGGAGATAAACGGCTACGCCAAAGTGCTTCACAAACATAAATATTCCCAAGTCCTGCGATAATAGATTGATCAAGCAAAGCCATTTTAAGAGATGTCTTTTTATTAATAAAAGCCTTTTGCAAATAAGAACCAGAAAGCGCATCCCCCATAGGCTCAACCCCTAATTTTTTTAAAAGTGGGTGCTCATTAAGCCTTATTGTGTCTATTAAAAGTATAAAACCAAAACGACGAGTATCATTATAAATGATATGATAAACGTTACCATCTTTTGCTCTAACGTCCATTATAAAATGATCATGTGCAACTAATTTGCCCATAGAAGCATACTCTTTTTTTAAAAGCTTATCTTCTATGCGCCACGTTCCTGACATTCCCATATGACCTAAAATTGTTTCATTTTGCGAAAGATGAAACAATAAATATTTTGCACGTCGATCAAGTTCTATGATCCTTCTGCCAACAAGCTTCTCAGAAAACTCTTCCGGAAAAGGGAATCGCAAATTTTTACGATTAAGTGTCACAGATATAATTTTTGCACCAGTCAAAACTGGTTCAAGACCACGACGAACTGTTTCTACCTCAGGAAGTTCCGGCATTCATCTTCCTAATATATGACACATATTCAAATAAAATACTCCTAAAATTCATCACATTAACTCAATTGTTCCTAACAAAACACTAGGAACTGCTATGCCAATTTGAGTAAGACTACCTATGTTGATTACCCCTTCCCAATTACCCAATCAACATAAAGCATATTTTACAGCTACAATACATTGCAATCTTTTTCACTATAAACAATGCGCTACTAAAAAGCATTTGAAAGAACATTCTTTAAAGCAACGTAACGTGCAGTATTTTCATCAACAAGGTATTATAAAAAACCAAACCTCTCTTTAAAATAAGCAAAGAATGCAAAACAAGAGCAATCTCATCCAATCAACTAACCTTCTTATTATTTGGAATAATTTTTTGATTTATTAAAGCATGTGCAGCAACGATACATCTCACTTCAAAACCTACTTAACATTACTAATCAATACTCTTCTGACAGAAAAGTAGTCTCATTGAATGTATATAATTTCTAGTCTTATAAATATGAGGAAAGTTTCAGCACTTCTTCAGCTAAAATATGAAGATTATAAATAACGCCATTTTGCATGATAGAAGCCTTTGTGCTCTCTTAACATCTGTTAAACAAGCGGTTAAATCAGTATTTTTTACTCTGTAAAACGCAAAGCAGCAAAATGCTCTTTTACAAAATCATAATCAAAATAGTCAGCACAAGGCCTTGCTTTTTTCGTAGCTTAAGCCACACTCCTACCATAACTTCTGTAAAATGATAAAGTATTTCACGCAAAATACCGCATGAACGCCACAACACATCATTTACAGCCCTTTTAAATTATGAAAAAATTATCGGGCTCTGTATTGTTTTTCTAACATTGCAACAACTGTATTTAACTTATCCAATGATGGCGCAGTATATGCTATAACTGGTGTAGTTTCCTGTGTCTTAGCAATACGATTAGGTGCAGGTGTAGGAATAGGGATCATGTCAGGTTGTGTAACAACAAAAGGTACAGAATTAACTTGCGCAACTTCTATTGAAGCAGATGCTATTTGTATTTCTTCTACTTTTGTTCCCTTGTTCTTTAAGCCCATATCTATGAAATTTGGTACATCGCCTTGATCTTGGGCAAAAGCAAAAGCAACATTATAAGGACGATCATTAACAGGAACTTGAAGTGATCCATCACGCGCCCGCTTTTCATAAAAAGCGTTGCCTCCGGCAACACGAACATAGTGCATATTCTTATAGGGGAAAGACAACCCAGCTGTATGAAAAAACATGGCGTTTTTACTCTTCTTATCCCGTTCACCACGTAAAACAGCATCTGCAGCCTCTTTAACGCGAGCAACAGATGCTTTCTCAGTCATAGGACGTGTTAAAACACCAGGAGCAAATTGTTTGGGCTGACCAACAACTCCACAAATCGTTTTCGGATAGGCACTTGAATTAACACGGTTCATAACGACCGTTCCAACCGCAATCATTCCCTCACGGCTTGAACGATTTGATTCAAAATACATTGCACGCATAAGACATTGACGCTCTGTCAATGAAGGTGCCGTCATTTTAGTTACCTGATTATTGGCTACCTTCTTAATGTTTAAATGATTTGATGTACAACCCACAGTAACTAGCGGTATTATAGAAACAGCGATACGTACAATCCATCGATTTTTTTTTATTTTATACAGTAGATTCATATGTTTTAAAACATTCAAATTTTAAATAAGTTTTAAATATGCAATTAAATAACACTATGCCGTTAATTGTTTACCTATCAGTAAACCCTTAACATATAATAGGTATTAAAAGAGATTTACACGAAAAAACAATAAGAAAATCTTAATTTAAAGCACATCTTATTTCTTTAACTATGCAAATCAATCAATCTTTCCATTTTTTATCATTCAATGTACTTACTGATCTGCACAGCCAAAACAAGATTATCCATTAAATATCATACTCTGCAAACATGATTTGAAACTTCAATCTGTTTTCTTATCACCTACTCCAACTGTATACGTAAGATCATCACGAGGACGATCAAAAGACATATGATGGCCCGTTATAATATAATGCAGCGTTTCAGCAATATTGGTAACATGATCACCAATCCGTTCAATACTCTTTACACAAAAAAGCAAATGCGTACAAACCGCAACATTATGTATATCTTCTGTCATATAATTTAAAAGCTCACGAAAAAGAGAAGTATATAAAGCATCAATTTCATTGTCACGCTCGCGTACCACATCAATACGATCTAACAAGCGCTTAGTATAAGCGTCCAGCACTTCCTTTAACTGATTGAGCGCCAAAATTGTAATCGTTTCAAGTTTATAGTAAAAAGCCTCAGGTTGGCGTATTTCTGAAATAGCAGCTGCCCGTTTGGCAATGTTTTTTGCCATATCCCCAATGCGCTCAAGATCAGAAGAAATGCGAATAGCTCCAACAATTTCACGCAAATCAACAGCCATTGGTTGGCGTTTACAAATAATAGTAATCGCTTTTTCATCAATGTCGCGTTCTGCTTCATCCAAAAATAAATCATCAGCAATAACCGCAGTAGCAAGCTGAAAATCATCATGAATAATTGATGCTATAGAGCGCTCGATCATTCTTTCTGCGCAACCACCCATTTCCACAATCTTTTCTGCCAAATATTTTAACTCTGCATCATAAGAACGGACAGTATGGCTTGTAGGCATATTTTATACTCCTAAATTAACTTACCCAAAACGCCCTGTAATATAGTCTTGCGTACGTTGCTCCTTTGGTGAAGTAAATATTACTTCAGTTTCATCAACTTCCACCAAATGCCCCAAATGAAACATAGCCGTGTATTGAGAAACACGTGCAGCTTGCTGCATTGAATGTGTTACAATGACGATTGTGTAATCTTGTCGTAACGAATCGATAAGCTCTTCAATACGTGCCGTTGCAATCGGATCAAGAGCTGAACACGGTTCATCCATTAAGATAACTTCAGGATTCACAGCAATAGCACGCGCAATACACAAACGTTGTTGCTGCCCTCCTGATAAACTTGTTCCTGGTCCATGGAGACGGTCTTTAACTTCGTCGAATAATCCTGCTTGCATCAAACTTTTTTCAACCACATCATGTAATTCAGTACGTGATTTTACTAAACCATGAATACGTGGTCCATAAGCAACATTGTCAAAAATAGATTTTGGAAAAGGATTAGGCTTTTGAAAAACCATTCCCACACGCGCTCGTAATTCTACAACATCAATGTGCGAATCATAAATATCTTCCTCATCTAAGGTAATCAAACCTGTTACTTTAGCACCTTCAATCGTATCATTCATACGATTAAAACAACGTAAAAAAGTTGACTTTCCGCAGCCTGAAGGGCCGATTAACGCAGTAACTTGATGCTCAGGGATATCAAGAGTAATACCATGGAGTGCTTCTTTACCTCCATAAAAAACCTTAACATCTTGACCACGCATTTTGATCTTCATTATAGACCTAACCTTATCTTGATGTACACACTTTACTGAAGTTATAAACGTCGTTCAAATCGTCGACGCAAAAGAACAGCTGAAATATTCATGACAGCAAGAAAAACCATCAATACAATAATGGCGCCTGATGTTTTTTCAAAAAAAGCACGTTCTGCTTCACCCGCCCACATAAAAATTTGCACAGGCAAAGCAGTCGCTGGATCCATTGGTGTAATAGGAATATTCGCAACAAAAGCGACCATTCCAATCAAAAGTAAAGGAGCAGTTTCACCTAGCGCTTGTGCCAAACCAATAATCGTGCCAGTCAGAATACCGGGCATCGCTAAAGGAACAACATGATGAAAAACCATTTGCGTCTTTGATGCACCTAATCCTAAAGCTGCTGTACGAATAGATAGTGGAACAGCTCGCAAAGCAGAGCGTGTAGCTATAATAATTGTTGGTAACGTCATAAGAGTTAAAACAAGCCCACCAACAAAAGATGCAGAACGTGGCATGCCTAAAAAATTAATAAAAACAGAAAGCCCTAAAAGACCAAAAATAATTGAAGGAATAGCAGCAAGGTTATTGATATTAATCTCTATAAAATCTGTAAACGTATTTTTACGTGCATATTCTTCAAGATAAAGAGCCGTTGCTACCCCTATGGGCAACGCAACTGCTAAGACAATAAACATCATATAAAAAGAACCAATTATTGCAACACCTAATCCTGAAGTTTCAGGACGACTTGAAGCACCAAATGTAAAAAAGCCGCGATTAAATGTTTTATAAAGCGTATTGTCATCAATTAAGCGTCTAATCCATTCTACCTGTCGATTAGAAACCTTGCGCTTTTCCTCTGCCATTTGCAAATTAATCTGTCCTTTATAAACTAAATCAACATCTGCCGCCGCTAAAATTTTAATTTTTTGCGTTGTACCAATCAAGTTTGGATTTTTTACTACCATATCACGTAACTGCACGCGAACATTACCCGAAAACATACGGTTAATATCGCGCATAGCTGCCCGATCATTGTAATCCACTCCAAGTTTTGTAGCCAAAGCATTACGTACAAGAAGTGGATAATTTGCAGTTATTAATACCTTTGGATTAGTTGCACGTTGACCACCCGGATCAATCACCTTTTCATCCAAATAAATTGATAACGTCATTTCACTATGAAAAAAGGCTGTATAGCCCTGACTGACAATAGACCATAAAAGAATAATTAAAAAAAACAAACTAATGAAAATAGCAACAAGACCATAAGCACGAAAACGGCGTTCAGCCCAATAACGACGCCTCAGACCAATATTACGACGATACGAGACAAAATCTCCATTCATTCATATTGCTCCCGATATTTACGCACTATATAAAGAGCAAAAATATTCATCAAAAGAGTCAAAATAAAAAGTGTCATTCCCAAAGCAAAAGCTACAAGAGTTTGCGGTGAATTAAACTCAAAATCACCTGTTAATTGATTAACAATTTTAACCGTCATTGTAGTCATTGCCTCAAATGGATTAAGAGTCAAATTGGCTGCAACACCTGCTGCTAACACAACAATCATTGTCTCCCCAATTGCCCTGGATGCTGTTAATACAAGTGCTCCCACAATACCAGGAAGTGCCGCTGGTATAATGACTTTTTTAATGGTCTCAGATTGCGTTGCTCCCAAACCGTAAGAACCTTCACGTAATGAACGGGGAACAGCAGTAATAATATCATCTGATAAAGATGAAACAAAAGGAATCAACATAATTCCCATAACCAAACCAGCGGTCAAAACACTATGGGCCATAATAAAACCGGCCCCACCAGAAAGAGAAATAGAAAGGTCGCGCAAAAAAGGCCCAACAACCATTAAAGCAAAAAAACCATAAACAATAGTGGGAATACCAGCAAGAACCTCCAATAATGGTTTTACAATTGATCGCAATTGGCTTGAAGCGTATTCTGCCATATAAAGAGCAGCAAACAACCCAATAGGAACAGCAAAAAGCATTGCCACAAACGCAATATAAAGCGTGCCAGCCAACAGTGGTATAAAACCAAATTGCCCTATCTCACCCCCTGAACCATTGGTTGAAAAACGAGGATCCCAAACTGTTCCCCAAAAAAAGTTTAAAAACGGTACAGATTGAAAAAAACTCACCGTCTGGAATAATATGGAAATGACAATGCCTATCGTTGTTATAACTGTAATCGCAGACGCACAAATTAACCCAATAATAATGAAACACTCAACCTTATTGCGTGCACGCTGTTGTGGAGAAACATGTATAATCCCAAAAATAAAACCACAAAATGAAATTATAAAACATAAACCATAACCAATAAATTGCAGTTTTTTAGAAGAAAAATACCATGATCGCGCTATCTTCAAGGCATAACCTGGTATCTCCATAGGCAAAATAAACCCTTTTTTCGACAATTGCTTGTGTAAATCTGCGTAAGAAATTGTCATCAAATCCCCTTCAAAATGATGAATAATTCTAGCCAAATCACGAATTATCTCTAAAATAAGGTCATGATTTTCTATTTCCATCGCACCTACTATAGACATCTTAACTGCCTGCGAAGCATTATATTCTAAATAAACTGCACTCCCAGCGTTCCAAAAAACTAAAAACACAAAAGCTGGGATAACAGTTATTAACAATGTCCACCAACCGTAATAATACACACGAGAGTGCATCTTGAATCTCATAAACTCAAGAAAACGAGCTCGCATATAAGAAATGCAAAAGCCAACAAAACCAAAAATCAATAAGAGAAAAATAACAAAAGAAATGGGCATATTGTCTTTCAATTTTTACAAAAAAGCAGCACAGAGAAATCCTACATCATCATTTAGAAAATTATTTTAAAGTCATCACTGTACCAGCACAAAAAGAAGCACGCTGCGCTTGCCGCTCTTCTTTAGAAGCAGCAACTAAACCATAATCCGCTAATGGACCATCTGGACCAATCATTTGATCGGAAAGAAAAAAGTCAACATATTCCCACAAACCTGGAACAACACCAAAATGCGCTTTTTTAACATAGAAGAAAAGTGGACGTGAAAGGGAATATTCACCATTAGAAATTGTTTCACTACTTGGAGCAACACCATTAATGTATGCAACTTTAAGTTTGTCAGCATTATTCTCGTAAAAAGATAAGCTCAAAACACCAATACCTGTTTTATTAGACATAAGATGAGCAAATGTTTCAGAATAATCGCCATCAATATCAATGGCCTTCCCATCCTTACGTACAGCAATACAAGTAGCATTAATCTCCTTCTCATTCATTCCCAAAGCTTCCATTGCCTCAACTGCCCCACTAGCCTTACAGCCTGCGGCTAATAATTTTTTTTCAAAAACTTCACGTGTTCCATGTTTTTCACCAGGTATATAAACTGTAATCTCCCAATCAGGAAGAGCATTATTGACTGTATTCCACTTCGTAACTTTATTTAACTGCAGTTTCCCATCAACCACAACTTGAGCAGCCAATGCTCTATATACATCTACAGAGTGTAATTCCCAGTCAGGTCCACTGCTATTTGTTGCAAAAACAATGCCATCATACCCAATGCGCATTTCTTCAATATCTTTTACACCAGCATTAAAACAGGACTGTAATTCACCTGATTTCATTGGTCGTGAACTATTAACGATATCAATCGTCTTATCTCCAATACCACGGCAAAACTCTTTAATACCAGCACCTGAACCACCAGACTCGATAACGGGAATTTTAAAATTAGGGTAAATTTCTCCAAATACCTCAGAAACGATTTTTTCATAAGGTAAAACTGTTGATGAACCCGCAATCTTAATCTGATCGCGAGCATTACCAATATCAACCAGCAACGCAGTAACGCACATCAGCCCCACTCCAACTGATAACAACTTACTCATTCATACACTCCCTAAGACCCAAATTCTAGTTTACATTTGTAGAATCACAAAATAAATTTAGTAATCTTCTTAAATAAATTAACCTGAACGCTTACGTTCAACAATGTCCCAAAAAAGAGAGGCGATATCCGCACCTCCAAAGCGTTTAATTTCACGAATCCCAGTGGGAGATGTAACATTGATTTCTGTTATATAGTCTCCAATTATATCAATTCCTACAAGAAGAAAACCTCGTTTCTGCAAAGTAGGACTAATGCGTGTACAAATTTCATAATCACGTTCAGTCAAGCCAATAGTTTCTGCTCGACCTCCAACATGCATATTGGAACGAGCATCCATTTCTGCCGGAATCCGATTAATCGCCCCCACAGGTGTGCCATCAAGTAAAATAACCCGCTTATCCCCTTTTCGAACGACATCTAAATAACGCTGAACAATAAAAGGTTCACGATAACTGTGTTCAAACATTTCTACAAGCGATGTTAGATTGCGATCATCTTGTTTTAAATGAAAAACACCCGCCCCTCCACTACCATAGAGTGGTTTAATAATAATATCACCAACCTTATTTCTAAACGATTTTATTTCTTCAATATCTTTTGTAATTAATGTTTCTGGCATTAAATCAGAAAATTCAGTAACAAAAATCTTTTCTGGACTATTACGTACCCATGTTGGATCATTTACGACAAGTGTCTTAGGGTGAATACGCTCTAATAAATAAGTTGTGGTGATATAATGCATATCAAAAGGTGGATCTTGACGTAAAAGAACTACATCCATATCCATCAACGGCGTATATACAGGCTCCCCCAATTTATAATGACTCCCCTCTTCATCACGTACAATTAATGGCTCTAACCGTGCAATCACGCAATCACCACGCATAGATAAACAATCTGGTGTATAATGAAAAAGAGAGTATCCACGTTTTTGCGCTGCTAAAGTAAGCGCAAATGTAGTATCTCCCTGGATCTGGAGCGTTGAAATATGATCCATCTGAATAGCAATTTTCATAAATAAAACCTCCTATCACTAAAAACAGACTGGCTAATGCGCCATAAATTTATTAAATCATAAAAAAACTATGACAAGAGAAAATCTATGATACAAAAAGGTGATACAAAATTAAGCAAAGAAGAAATTGAACGTTACGCACGTCATATTGTTTTACCCGAAATCGGTGGCGCGGGACAGCAAAAGCTTAAAACTGCTCGTGTTCTTGTCATAGGTGCAGGTGGTCTTGGCTCCCCTGTTCTTACTTATCTTGCTGCAGCAGGTGTTGGAACACTTGGAATTGTTGATGATGATATTGTTTCACTTTCCAATTTACAACGTCAAGTCATTCATAACACAAATACAATCAATCAATGCAAAACCATTAGCGCTGAAGCCACTATAAAAGCGATAAACCCTCATATTATAGTTGAAAAACATAGTCTACGTTTAGATGAAAATAATGTAGATAAACTGCTCAACGCTTATCATATTGTTATCGATGGAAGCGATAATTTTGCAACACGTTATCTACTTGCTGACCATGCTGCTCAATGTGCTAAACCTTTAATAAGTGGTGCTATAAACCGATTCAATGGCTCACTGACAGTGTTGATGCCTTATAAAGACAATAATCCCCACTATCGCGATTTGTTTCCTAACCCACCTGAAACTGGCGTCATACCCACATGTTCTGAAGTCGGAATTATTAGTCCTCTGCCCGGAGTTATCGGGACATTACAAGCAATGGAAGCTATTAAACTGATCACAAACATTGGTGAACCTTTAGTAGGAAAAATCCTTCTCTATAATGGATTGTCAGCGCAATTTGATGTGATTATCTATAAACGGCCAGATTCTAATGCAAATGCTGCAGCCATTAAAGCTTGCGTATAAGAATTTTGGGGACAAGAAAAAATACGATCTGCACAATCATACTCAACTACTTTCCCTTTATGCATTACAAGTACTTCATGAGCAAGCGCTTTAACGACTTTTAAATCATGGCTAATAAACAAATAACCCAAATGATATTTTTTTTGTAAACGATGCAAAAGATCAACAATCTGTGCTTGCATACTCATATCAAGAGCAGATGTTGGCTCATCAAGCATAATAAAGCGAGGCTTAAGAATAATTGCACGTGCAAAAGCAATTCGCTGTCTTTGCCCACCGGAAAATTCATGGGGATAACGATAGCGCACAGCAGGATCAAGATCAACCTCACGCAAAGCTTCAATCACGCGATCATTACGTTCACAATCAGAAAGATATGGTTCGTGAATCGACAACCCTTCAGTGATAATCTCACTTACAGACATACGTGGTGAAAGCGAACCAAAAGGATCTTGAAAAACAATTTGAATATGGCGGCGTAAAGAACGCATCTGATTGAAAGTAAAATTGCCAATATCAACACCATCAAAATAAATCTGACCTTTGGAAGAAATCATTCGTGTCAGTGCAAGCCCTAATGTTGTTTTCCCTGAACCTGATTCACCAACAACACCAAGTGTCTGACCAGTACGAACTGTAATATCAACATCTTGAACAGCTTTTACATAATCAACTGTTCGCCGCAATAAACCTTTTTTAATTGGAAACCAAACATGTATTTTCTTACCTTGCATCAAAACGGGTGCATTATCATTAGCCTGTAGGGGATAACCTTGAAACTCTGCCGCTAATAATTTCTTTGTATAGGAATGCTGGGGATTGTTAAAAATTTCACTCGTGGTACCATTTTCAATAATTTTCCCCTCTTTCATAACATAAACGCGCTCTGCAACACGACGCACAATAGCCAAATCGTGAGTAATCAAAAGCATTGACATATTGCAGCTTTTTTTAAGCTGCATTAAAAGCTCAAGAATTTGTGCTTGAACTGTCACATCAAGTGCAGTTGTTGGTTCGTCGGCAATTAATAATTGTGGCTTATTTGCAAGCGCCATTGCAATCATCACGCGTTGCCGTTGACCACCTGATAATTGATGTGGGAAAGAACCCAAACGTTTTTCCGGCTCATCAATTCCCATTTGATTCAGCAAATCAATAATACGTGTGCGTAATAATTTACCAGATATGTTTGAATGTATTTTAAGAACTTCACCTATTTGCTGTTCCACAGTATGCAAAGGATTAAGAGAAATCATTGGTTCTTGAAAAATCATAGCAATATCTTTGCCACGAACTTTACGCAAATCCTCTTCTTTCTGTTTCATTAAATCTTGATTATTAAAAAGAATTTCACCTGATTGATAAAGTGTTTTTACACAAGGTAAAAGTTGCAAAATAGATAGTGCTGTTACCGATTTTCCAGAACCAGACTCCCCTACCAGAGCAACTATCTCTCCCTTTCCAATATCGAAAGAAATTTGGTCCACAACGCATTTTTTTTCTTCCGCTTGGCAAAATGCGACCGACAAATTACGTACCGAAAGCATCTTTGTCATTGCAATGTCTTTCGTGGATCAAAAGCATCCCGCACTGCCTCCCCAATAAAAGCCAACAAAGCCAATAAAGTAGCAATAACAACAAAACCTGTAATACCAATCCAAGGAGCGTTTAAGTTAGAAGTAGCCTGCCGCATTACCTCTCCCAAAGAAGGATAACCAGGCGGAAGACCAAACCCCAAATAATCAAGTGATGTCAGTAAAGAAATACCTGATGTTAATAAAAATGGCATATAAGTTAAGGAAGCAACCATAGCATTTGGCAGTAAATGACGTATTATAATAATGCGATTAGGCACACCTAAAGCGCGTGCAGCAGTAATATAGGTAAAATTGCGCGCACGTAAAAATTCTGCACGCACCACACCAACCAATGCAACCCACTGGAAAAGAAGCATAACGCTTAACAATACCCAAAAACCCTGTGCCAAAACAGCAGCCATAATAATAATTAAATAAAGCGACGGTACAGAAGACCATATTTCAATCAAACGTTGACAAATTAAATCAACCCAACCACCAAAATACCCCTGAACTGCCCCTGCTATAACACCAATAATAGTTGAAATAGCTGTCAAAAGAATACTAAAAATTATCGATAATCGAAAGCCATATAAAACCCGCGCAAAAACATCACGTGTTAGATCATCTGTCCCAAGCCAATTCCATCGACTTATCGTGCATTCCGGATCAGCGCTTCCTTGTGCATAATTGATACAACGCTCTTCTTTACTTTGAAGCCAAAAAGGAGGTGATAATGCTACAGTTTTATTACCTACTACTGTATTATAGGAATAACGAACTAGTGGCCACACCGCCCAACCATGTTTTGCAATTTCATTTTGAATTAAAGAATCTCGAAAGTCCGCTACGGCTAAGTTCCCACCAAATTTTTCATCGGAATAATCAAAAAAAACAGGGAATAGCAACTCCCCCTTATAAGAAGCAACAATAGGGCGATCATTGGCAATAAATTCTGCTGAAAAAGAACAAAAACATAAAAATAAAAAAAGCCACAATGAACACCAACCGCGACGATTTTGTTTGAAATTACGCCAACGACGCGCACTCAATGGAGAAAAAAAAGATCGTTTTTGTAACTTCGAGTCACAAAATTGATCATATTTTACCTTTTCCATCATAAATCTTTTCTATCAAAATCAATACGTGGATCAACCAGCATATAAATGATATCAGAAATAAGGCTCACAACAAGACCAATCAGAGAAAAAATATAAAGACAGGCAAATACAACAGCGTAATCACGATTAACAATAGATGTATAACTTAAAAGCCCCATACCGTTTAATGAATACAGCATTTCAATCAATAAAGATCCGCTAAAAAATGAACCCATAAAAGCTGCAGGAAAACTGGCAATTACAATCAATATCGCATTGCGAAAAATATGACCATAAAGAATAGAGCGTTCGCTTAAACCCTTCGCGCGAGCTGTAATGACGTATTGCTGACGAATTTCTTCCAAAAAACAATTTTTCGTTAACAAGGTTGTTGTCGCAAAAGAAGAAATGACCATCGCTGTTAATGGTAAAATTAAATGGTACAGATAATCTAATATCTTGCCTCCAAAGGATAATTTATCAAAATTATCCGAAGTCAAATGACCTAATGGAAACCAATCAAAAAAAGATCCCCCAGCAAAAAAAACCATTAAAAAAATTCCAAAGAGAAAATTAGGAATTGCATAGCCAATAACAATAATAGCACTCGTCCATACATCAAAAGCAGAGCCTTCTTTAAGTGCTTTACGGATTCCTAACGGTATGGAAATAGCATAAGAAATCAGCAAATTCCAAAAACCAAAAGAAAGAGAAACAGGTAGAGCACTCTTAATCAACTCAATAACTGAACGCCCTTGTATATAAGACTCCCCAAAATCAAAACGTATATAATTGCCACACATCGTCAAATAACGCTCCAAAGGTGGCTTATCAAAACCAAATTGCCGTTCAAGTTTGGCAATAAATTCTGGATCCAACCCTTGTGCTCCACGGTATTTAAAACTCCCATAAGCAGATAAATCAGCATGCGCGCCATCAAAAACGCTATCAGAAGAAAGACTAAGATCGCTACCACCAACCATCCGTCCTACAGCATCACCACCCATTCCTTGTAATTGAGCAATAATATTCTCAATAGGTCCACCGGGTGTAAATTGCACAATGACAAATGTTACTGTCAAAATACCAATCAGTGTCGGTATAATTAGTAAGAGACGCCATAGAATATAGGCCACCATTTCCTATTTTACCTTTTGATCAAATCACACCAAATCACTTTAAATAATACATCGCTTACAATTCTTTTGATAACTCGATAAAACCCAAATCACAAATAAAGCTAACTACACATACTTTTAAAGTCAGAACTTCTGGCACAAACTAATCTTGTTTAGCATCTTCATTATCCAGTGGTAAAGGAACAGGGTGATCAGATAGACTGCGTAAATAGAGTAAAAGATCAGCACGATCTTGATCATTTTTAATCCCACGAAATGACATAGTTGTCCCTGGAAATGCTTTACGAGGTGATTGAAGATAGCGATCTAAAGTGGGAAAATCCCATTTTTTATTAGAATTTTCACGTAACACTCTTGAATAAGTAAAATCTTTTGCATCCGCAAAAGGGCGATTTACTATCTCCCAAAGTGTCGGGCCAAGAACACGGTTAGAATTATCACGCCCAGAAGTATGACATAGAGCACACTGACGAAAAATTTTACGCCCATTTTCAAGATCACCTTGTTGAAGACGCTCATTTAACGATAAATAATGGTGAGATAGATCCTGTTTTTCTTTAAGCTCATCATTATCTGCAGTATAAGAATGTTGAACTGATGCAAAATAATTATAAATTACATCACTAAAAATGAAAACTCCCCCCGCAATAATGAGCAAAAACAGAGAAGCACAAATAAAATAGGTAAATGTAGATCGTTTCATTAAAATCTAAATATTCAATTTTTATCATTTTCAGTTTAAGGCTTTTCCTTATAGTATATCATACTAAATATATCAAATATACAACATTTGGAACTCTAGTGATGGCTTTTAAACCACTCATTCTTATTCCCGCTCGCATGGGTTCATCTCGTCTTCCAGGAAAACCTCTCGCTGAAATCGCTGGAAAACCTATGATTATTCATGTAGCTGAACAAGCAAAAAAAGCTGCATTAGGACGTATCATTGTTGCAACGGACCACAATACCATCGCTCAAGCTGTGACAGCTTACGGACATGAATGCATCATAACACGTAGTGACCATCAATCAGGATCTGATCGCATCTATGAAGCTTTAACCATCATTGATCCTGAGCGACACTACAATATCATTGTAAATCTACAAGGTGATTTACCAACAATAACCGCTCACGAAATTATTAGTGCTCTACAGCCTTTAGAAAATGACTTAACTGATATTGCAACTCTGGGTGCTAAACTTATTGAAGAAGATGAAAAAACAAATCCCAATGTAGTCAAAATTATTGGTACACCGCTTTCTCAAAATCGTTTGCGTGCTCTTTATTTCACCCGTGCAACTGCACCTTACGGAAACGGTCCTCTTTACCATCATATTGGATTATATGCTTATCGACGTGAAGCACTTGAACGATTTGTAACTCTTGCACCATCCACGCTCGAACAACGCGAAAAACTTGAACAATTACGTGCATTAGAAAATAATATGCGTATCGATGTAGAAATAATTGATACGATTCCCTTAAGTGTCGACACACAGTCTGATCTTGATAAAGTACGCAAAATCTTAACATAAAGAAATCAACTCTTTGTAATCATATTAACACTTTTGCACCACGTTAAAAATTATCATTAACAATAGCCACACGGCTTATTGTTTCTATTCACATTACCACATAAAGAAAAAAGACATTATCTTTAAAAGCATCTAATTTCTAAGTGTAAACTTCTTTTTATGAAAACGCTGTAGTTTTTAAATGCCATAAGTAAAAAGCTATTAAGATAGACTTGCATTATAGAAGATTACGCTTGGTAATAAGGTATTGATAAGAGCTCCAAATGTATAGAACTTACTCAGTTATTTGGAAAAATGCTTCTTTAAAATCGGATTTGCAAAACACCCTCAATTCAGTTTGAGTAATTTTATACTTCCACATATATTCAATGAAATTCGAATATTGTATAGATTTTCCAACAGATTGGATAACCGAACTTTTAAAAAGAAAAATTAATTTTCACATTAATTAGTGGCGCTCACTTTTATAGCCTAATCACCCCGTAAATTATAAGCTACATTGCAAACAAACATAGAAATAAGAGAAAACTTTGATCAAGAATTACCTATAACAAAGCCAATATTTTATCTACT
Source organism: Bartonella capreoli (assembly GCF_902813205.1). Lineage (NCBI taxonomy): Bacteria > Pseudomonadati > Pseudomonadota > Alphaproteobacteria > Hyphomicrobiales > Bartonellaceae > Bartonella > Bartonella capreoli. The sequence goes on from NZ_CADDZX010000001.1 coordinate 47,845, forward strand.
TCAAACAAAAACATAGGCTACTTTATTATAAAACAAATTTCTTGCATATTCAGCAACCTGCAGTACAAAAATAAAATCATTCAAAAACCGCAAATCACAAAATGTTAAAGAAAAACCAAAAATATTTCTTATGCTAAATATAAATTAAATTCAAAAGAAAGCTTTTTAACTATTCTTTCTACGTTTTTTGTTTCAAAGCTTGATTTTCTTTTTTAAATCGACAATATAAAATTGGGAGGTTGGTGATGGACGAACTACTCGCCAACCGGGTCAGGTCTGGAAAGAAGCAGCCCTAACGAGCTCTGGTACGGGTCATCGTGCCGACCTTCCACTTTTATTAAATGGAATCACGCCTTTGCTATTTTATAAATCTTCGTGATAAGATAAGTGCTCTGCCTCCCAAAAATAAAGAAATCTTGGGTGTTTTTAAGAAATGATTCTATTTTCTTAAAATAAATTGATTGAGAAAAAATCCTTTTATAGTAAAGTATATTTTTAATCTGTGTTTTCATGTCATTGTAATATACTTACAAGAGCTTTAAAAATTGGAATCATTGATGGAAAAACTGCCTGCAGCAACGACTTATCGTGTTCTCGCTCGCAAATATCGGCCTCAAAATTTCTCTGACCTCATTGGTCAAGAAGCAATGGTGCGCACCCTTACTAATGCTTTTGAGACAGGACGCATTGCACAAGCGTGGATGTTAACAGGAATTCGTGGAGTAGGAAAAACCACAACAGCACGCATTTTAGCGCGTGCGCTCAACTACAAAACAAAAAATATCGACCAACCCACTATTGCACTTAATACACTTGGTGAACATTGTGCACAAATTATTGAAGGCCGCCATATTGATGTTATAGAAATGGATGCTGCCTCGCACACTGGTATTGACGATATTCGTGAAATTATTGAACAAATACGTTACCGTCCTGTTTCTGCGCGCTATAAAATTTACATTATCGACGAAATTCATATGCTTTCAACACAAGCATTTAATGGCCTGTTAAAAACGCTTGAAGAACCACCACCCCATATAAAATTTATTTTTGCAACAACAGAAATTCGCAAAGTCCCTATTACAATCCTTTCACGCTGCCAGCGTTTTGACTTACGGCGTATTGAATCAAAAGTTTTAGTAGAGCATTTGCGTAAAATTGCTAAACATGAAAAAATTAAAGTAGAAGATCAAGCTTTATCTCTAATCGTTCGTGCTGCAGAAGGGTCTGCGCGTGATGCTTTGTCTATTTTTGACCAAGCTATTGCCTATAGCAATGGTAAAGTCAGTACTGTTTCAGTACGCACAATGTTAGGGCTAGCTGATCAAGCGCGTATTATTGATCTGTTTGAATTTGTTATGAAAGGAAATATTGTCAGTGCATTGAGTGAATTACGTAGCCAGTATGACGCAGGTGCCGACCCTTTTATGATATTAACAGAATTATCTGACTTCAACCATTTGGTCACACGGTTGCGTTTGACACCAGAGATAGCTGGAGATCTCTTCTTAACAGAAGAGGAACGTTTAAGAGGTTTGGACTTTTCACAAAAACTTTCTATTCCCGTTCTTTCCAGAACCTGGCAAATTTTGCTCAAAGGCTTACAGGAGGTCAATAAAGCTGCACGCCCTATTCAAGCTGCTGAAATGATATTGATTCGCCTTACCCACACTGCTGATCTGCCAACTCTTGATGAAGCGTTGAAAAAACTCACGCAAGAAAAAACATCTCTCACAATTACCGAAAATAATTCCCATCAAGAAGCCAACAATGTAAACCATAGCGTAAAAACTGGTGGTGGACAGACTCACTCTTTCTCACAAATTTCAAACTCACAGCAAAACCAACATAACTTAAAAACAACCGTAACTAATCAACCCAGCCTTTCCGTTCAACCAATAGAATCATTAAAAATTCAAGCTCCTGAAAATACAGATTCTTTTAAAACAACAGAAAGTCTTGATAACATTCAAACTATCGAATCTTCTAACAATGTTGTTCATTTACCGTACGCTTCTTCTCAACCAGAAACGGAAACAACAGAACAAAAATCCTTAAATATAAACTCCCTACATGATATCGTTAATTTAGCTGAACAACACCGTGAAACACATTTCAAATTGCTCATCAAAGAATTTGTTCATCCTGTTTCTTTTGAACCAGGGCATATAACATTAAGACTTGCTGAAAATGCTCCGCGTTCACTAGCTCGTGATATAAAAAAAATGTTACATCAATGGACTGAAAAAAAATGGACAATAACTTTCGTCACTGAAGGGGGAGGACCAACCTTACAAGAAGAAAGCGCAGCCGCTCAAAAGGCTCTTTTTTCTGATGTAGAAACAGATCCTGATATCGCAACAATTCTCAACCATTTCCCAGGAGCAAAAATTGTCGATATTCGTCTGAATAAACAAGAAAATGATCTTGATTTAACTCCTCATATCTTCGACAATGAAAACAATGATCATACAAATGATGAATAAGGAAATTAATTACTATGCGTGATATGATGGGCATGATGAAAAAAGCCAAAGAAATGCAAGAAAAAATGCAGCAAATGCAAGATGATTTGGCTAATTTGCATATAACAGGTACAGCCGGCGGCGGGCTCGTTAGTATCACCTTAAATGGTAAAAATATTATATCAGCAATCAAAATTGACCCGTCACTAATCAATCCTGAAGAGGTTGAAATACTTGAAGATCTCATTATGGCAGCTCATAATGAAGCTAAAGCAAAAATTGAAACGGCTATAGCAGAAAAAACACAAAGTATAACAGCAGGTTTACCGATTCCACCAGGTTTCAAGCTTCCGTTTTAATAAAGTGGCTTTAATTTAATCTTTTGGAATAATGGTATGTCTCAACACATTGCAGGCCCTGAAATTGAGCGCCTCATTCAACTTTTAGCGCGAATACCAGGTCTTGGACCGCGTTCAGCACGCCGTGCTGCCCTTCATCTCATCAAGAAAAAAGAAATACTATTGGAGCCATTAGGGGCAGCAATACAAGAAGCTGTAAACAAAGTAAGCATTTGTTCTATTTGTGGCAATGTGGATACAACTGACCCTTGTTTGATTTGTACAGACCCTCGCCGTGATAATACAACGATTATTGTTGTTGAAGATATTTCTGATCTCTGGGCTCTTGAACGAGCCGGAATTTTACCAGCACGTTATCATGTATTAGGTGGACGACTATCCCCATTGGATGGAATAGGCCCAGATGAACTCAACATTACTTCTTTAATAAACCGTGTTATTAATGATTCAATTACAGAAGTTATTCTAGCTGTTAATGCAACTGTTGAAGGGCAAACAACAGCGCATTATATCACCGATCAACTGTCTAATTTTTCAATTAAAATTACCCGACTTGCCCATGGAGTACCAGTTGGTGGTGAACTAGATTACCTCGATGATGGAACTTTAGCTGCAGCCTTACGAGCGAGAACCAATCTTTAAAATGTATTCTTTTTACTTCTTGCTATTTTTGCTATTTACTCTTATCTTGCTATTTCTGCTATCATATTTAAAGGAAAAAAGGCCAAAATGTTAAATAAAAAATTACCGTTTCTCATTAATTTTGGTCCTGGCATTTTAATATGCATATTTGTATCAGCGTTAGCTTATAGTTTAGAAATCATAGAAAAACAACTTTTTACAGAACTGTGGTTTGAAAGTCTTGTTTTGGCAATTTTATTAGGGTCTATTATTCGTAGTTGTTTTATTCTCCCAGAATCTCTGCAAAGAGGTATAACCTTTTGCTCAAAAACACTTCTCGAAATTGCTATTGTACTCCTAGGTGCAAACATTAGTATTCATACTGTTTTTTCAGCTGGTTGGAATCTACTTGTTGGCATCTTATTCGTCATATTTATAACTATTCTTATCAGTTTTGCCATTGGGCGTCTTTTTGGGCTTTCTTCACATTTAGCAATGCTCATTGCATGTGGTAATGCTATTTGTGGTAATTCAGCTATTGTAGCAACTGCATCCACTATTAAAGCTAAAAATACAGATGTAGCCGCATCCATTGCTTTCACTGCTCTCTTAGGGGTTATTGTTATTTTTACTTTGCCCTTTTTGCAGCCACTTTTGAATTTATCATTTAATCAATATGGTGTTCTTGCGGGCATGACTGTCTATGCCGTACCACAGGTTTTTGCAGCAACAGCCCCCATATCTTTTGTAAGTGTTCAAATTGCAACAATTGTAAAGTTGGTACGGGTTTTAATGCTAGGTCCTCTTATTTTTATTCTATCAATCATCTATCGCCAACCAGGACAAACACACTTACGCTTACATACTCTTATTCCATGGTTTATTATTGGTTTCATTATGATGATGCTTACACGCTCAGCTGAACTGATCCCTACAATGGCTCTCAACCCTATTAATTTCACTGCTCAAATATTTACTGTCATTTCAATGGCAGCAGTAGGATTGGATGTTGATATTCGTTCATTAAAAAAAGCAGGATGGAGCGTTATTTCTACTTCAACCCTCTCTATATTCATCCTCAGTACTCTTAGCTTTCTCATGATAAAACTTATTAATCTCAATCATATAATATTTTAAAATTTGGCCAGTCTTCATAGTGCCAAACATTTCAGATTAATAATTGCCTTCTATAAAACTATCATGACCTAAACATCCGAACAATTTTAGATCTTCTATATTATCCATGCTTTTCTTAACGCTGCATATGAACTTTATGGTTCTTTTTCGGTTACTCCTTGATAATTGTAATATTTTTAGTGATACCCTTGCGTACACTTTTACCATGCTATAAAAAACACACATTAAACATTAATCTAGTCTGAATAAAATATTTCCAAAAACGTAATGTTTATTAATATTGCAATTGTCTTCAAACATTGCAAAATATAAAAATACTCAAAAAGTTATAATTAATTCTTTATCTGTTGTTATATCCAGTCAAAATGCGTTCATGTTCATCCTTGCTATAGACACCGCTTCAATTTATTGTGCCGTTGCACTTACCCATCATCAAGCTGTTATTGCGCGTATCAGCGAATGCATTTCCAAAGGCCATGCTGAAAAACTCATCGGTCAAATTGCACAAATAATTGACCAAACCGACATCACATTTGATCAAATTGATCGGATCGCCATTAATATCGGACCTGGATCATTTACAGGTGTACGTACAGGTGTTTCGACTGCAAGAGCTTTAGCATTAGCACTAGAAGTACCAGCCATTGGGGTGAGTACACTTGAAGCATTAGTAGTACAAGCAATTAACAAAAATACTATGTCACCAATCACTGCTGTCATTGAAGCTGGTAGAGGAATGTTCTATTATCAAAATTTTAACAAAGACCTTACAGCTTTATGTGCACCTGGCTTACAAACACTCGAGAATATCGTCGCAGCTTTACCACAACAAACAGTATTAACGGGTCCAGCTGCCGATATTATTGCTTTGCACATCACAAACAATAAAATAAACACCACAACTATATCAGATCTCATTCCATGTGAAGCGGCTGATGTTTTAACCTATGCTCACCTTGCGGCAAACAAACAGCCACAAGCTGCACCTCGCCCACTTTATTTACGCGATGCTGACGCAAAACAAAACGCCAGTTTTGTCTTACCACGAAAAAATAATGGCTAAACTTTCATCCATAAAAAAACATTTTGAGATTGCATCGCTACAAACTGATGATAGCGCTCTTCTTCATCAAATTCACCAAAATTGTTTTATTCCGGTTTGGGAAGAACAAACATTTGATACTTTTTTAAAAGATCATTCTATTTTTGGCTACAAAGTTTACCTTATTAATCAGCCTGATCAAATTTTAGGATTTTGTCTATGCCGTCTTATTCTTGATGAAGCAGAAATTATTACAATTGCTGTCCAACCTCATTACCAAAGACAAGGAATTGGTTCTTTGCTTGTCGATAGTGTACTTTGTTATCTTCAACATGCGCGTGCCGCAAAGCTATTTTTAGAAGTTGAAGAAACCAATCTTTCTGCCTTGGCTCTTTATCAGCATTTTGAATTCAAAAAGATTGCTAAACGTCTTGCTTACTATCAATCAACAAATGGCCGCAAAAATGCAATCATCATGCAAAAAACTTTTAAGCAAACAGATTGAGATTTATGCAAAAAGCGTTTAGGAATGCATCATGAAGCAGTCGCATCTTAAGAATACACTTTCTATTTCTCCCCAAAAGGTTTTTATCAAAACCTATGGCTGTCAAATGAATACTTATGACAGCCAACGAATGAACGATAGTCTTAGTGCCGAAGGTTATGTAACTACACAAACACCAAATGATGCTGACCTTATTCTTGTTAACACCTGCCATATTCGTGAAAAAGCAGCAGAAAAACTTTATTCTGATCTTGGTCGCTTGCGGATGATACGTCAAAAACGTGCACCTGATAAACCTTTAATAATTGGTGTGACGGGCTGTGTTGCACAAGCCGAAGGAGATGAAATCTTGCGTCGTGCACCAACAGTAGATCTTGTTGTTGGACCGCAAATGTATCATCGCTTGCCAGAGTTATTAAAACAAGCCAAACAAGGAAAAAAAATTGTTGAAACGAATTATGCTGTTGAAGATAAATTTACTCATTTACCACCTCATAATAAACATGCTGTGCAAAAACGGGGTGTTAGCGCATTTTTAACAATACAAGAAGGATGTGACAAATTTTGCACCTTTTGTGTTGTTCCTTATACACGGGGTGCTGAAACATCACGACCTGTTGAACAAATTACTCATGAAGCCATCCAACTTATTGAAGCTGGTGTCAAAGAAATTACGCTTTTGGGGCAAAATGTAAATGGCTGGCATGGACAAAGTGCTAATGGAAAAACTTGGCGCCTTGGTGACCTTCTTTATCATCTTGCCAAACTTGATGGTTTAAAGCGCTTGCGTTATACAACCAGCCATCCACGCGATATGGATGACAGCCTTATTGCTGCACATCGCGATCTTGATATGCTTATGCCTTATCTGCACCTTCCTGTCCAATCTGGTTCAGATCGTATCTTAAAAGCAATGAATCGCCAACACAAAAGTATTCATTATCTTAAACTTATTGAAAAAATTCGTACCGCACGACCAGATATTGCTTTTTCAGGCGATTTTATTGTGGGATTCCCAGGTGAAACTGATGAAGATTTTGAAGAAACCATTAAACTCATTAAACAAGTGGGTTACAGTTCAGCTTATTCTTTTAAATATTCCCCCCGTCCTGGAACACCTGGTGCAACAATGAAAAACCATGTCGATGAAACTGTGAAAAATTCTCGCCTTCAACGTTTACAAGCACTCCTTCTTGACCAGCAACATACATTTTTACGTTCTAAAATTGGTCAAAAAACCAATATCCTTATTGAAAAATCTGGTCGCCATCTTGGGCAAATGGTAGGTCGCTCTCCTTGGCTTTTACCTGTTGTTGTAGATGCACAAGTCTCTACAGGCACTATTATGGAGATTCATATTAAAAATGCGAGTTCAAACAGTTTCGTCGGAGAAAAAGTGAATATTTAAAAACACTCCTAAAGTTTTGTTCAAAGTATTAACTCAAAAAACTCTTTTATTTTTAAAGAAAAAAATTATATCTTAAATGTATCATACTTAAACAACACAGGAGAATAGGTTGAAAGTATCAACCGAAAAACCAAAACACATCAAAAAGGCAATAAATGCCTCCCCCAAAAACATTAATATCTTTGAAAAAACGAGCTTATCGGAAGCTGATCATATTGTTTTAACTTTTGAAAATAACAACTATGCAAAAATGGTTTTTGGAAAATTCGATGAAAATCTTTCTTATATTGAACAAAAACTCGGACTTAACATTTACCCACGTGGTAACAAAGTTTCAATCCGTGGAAGTGCTGCTGCTACAAAACACGCGCAATATGCATTAGGCCAGCTCTACAAACTAGCAAAAACACGTCAAGAGCTTACTTTATCAGATACAGAAAGTGCACTCACTATGGCAAATTTGCCAAATGAAAAGCAAAAGTCTCCAAAAACAATTCAATCTGCGACAAAACATGTACCAATACAATTGAGCACTCATAAAAAAACAATCTACCCTCGCACCCAAATGCAAGAGGCTTATCTGCGAGCAATGGAGTGTTCTGAACTCGTTTTTGGTATAGGTCCAGCAGGAACCGGCAAAACATATCTTGCTGTTGTTCACGCTGTAACGCTCTTAGAACGCGGTATTATTGAACGAATTATCCTCTCACGTCCTGCAGTTGAAACTGGGGAACGTCTTGGTTTTCTTCCTGGTGACCTCAAAGAAAAAGTTGATCCTTATTTACGCCCGCTTTATGATGCCCTTTACGATATGATGTCTGCTGAAAAGATAGAGCGCATTTTAGCTTCTGGAATCATAGAAATTGCTCCTCTCGCTTTCATGCGCGGACGGACACTTGTTCATTCAGCTGTCATCCTTGATGAAGCACAAAATACTACACCCATGCAAATGAAAATGTTCCTCACACGTCTTGGAGAAGGAGCGCGTGTTGTTGTTACAGGTGATATAAGCCAAATTGATCTTCCGGCAGGGCAAAAGTCAGGTTTAACGGAAGCAATTCGCATTCTTTCAGATATAGAAAATATTTCGATCGTTCGTTTTGACGAAAAAGATATTGTACGCCATCCTCTTGTTGCTGCTATTGTCCGCGCTTATGATCGCGATTCTGGCAAACAAGCAAAAAAGTATCATTCTAATGATCTTGATTAAAAAATGAATTAAATCCACCATGATTACTATTGATATAACTATTGAAGATTCTGAGTGGGATAATGAGGACGTACTTTATGACATCACCACAAAAGCATTAACCACCACAATGCATCATTTATCATTAAACCAAGTAACAAGTGAACTCAGCTTGCTTTTTACAAATGACGATCACATAGCACAAATCAATGCACAATGGCGCTCTCAAAACAAATCCACCAATGTTTTATCCTTTCCTGCTTTTCCTCTCAAAGTTGGACAAAATCCTAAACCTATGCTTGGTGATATCATCATTGCAAGGGAGACTATTATGAGAGAAGCAAAAGAAGAAGGGAAATCATTTCAAGACCACCTGACGCATATGATCGTTCATGGCCTCCTCCATCTTCTTGGTTACAATCATGAAACAAATGATGAAGCTAATCAAATGGAAACGTTAGAAAGAGAAATCCTCAGCAAGCTTTCCATAAAAAATCCCTATACTGAGTTACTTTAAAATGATAAAAATCAAATTTTAAAAACCGATATTACATAATAAAGCTTAAAGCATCTTATGCGTTATATTATAAAAAGAAGGCTTAGAAAATCTTAGGACCATGGTGGATAAAATCAATACACACAATAATAATCAAATATCTTCTCATACTGAAGGAGCCTCCTCTCAACGAACAAATCATATAGAAAAAAATTCATTTCTGAGCCATTTGTTTTCATTCTTACGTGGACGTAACTCCACATCACTGCGTGATGATTTAACTGATGCCCTTGCTGCTCAAAATGAAGATGACGCAACACTCTTCTCACCCGAAGAGCGTATTATGCTGCACAATATCTTACGCTTGCGTGAAACACGCATTGATGACGTAATGATCCCACGCTCTGAAATCGAAGCATTAGAAATAAATACCCCTCTTGGGGAAGCTCTCGAATGTTTCGAAAAAATTGGTTATTCTCGTATGCCTGTTTATGCTGAAACTTTAGATGATCCACGAGGTATAATCCATATTCGTGATATTCTTAGTCATATAACCCGCTTTATTACCAGTTCAACTTCCAACAAAAATGGGCAAAAATCTGTTCCACTTCAGTTAAACCATACAGAGGGTTTAGATACCCCAATTGGTAAACTAGATCTTATTCGGACGGTTTTATTTGTTCCAAGCTCTATGCTTGCTAGTAAATTATTAACACGTATGCAAGCTACACGAACACAAATGGCTTTGGTTATTGATGAATATGGTGGCACAGACGGTTTAGTTTCTATGGAAGATATTGTTGAGCTCATCGTTGGTGATATTGAAGATGAACACGACAATATCAACAATGTTATTGTGCGTGAACCCGATAATAAATGGCTTGTTGATGCAAGAACTGAATTAGAAGATGTGGAAAAAGCTCTCGGTCCTGATTTCATTGTAGGAGAATATGGTGATGAAGTCGACACCATTGGTGGTTTGATTGTTTCCATTCTTGACCGCATTCCTTCAAAAGGTGAAATCATTGAAGCTATACCTGGCTACAAATTCCGTATTTTAGAAGCTGATAAACGCCGGATTAAGCGATTACGCATTGTTCGTATCCCAGAAAATGAGCACTTAACTGAAGAGGCTACTTTAAAAGGGTGATGATCAAGTGCTTGTTAATAAGCTCACAGCTTTTCTACTTTCTATCACTGGTTGGAAACGGCAAATATGTGTTTTTTTATGTGGTGTACTCACATCCTTTGCGCTCCCACCCTTCTATCTGACACCTGTCAGCTTTTTAACTTTTCCTGTCTTTGTTATCTTACTTGATGCAATCTACGCTATTCAAAATCTCAAAAAACGCCTTTTGATAAGTGCATTAACTTGCGGAAATTTTGGCTTTGGTTATTTTGTTTGCAGCCTTTGGTGGATAAGCAATGCTTTATTGATAGATCCGATTACTTATGTTTGGACAATACCATTTGTTGTTTTTGGCCTTCCTGCTTATCTTGCTCTTTATTGGGCTTTTACTGGTTTTATTGTTGGTTGGTTATGGACAAAAGGGATAGCACGCTTTTTTGTCCTTGCTTTTGCACTGGGACTAGCAGAATGGTTACGCGCCATCTTGTTGACAGGATTTCCATGGAACGCTCTTGGTTATACGGCTATGCCAACTCCGATGCTCATGCAATCAGATATGATTGTAGGACTTTACGGAATGAATATTCTTGCTGTTTTAGTCTATAGTTTACCTACAGTTTTATTCACGAATGAAAAAAAGAAATCTGCACTTGTTCTTTGTTTTTTACTTACATTAGCCCATAGCTTCTTTGGATTTTATCGACTGAATAGAGCACCTAATATTACTGATTATCAAAAGAGTAGTTATTGGGTACGCATTGTTCAACCTTCCATCCAACAAAACAAAAAATTAGATAATGCTATACCTGAAGATATATTCACAGCTCATCTAAATTTAAGTATAATGTCAGAAACTGATCAAACTTTAAAACCTGACTTCATCGTATGGCCGGAAGCATCTGTTCCTTATATTCTCACAGGTACCTCTGATATCACAATGCGCATCGCCTCACTTCTTAAGCCACAACAATGGGCTATTATTGGTGCTGTGCGAGCCAATACTGACTTCCCAAATGCCCAAACACAATATTTTAATACAATTGAAGTTATTGATGCCAAAGGCAATATTCTTAACGCTTCCGATAAACTTCATCTGGTCCCTTTTGGTGAATACCTCCCCTATCAAAGTTTATGGAATAAAATTGGATTACATGCCATTGCGGATAAAATTGGTGGATATAGCTCTGCTTCTGAGCGCCAAACTATTATGATGCCAAATGGATTTTCTTATCTCCCTCTCATTTGCTATGAAGCCATATTTCCCCATGAAATGACTTTTAAAGGCCCTCTTCCTCAAGCAATTATTAATGTTACAAATGATGCATGGTTTGGCATAACACCTGGCCCGTATCAACATTTTCAGCAAGTACGGCTGCGTGCAGTTGAACTAGGAATACCTCTTATACGAGCAGCCAACAATGGAATATCAGCTGTGATTGACCCTTATGGACGAATCGTTGATGCTCTTGAACACAATGCTATTGGTTTTCTTGATTCTCCGATTCCATCGCCAATTATTCTAATATGGAACAATGAATACAGAATATTCTCTACTTTCATCTTATTCATTCTTATGCTATTGTGCCGTATTAGTTTTGGCTTTACAAGACGACCTTAATGATTGAGTGCTTATGTATAATATCATGTTATGCGTACCAGTAACGTTGGGGAAAAGTATTACATATTATCCTAATTTATGATAAACTAACTTTACGTGCATCTAATATTGATTTGGAAACAAAGCGCTGAAAATAAAGAGTTGCAGTATGACCGAAACTAGAAAAAAGCCCGATCCAATAGATGTTTATGTTGGCACTCGTATTCGTTTACGTCGTAATATGTTAGGTCTTACCCAAGAAAAATTAGGTGAGCAATTAGGTATTACTTTTCAGCAAATCCAAAAATATGAAAAAGGTACAAACCGTGTTGGTGCAAGTCGCCTTCAAGCAATTGCAGAAATTATGGATGTTCCTGTTTCTTATTTTTTTGATAAAGGCATTACTCAATCCGTAGAAGGTTTTGCTGAAAGCGAGAGTAATTTCATGGATTTTTGCTCTAGCAGCGAAGGAATCCAATTAATGCGTGCTTTTACTAATATACTTGATGCTAAAGTACGTCGAAAAATCATTGATTTAGCAAAAGCTCTTTCTGAAGAAGATCAAACAAATAAATTATAAAAATAAAAATTACATTTTTCCTTTAATATCGCCTCATAAATCAGCATTGACGATTTGCCATAGGATTGGCAAATAGAGCAAACTTTAAATAAATAATAAGAAAGTGCCGGTTTTCTTTTTTGAGGGAGTTTTTATGCCGCATCAAAATTATTTTTTCACTAGTGAATCAGTATCCGAAGGGCATCCTGACAAAATCTGTGATCGTATTTCGGATGAAATCGTTGATATGGTTTATAAAGAAGCGCAAAAAACTGGAACTGATCCATGGTTAATGCGAATCGCTTGTGAAACTTTAGTAAGCATAAATCGCGTGGTTATTGCTGGTGAGGTACGTGTTCCTGATACGCTTTTAAAAAGAGATAAAAATGGAGAATTTATTTATGATAAAATTGGTTCTCCGATCATCAACCCTACTCATTTTCGTACAGTTGCACGTCAAGCTATTCGTGCAATTGGTTATGAACAGGCAGGTTTTCACTGGAAAACGGTTAAAATTGATGTTCTCTTGCGTCAACAATCGGCTGATATTGCACAAGCGGTTGACAATGCAACTGATCGTCAAGGCCAAGAGGGGGCAGGCGATCAAGGTATTATGTTTGGATATGCTTGCCGTGAAACACCAGACCTTATGCCTGCACCAATCTATTATGCGCACAAAATCTTAGAGCTTCTTGCCATAGCGCGCCATAAAAAAGAAGGAGAAGCTGGAAAACTGGGGCCAGACGCTAAAAGTCAAATAACAATACGATATAAAAATGGAAAACCTATAGAAGTAACGTCTATTGTTCTTTCAACACAACATTTGGATGAAAGTTGGGATTCAAATAAAGTACAAACAGTGGTTGAGCCTTATATTCGCCAAGCTTTACGTGATATTCCTATTTCTGATGAATGCAGTTGGTATATCAACCCAACAGGCAAATTTGTTATTGGCGGTCCTCAAAGTGATGCAGGGTTAACAGGACGCAAAATCATTGTTGATACTTATGGTGGTGCAGCACCCCATGGTGGAGGGGCGTTTTCAGGTAAAGACACAACAAAAGTCGATCGTTCTGCAGCATATGCTGCACGCTATCTAGCTAAGAATATTGTTGCAGCTGATTTAGCAGAACGGTGTACTATTCAACTTTCTTATGCAATTGGCGTTGCACAACCCCTATCTATCTACCTTAACCTTCACGGAACAGGAAAAGTAGATGAAAATACTATTGAAACCGCAATCCGCAAAATAATGGATCTTTCACCAACAGGTATCCGAAAACACCTTGGTCTTAATAAACCCATTTACGCCAAAACAGCTGCTTATGGCCATTTTGGGCGCAAACCAGAACATGATGGTTCATTTTCATGGGAAAAAACTGATCTAATTGCAACGCTTAAATCAATGATTAAAGTACCATGATTCCACATAAAACACGTATGAGCGAAGCTTTTTTTGGTCGCCGACAAGGAAAACGGCTACGAAACAATCAACTTTCGTGTATAAAAACGCTTCTCCCCACTCTTAATATTGATTTAAATAAACCAGCGCCCTTAGAGTTAACATCTTTATTTGCTACTCAAGTAAAGGAAGTCCGGCTTGAAATTGGTTTTGGTGGAGGTGAAAATTTAATTCATGAAATGGAACGTTTTCCACAAACTGGTTTTATTGGCGTAGAACCCTTTATTAATGGTATGGCAAAAATATTGGTCCATATTGAAAAACACACACATTATCAAAATCATCTTCGCCTTTATGATAATGATGCCACACAACTTCTTGATTGGCTGCCAACAGCATCACTTGATGGAATAGACCTTTTTTATCCCGATCCATGGCCTAAAAAAAAGCATTGGAAACGGCGATTTATCAATGCAAAAAATCTTAATCGTTTTGCTCGAGTTCTTAAGATAGGTAAAAAATTCCGTTTTGCTAGTGATATAGATACTTACGTTAATTGGACCCTATATCACTGCACACATCACGACAGTTTTGAATGGCAAGCAGAAAATCCTCAAGATTGGAAAAACCCCTACCCGTCATGGCAGAGCACCCGTTATGAAGCAAAAGCTTTGCGCGAAGGCAGAACACCTGCTTATCTTACTTTTATTAGGAAATAGCTGATAAAACACTTTACCATGGACGACTTGAAAAACTTTAAATTTAAGAATATAATGAAAAGAATTCTTAATCTTGTGATAAGGAGTGGGTTATTTGGACCCGCTCTTTTTTAATATCAGTGGGTCAAAACAACTTGAATGATATAAACGAAACTGGAACAATAAATAACATTGACGAGCCGCGTCTATTTGAAGAAGATGGCATCGAAGGGCGTGTGGCTGCTCTTGTCTCACCATTGCTCAAACCTTTAAGTTATCGTTTAATTCGCGTAAAATTCTCTGGTTTAAATGGCTTAACTCTTCAGATTATGGCTGAACGCACTGATGGCACCATGACAATAGAAGATTGCGAAATTATTAGCCGCACTGTTTCGCCTTTTCTTGATGTACAAAACATCATTGAACGAAAATATCATTTGGAAATCTCATCTCCTGGTATTGATCGCCCATTGGTAAGAAAATCTGATTTTTTCAAGTGGCAAGGACATGTTGCAAAAATTGAAACTGGTGTTGTTATTAATGGACGCCAGAAATTTCGTGGCACACTAACAAATATTACACAAAATAGCTTTACCTTAAATACCGATAAAGCTTCCCACGGAGAAATAGCGGATGTTTTGATTCCCTTCGCTGATGTTACGAATGCGCGTCTAGTACTCACTGATGAACTTATTCGCGACGCACTGAAAAAAGATAAAGAGTTACGTCAACAGCTAATCCCTGAAGATAATTTCAACACTTTAACCGAAAAAACAAACTGTCAAAATTAATATTAATTAGGATCATTCCGCTTGGATGGTATAAAAAAGGAGAAAATCTATGGCTATAAGCGCTAACAGGCTTGAACTTCTGCAAATCGCAGATGCTGTTGCACGCGAAAAGTCAATTGACCGTGAAATTGTCATTTCTGCAATGGCTGATGCTATACAAAAAGCAGCACGTTCACGTTATGGTCAAGAAACCAATATCCGTGCTGAGATTAATTCTAAAACTGGTGAAATTAAATTACAGCGCTTGCTTCAAGTCGTTGATATTGTTGAAGATTATACAAATGAAATCGCTTTATCTGACGCCTTAAAATATCAAGTCGATATAAAAATTGGTGATTTTTTCTGTGACCCTTTACCTCCTATGGATTTTGGGCGCATTGCAGCGCAATCTGCCAAACAAGTTATTGTCCAAAAAGTACGTGATGCGGAACGTAACCAGCAATTTGAAGAATTCAAAAACAAAGTTGGTGAAATAATTTCTGGTACAGTCAAGCGTGTAGAATATGGTAATGTTATTGTCGATCTAGGACGTGGAGAAGCTATAATACGACGTGATGAGCTAATTCCTCGTGAGTCCTTTCATTATGGAGATCGGATCCGTGCTTTTGTTAATGACGTACATCGTGAACAGCGAGGGCCGCAAATTTTCCTTTCGCGTACGCACCCTCAATTTATGGCAAAACTTTTTACCATGGAAGTGCCAGAAATTTATGATGGTATTATAGAAATTAAATCCGTTGCACGTGATCCAGGTTCGCGTGCCAAAATTGCTGTCGTTTCACGTGATGGCTCAATTGATCCTGTTGGAGCGTGCGTTGGAATGCGAGGAAGTCGGGTTCAAGCTGTTGTTGCAGAATTGCAAGGAGAAAAAATTGACATTATTCCTTGGTCACCTGATGCTGCAACATTTATTGTCAATGCACTACAACCTGCTGAAGTTTCAAAAGTCGTTCTTGATGAAGATGCAGAACGTATTGAGGTTGTCGTTCCTGATGACCAACTCAGTCTCGCTATTGGGCGACGTGGGCAAAATGTTCGTTTAGCCTCGCAATTAACAGGGTGGAGCATTGATATCTTAACAGAACAAGAAGAATCCGAAAATCGTCAAAAAGAATTTAATGAACGCAGTAAGCTTTTCATGGAATCCTTAGATGTTGACGAAATGGTCGGACAAGTTATGGCATCAGAAGGTTTTGCTTCAATTGAAGAAATTGCCTATGTTGATCTTGAAGAAATCGCTTCTATTGATGGTTTTGATAATGAAACTGCTTCAGAAATTCAAAGCCGTGCACGCGAATACCTAGAACGCAAAGAAAAAGAATTAGATGAAAAACGTAAAAAACTCGGTGTTGCTGATGAATTGCGATCACTTCCTGGCATGACAAACGCAATGTTGGTTGCTATTGGTGAAGATGGTATTAAAACAATAGACGATTTTGCAGGTTATGCAGTGGATGACTTAATCGGCTGGCGAGAACGCAAAGGAGGTCAAGTTCAAAACTTCTCTGGTATCTTAACCCCATTTGATATTACACGTACTGATGCAGAAGCTATGATTTTAGCTGCACGTGTGCAAGCAGGTTGGATATGCCAAACTGATTGTGTCGTAGAAAATTCTACAGAAAATGAGAAAACAGATAACGTGGATGAAGATACACTTTAAAATAGGAGACACACTTTAAATGAATGAACGGACCTGTATTGTGACAAAGAAGAGCGCTTCAACAACAGCGTTGATCCGTTTTGTCGTTGGTCCAAACAATCAAATTATCCCCGATCTTAAAGCTAATTTGCCTGGGCGTGGTATTTGGGTTTCTGCTCATCATCATACCATTGAAGAAGCAATTAAACGTAAAGCTTTTAGCAGAAATCTTAAAACAGATGTGGAGGTTGCTTCAAATCTTGCTAATATTGTGGATAAACTCCTCCTAAAGTCTGCCCTTGGGAGCCTTTCTATGGCGCGAAAAGCAGGTGCTGTTGTTACAGGTTTAACCAAAGTTGATTCTGCTATCCGCTCTGGTCAGGTTGCTCTCGTGCTGCATGCAAAAGAAGCTACAAAAGATGGTAAACGGAAAATTTTACAAGCAATCTATGCAATACAACAGAAAACGAATCAGGATATAAAAGTTTTATCTTTATTTACAAGCGATGAAATGAGTGTGGCTTTTGGAGCTAATCTTGTGATACATGCAGCCTTATTGAATACAAAATCTGCAGAGGGTTTTAGCAAAACGATAAACAAATTGATCGCCTATCGTAACGAGAAATACAATAAGCCTTGTGAGATGACGGCAAAAGCCGTGAAGGAAATACAATGAGTGAAAATAATAATGACAAGATAACAGCTAAAAAGACGCTGACCCTCAAACGAACAGGGCTGGAAACTAGTATGGTCAAACAAAATTTTAGTCATGGCCGTACAAAAGCTGTAGTTGTCGAAACTAAACGACGTAAAATTACACGTCCTGATGAAAAAGTTGAGACATCATTGTCAATTACTAAACCGCATGTGGCTCAACCACGTTCCAAACCGCGGTTTGAAGAAAAAGCAACGAGTAAACCTATAGCCCAAAAATCTGTGGCTCAAAGTAATCTTTCGTCAACTGAAATAGAAGCAAGATTTCGCGCTTTAGAAGAAGCAAAAATCCAAGAACAGATAACGCGTCAACAAGCTGAAGAAAAAGAAAGACGTGCCAAAGAGCGTGAAAAAAGTTTACGTTTACAAGCTGCTCAAGAAAAAACAAAACAGCAAGACAATCAACACACTGTTGTACAAACTCAAACTTTCTCTCCTGCAGTCTCTCTAACAGAACCAATAGAATCAGCAAAAGCAGCTGCCCCGTTTAAAAATACAGCTTCAATCGAAAAACGTGCCATAGATGACAATGAAGACGAAGAAAAGCGTAACCGTCGCGCTAATCTTTCTAAATCAGAAATACGTGCACCTAAAGCTGTAAAAGGTGCCGATGAACGCCGCCGCGGAAAACTCACACTTAACAGTGCCTTAGATGAAGAAGGCAGTGCACGTGGCCGTTCAATGGCTGCAATGCGCCGCAGACAAGAAAAGTTTAAACGCGCTCAAAACCAAGAACCACGGGAAAAAATTTCTCGTGAAGTTATTCTTCCTGAAACTATTACCATCCAAGAACTTGCACAACGTATGGCTGAACGCTCCGTTGATGTTATTAAATTTCTGATGAAACAGGGCCAAATGATGAAGCCCGGCGATGTTATTGATGTAGATACTGCTGAACTTATTGCTATTGAATTTGGTCATACAGTTAAATGTGTCTCAGAATCGGATGTAGAAGAAGGTATCTTTAATATAGCTGATGACCCTCAAAAAATGCGGCCACGTCCACCAGTGGTAACAATTATGGGTCATGTCGATCACGGAAAAACGTCTTTGCTTGATGCTATTCGCAAAGCCAATGTTGCATCTAATGAAGCAGGTAGTATTACGCAACATATTGGTGCTTATCAAATTGAACACAATGGTCAGAAGATTACCTTTATTGATACACCCGGACACTCTGCCTTTACAGCCATGCGTGCTCGAGGTGCCCAAATCACTGACATTGCTATTCTGGTAATCGCTGCAGATGATAGTGTTATGCCGCAAACAATTGAATCAATCAATCATGCAAAAGCTGCTGGTGTGCCTATTATTGTTGCCATTAACAAAACTGATAAACCAACTGCTGATGCACAAAAAGTGCGCACAGAGCTTATGCAACACGAAGTTTTCGTGGAATCCATGGGTGGGGAAACTTTAGAGGTTGAGGTTTCTGCTAAAACTGGTCAAAATCTTGATAAACTTCTAGAAGCTATTCTTCTTCAAGCTGAAATTCTTGACCTGAAAGCAGATCCAGAGCGAACTGCAGAAGGTATTGTTATTGAAGCAAAACTTGATCGAGGACGTGGATCTATTGCAACTGTTCTTATTCAAAAAGGTGCATTGCATCTTTCCAATATTATCGTAGCAGGTAATGAATGGGGCCGTGTTCGTGCCTTGATTGATGATCATGGTAACCATATTAAAGAAGCAGGTCCTTCTACACCGGTTGAAATTTTAGGTATGCAAGGTACACCGCAAGCTGGTGACCGTTTTGCTGTTGTAGTGAATGAAGAAAAAGCACGTGAAATTTCTGAATATCGTCAACGATTAGCACGTGAAAAAGCTGTAGCACGAAAAGCTGGTTCTCGTGGTTCTCTTGAACAAATGATGACAAAACTGCAAACCGCTGGCATAAAAGAATTTCCGCTTATTATTAAAGGAGATGTTCGGGGATCTATTGAAGCGATTGCATCAGTATTAGAAAAGCTCGGAAATGAGGAAGTATGTGCACGTATTGTTCACTCTGGTACTGGAGGAATCACTGAAAGTGATATTTCTCTTGCTGCAGCATCTAATTCTGCTGTTATTGGTTTTAATGTCCGAGCTAATAAACAAGTGCGTGATCTAGCAGCAGCTCAAGGAATCGAAATTCGCTATTATAACATCATTTACGATCTCGTTGATGATGTCAAAGCGGCCATGTCAGGATTACTTTCACCAGAAAAACGTGAAACATTTCTTGGTAATGCTGAAATTTTGGAAGTCTTTAACATTACAAAAATTGGAAAAGTTGCTGGCTGTCGAGTTACAGAAGGTAAAATAGAACGAGGTGCAAGCGTTCGTCTCATTCGAGATAATATTGTTATTCATGAAGGAAAACTTAAAACACTTAAACGTTTCAAAGATGAAGTCAATGAAGTGCAAGTTAGCCAAGAATGTGGGATAGCATTTGAAAATTATGAAGATACACGTATAGGTGATATTGTTGAAATTTTCCGAGTCGAGCACATTAATCGCACATTATAAAATTACCTGATAACTTTCCTCTTTATTAAATGAGAGAATTATTGGGTTGATGGATGGCGCCTCTTTCCTTTTTAATTTTTTAAAAAAGTAAAGAGAAGAGAAATTGTAATAAAGGTTATGAGGTCAATGAAAAACACAGGCCCATCACAACGGCAATTAAGAGTGGGAGAACAAGTTCGCCACGTATTAGCTCATATACTGCAACGAGATATTTTACTTGATGATGTCTTAAAAGGTGTTGTTATTTCTATCTCTGAAGTACGTATGTCAGCAGATCTGAAAATTGCCACTTGCTTTGTTTCTCCGCTCAGTACTGTTCACGATATTTCTCACACTGCTATTATAGAAGTCTTGAATAAACATAGTCGTTTTATCCGTAAAGAAATTAGCCATCAATTGCGACAAATGAAATACATACCTGAATTACGTTTTCGGTTTGATAGTAGTTTTGATAATTTTTCAAAAATTGATGCTCTACTCCATTCACCTGAAGTAGCACGCGATCTTCTTCATAATAACGAGCCTGAAAATTAAAAGAGCATGGCACAACAACGCAAAAAAAAAGGTCGTTCTATCTCTGGTTGGGTAATTCTTGACAAACCAAAAGGAATGAGATCAACAGAAGCTGTCTCACAAATCAAATGGCTCTTTAATGCACAAAAAGCAGGGCATGCAGGCACACTCGATCCACTTGCTTGTGGTATGTTACCTATTGCATTAGGCGAAGCAACCAAAACTATTCCTTATGTTATGGAAGGTATAAAAACCTATCACTTTCACGTAGCTTGGGGAGAAGAGCGCTCAACAGATGATCTCGAAGGTGAAGTCATTAAAACAGCGACTCAACGTCCAACACAAGAAGATATCCTCGCCCTTTTACCTAAATATACAGGTGTTATTTTACAAACACCTCCAAAATTTTCTGCAATTAAAATTGCCGGAAATCGTGCTTATGATTTAGCCCGTGCAGGCGAAATTGTTGAAATTCCGCCCCGCGAAGTGAAAATTGAATCCCTCAAACTTACTGGAACCACCACACAAGGACATTCCATTTTTGAAATAACATGCGGAAAAGGAACATATGTACGCTCCTTAGCACGCGATATGGGACGTGATCTTGGTTGTTATGGATATATTGCTGACTTACGCCGTGTCGCAGTAGCTCCTTTTAATGAAAATGATCTCATTCCATGGAGTAAATTAGAAGCAGCCGTAACACATAAAGACGAAAAAAGAGAAAATTATGCATTTCCCAAACGCGATTTCTCTATACTTGATGAACTACTAACTGAAACAAAGGCTGCATTAGTTCATCTCCCTCATTACCCCATAAACGAAAATCAAGTACAGCATTTAAGCACGGGCAATCCAGTACTCTTACGTAATCAAAATACATCCGTTGATGAAAGTGATGTTTGTATAATCTACAAAGACCAACTTCTCGCTATAGGTACTATTGAAAAAAACCAATTCAAACCCAAACGTATTTTCACAAATAGATGAACTTCTTTCTGCCTGCGATAACCTCTTTATGAAACGAAATATTCTCTTACACTTATTACGAATAATTGATCTATTTTACCACTTTATATCCAAGCTGTTCTACTAAAATCATTGCTCTGTAGAAAGCTTCAAATATACCTCATCAGCCTGTGGTACTGTTTGCCATTCGATCATACGATGTACTCTTATACCATCGGGTGCACAATTTAATCGATCAAGATGTTTATTCACCTCTGCATCTGCTTTTATAGCCCGATAATTATGGCGTAAATAATCTACCCATGTTGGCATATGATAAACTTCTGTCCAATAGCCAGGTTTTTCAAGGTTACGTACAAGAACCCATTGGCGAGCACCATCACGTCGACGAATATGACGACGACGTGCCATAACTTCAAGAAATTCTTCGAGATCATTTTCATTGATTTGATAATCAATCATAATCATGATAGGGCCACTACATGCTTCCAAGTCAAGCAAAACTTGTGGTTCTTTAAATTGATTAAGTGGATCAAAATCTATCTGAGGAATTTCTTGGATTTTAAACTTTATACCCGCAAGAGCCCCTAAAATTAAGAAGAGAGCACAAACACTCAAAGCCACTGTTGGAGAATAAGCATCAGCAAATACACCCCAGATCACACTACCAACTGCCATACCACCATAAGATGCAGTCTGATAAAGTGCTAAAGCACGTGCAACAACCCAGCGTGGTGTAGAAAGTTGTACAGATGTATTAAACAGCGACAACGCTAAAACCCAGAATAAACCAGCAGGAAATAAAACAAGATGGCTTACAACAATTGAACGACTAATTGCTAAAACAAAGCAAACAAAAGAAAAACCAATAAATGAAGTTGCAACAATCGTTTCTGAACTAAAACAATGCCGTATATACGAATTAACAAAGCCAGCTGTAATCGCACCTATACCAAAACAACCAAGTAACGTACCATAGAGAAGGGCACCTCCCCCAAGAATGTCACATGCAACAATTGGTAACAAAGCAGAAACCGAAATCGTCCCGATACCAAAAAGAAATGCTCTGGCCATAACGTTTAAAAGATTAGGCGACATCACAATATAACGCAGACCATCTGCTATAGCCCCTAAAAATTTCTCTCGTGGTAATGGTAATGTATTGGTCTTATAGTTTGGTTTCCATAAAAATAAAGCACTCGTTAAAGGAATATAACTCATAGCATTTAATAAAAACGCAACTGCTCCACCTAGAGTAGCAATGATAGCTCCTCCGATGGCAGGACCTATACTGCGCATTAAATTAAAGCCAATACTATTTAGAGTAACAGCAGCAGGAATATTTTCTCTACTTACAATATCCCCCATTGTTGCTTGCCAAGCAGGATTATGAAAAGCAAGCCCACACCCAATCAAAAATGTAAAGCACAGTAAAAGCCAAGGCGTTATCAATCCTAAATAGGATAAAACAGTCAAATTAATTGATACAATTATCATAACTATTTGTGCAAATAACATAATTTGGCGCCGATTAAAATTATCGGCTAATGCTCCTGCCATCAGAGAAAAAACAACAAGCGGTAATACTGTAGCACCTTGAACAAGCCCAACCATGAAATGCGACGAACTAATCAAAGTCATCAACCAGCTTGCCCCTACAGCTTGTATAACAACTCCTAAATTAAAAATGAGATTCGCTGACCATAAATTTCGAAACATTGAATTTCGAAAAAGCTCTAACGTCGAAATTTTCTGCATCTTTTGTCTCCAAATCGGCAGTCTAATCTTTTCTTACCATAAACACATTGCGCAAAGCTGCAATCTTTCTCTCAAATAGATATGCCATATTTCATAAAATAGCCTTAAACTAAACAACTTTATTTCTAAAGAAGATCTTCAATATACTTTCAAGGGCTAGTATTTTGTTCTTCTTTCTTATATAAATACCAAAGCAAGTAAGAATTTTTATTCTTCCTGTTTTTTCATAGACCCTCGCTGGACGACATCTCGGCTATGGGTGGCTGTTGTTTCCTCATTTTTTGAAAGGATGATATGATGTCGATTACAGCTGAACGTAAACACGCTCTCATTACAGAATATGCAACTAAAACCGGTGATACAGGTTCGCCAGAAGTGCAAGTTGCTGTTCTTTCTGAACGTATTTCTAATTTAACTAATCATTTTAAATCTCACAAAAAGGACAATCATTCTCGTCGTGGCCTTTTAAAGATGGTTTCTAAACGCCGTCGTCTTCTTGACTACCTTAAAGAAATTGACCAAGATCGCTATCAGGTGTTGATCGGAAAACTAGGCTTGCGTCGCTAAAATAAAGTAAATGGGTGTTTTTACAAAAAATATCCATTTATGTCAGCTTACTGCTTTCATCTTCAAAATTGATAAAAAATTTTCATAAGGCAGGATTGCCAGTTGCTTCGTATCTCAATTGTGATTTATTCTTATCTTTGCGAAAGAACAGAAGCATCTTGTTGTCTTGCCCGCATTTGAAAGAAAACATACAAAATTAGAACGTGAACACTGGCCATTAAGGATAAAAAATGTTTAAAACCCATAAGGTAGAAATTGAATGGGCCGGTCGGCCACTCATCCTCGAAACAGGAAAAATTGCACGTCAAGCTGATGGTGCAGTTCTTGCAACCTACGGTGAAACCATCGTCTTGGCAACCGTCGTTTCAGCAAAAAATCCAAAACCAGATCAAGATTTTTTTCCATTAACCGTCAATTATCAAGAAAAAACCTATGCTGTTGGTAAAATACCAGGTGGTTATTTCAAACGCGAAAGCCGGCCGAGTGAAAATGAAACATTGATTTCACGTTTGATTGATCGTCCGATTCGTCCTCTTTTTGTCGACGGTTATAAGAATGACACTCAAGTCATTATCTCTGTTATACAGCATGATTTAGAAAACAACCCTGATATTCTTGCTATGATTGCATCTTCTGCTGCATTAACTTTATCAGGCATTCCTTTTGTAGGTCCTATCGCTGGTGCTCGCGTTGGTTATTGTAATGGACAATATGTTCTCAATCCTCACATTGATGAAATGCCCGAATCAAAACTTGATCTTGTCGTTGCCGGAACAGAAAATGCCGTGTTAATGGTTGAATCAGAAGCGCAAGAATTACCTGAAGATGTCATGCTTGGTGCTGTTATATTTGGTCAAAAAGGTTTTCAACCGGTTATTGACGCTATCATTAAACTTGCCGAAGTTGCCGCAAAAGAACCGCGCGATTTTATTCCAGAAGATTTATCTGACCTTGAAACAACTATGCTTGAAATGGTCGAAAAAGACCTTCAAAAAGCTTATACAATCACCGATAAACAAGAACGTCACACTGCAATTGACGTTATTAAAGCAGAAGTTGTTGACAAATTTATGTCGAAAATGGAAGAAAATTGTGAATTTAATGCTGATCAAATTGCCACTGTTTTCAAGCATTTACAGGCTAAAATTGTTCGCCAAAATATTCTTGATACTGGAAAACGCATTGATGGACGCACCCTTTCAACTGTACGTTCAATTCAATCAGAAGTTGGTATTTTACCTCGTGCACACGGATCAGCGCTTTTTACCCGTGGCGAAACACAAGCGCTTGTTATCGCAACCTTGGGAACGAGTGAAGACGAACAATATATTGATTCATTAACAGGAACGTACAAAGAAACATTCTTACTCCATTACAATTTTCCACCTTTTTCAGTAGGTGAAACAGGACGTATTAGTTCTCCTGGCCGTCGAGAAATTGGTCATGGTAAATTGGCATGGCGTGCTATTCACCCAATATTGCCCACAAAAGACTCTTTCCCTTACACTATTCGTGCTGTATCGGAAATTACTGAATCTAATGGATCATCTTCAATGGCAACTGTCTGTGGAACTTCACTTGCGCTCATGGATGCAGGTGTTCCTTTGGCTCGCCCTGTTGCGGGTATTGCGATGGGCCTGATTAAAGAAGGTGAACGTTTTGCTATTTTGTCTGACATTTTAGGCGATGAAGATCATCTTGGTGATATGGACTTCAAAGTAGCAGGTACAAAAAATGGTATCACATCTTTGCAAATGGACATTAAAATTGATGGTATTACCGAAGAAATTATGAAAATAGCACTTGAGCAAGCCAAAGACGGTCGAATCCATATTCTCAATGAAATGTCAAAAGCCTTAACCAGTGCACGTGATGAACTAAGCGAATTTTCTCCACGTATAGAAATGATGAACATTCCTGTAGATAAAATACGTGATGTTATTGGCTCTGGTGGAAAA
The DNA here is from genome assembly GCF_902813205.1 of Bartonella capreoli. Classification (NCBI taxonomy): domain Bacteria; kingdom Pseudomonadati; phylum Pseudomonadota; class Alphaproteobacteria; order Hyphomicrobiales; family Bartonellaceae; genus Bartonella; species Bartonella capreoli. The sequence goes on from NZ_CADDZX010000001.1 coordinate 73,872, forward strand.
GTAATTCGGGAAATCGTTGAACAAACTGGAGCTAAAATTAACATTGAAGATAATGGAGCAATTAAGATTGCTTCTACCGATGCTAAAGCCATTGAAGCAGCAAAACGTTGGATTCATTCGATTGTTGATGAGCCCGAAATTGGTGCCATTTATCAAGGAACAGTTGTAAAAACTGCAGAATTTGGCGCATTTGTGAACTTTTTTGGCTCACGCGATGGACTCGTCCACATTTCCCAACTGGCATCAGAACGCGTAGAAAAAACAACTGATATCGTTAAAGAGGGTGATAAAGTTTGGGTTAAATTAATGGGCTTTGATGAACGCGGTAAAATCCGATTATCGATGAAAGTTGTTGACCAACAAACCGGGAAAGAAACTGCTCTCGATGATTCAATAAAGTCAGAAAAAGAAAATAGTTCTGATAAAAAAAGTAACACTGAACGAAAACGCCGCAGTAAGAAAAAAGAAAATTGAGTTTTTTCTTATTATCATGAAAAAAATGCTATCCTCACGTTAGGGTAGCATTTCTTTTTGAAAGAACCCAATGCGTCACTGTTTTTATCTTTAAAAATATGATTTTCTTCAACTTAACCCAAATTAATATTGGCTGTTTTCTGATTTAATTAAGATACTCAATGAATAATAAATACAAACTTTTAAATTATAATCGTCTTGGTAATTAAATTTCTTAAAATCTACCAATGTCAAATTCCGTCTCTTTTGCAAACAAGCTAAATTATTTGCCTATGATGGATGGTGTGTTTTTACAATTTGATAAATACCGTGATCCTCGCTAAAAATGACTTCTTGGATTTGTCTAAATAGGTCAAACCAAGTATATAAATTGTCACCAACAAAGATAAAACTAGCAAACATCACTTCAATGATGAAATAGATAAATTATATTAGTGATAAATTACCCAAAATCAAAGTCTTGTATTTTGGTTTTAAGTATCACTATCTATATAGATAGATACAATTTTTATCGTTTCGTTCATCACTACTCAGTTTTGAAAATAAATTTCATAACATTTTGGCATGTTTTTATGGTTGTTACTGTTCCAGAATCTGCCATATTTGCTATTCCGTGTATTTCTGGAAAAACTGTTATTTTAGTAACTAGATTAAGACTTCTTTTCTTATGCAAAAACCTAAGAAAATAAATAAAACCTAGCCTGCACTTAATCTTTATGAAATTAATCATAACGGAAAGCAACCAAAAACACATGTAACAATTAACAGCTATTATTTTCATGGTTTTTTATTAGAACGATCTTGTTTACGAGTTTATCATAGATTTTCACGATACAATCATTTCAAACCTACGGTCTCATACAACAAAACATAAATATCTTATCTTCATCTTAAGAAAGGAAAGCATTGCGATTATCAATACCTACAAAATCCTTCAAATAAGAAAGCAGCTTATTTTATTGTTTGCTAACCTAATCTACTCTTGTGAAAGAGTGTAAAAAACTCTTTCACAAAGTTTTGATATATAAAAAGCACACAGTTTTTAAAGTTATCGAAACACAACGAAAAGATGATAACAAGCGATAATCCTTAAAGAATAAAACGTGAAAGATCGACATCAGCCGCCAGATCACCTATAGATTGTTTGACATAAGCAGCATCAACTTTAAATGAAGTACCAGCTTTATCAGGCGCTGTAAAAGAAATTTCATCTAGAACACGTTCCATCACTGTTTGCAATCGACGTGCCCCAATATTTTCAATCCTTGCGTTTAAATCAACAGCAATATCAGCCAAAGCATCAATTGCATCATCTGTAATTTCTAAATGAACCTCTTCTGTCGCCATTAAAGCAATATATTGCTTAATCAAACTTGCTTCAGGTTCGGTAAGAATACGCCGTAAATCTTCCCTTGTTAAAGCATTTAACTCTACACGTATAGGCAAACGACCTTGAAGCTCTGGCAACAAATCAGATGGCTTGGACACATGAAACGCACCAGAAGCAATAAAAAGAATATGATCCGTTTTTATCTGCCCATATTTAGTAGCAACTGTTGTTCCCTCAACTAAAGGCAAAAGATCCCGCTGAACCCCTTCACGTGAAACAGTAGCACCTGCTCCACCGTCTCTGGTTGCAATCTTATCAATCTCATCAATGAAAACAATTCCATCATTTTCAGCCACACGCAATGCTTCTTGAATAATTTGATCCTGATCAAGAAGTTTTTCAGATTCATCATCAATTAATGGTTTAAAAGCATCCCGCACAGTTGTTTTGCGGATTTTTGTACGAGTCCCCATTTTGCCAAAAATATCTGATAGACTCATAATACCCATTTGTGCACCAGGCATACCAGGAATATCAAAGGTAGGAGTACCGTTACTGCTATTATCGGCTACTTCAATCTCAATTTCTTTTTCATCTAATTCACCTTCGCGTAATTTTTTACGAAAACTATCACGTGTAGCAGGACTTGCCGTTTTGCCAACAAGGGCATCTAAAACCCGCTCTTCAGCATTCATATGGGCTTTAGCTTTCACCTCATCCCGCCTTTTTTCGCGTACAAGAGAAATTGCTATTTCAACAAGATCACGAATAATTTGTTCAACATCACGCCCAACATAACCAACTTCGGTAAATTTAGTGGCTTCTACTTTAACAAAAGGCGCACCAGCAAGTTTTGCCAATCGACGTGCTATTCCTGTTTTACCAACACCTGTCGGCCCTATCATTAAAATATTTTTTGGCATAACTTCTTCACGCATTTGTCCTTCAAGTTGTTGCCGACGCCACCGATTACGCAAAGCAATAGCAACAGAACGCTTAGCGTCTTTTTGACCAATAATAAAACGATCAAGTTCAGAAACAGTTTCGCGAGGAGAAAATACAACACACATTCAAATAGCTTTCTCTAAAGAATTATAACTCTGTATCCAATGTTTCAATTGTGAAATTGCCATTGGTATAAACACAAATTTCAGCGGCAATGCTCATCGCCTTACACGCAATAGCTTTTGCATCCAAATCCGTATCTATGAGTGCCCGCGCAGCCGATAAAGCAAAATTGCCCCCAGAACCAATTGCCATGATTCCATCTTCTGGTTCTAATACATCTCCAAGACCTGTTAAAGCCAAAGTTACTTTTTTATCAGCCACAAGCATCATTGCTTCAAGACGACGCAAATAGCGGTCAGTTCGCCAGTCTTTTGCAAGCTCTACACACGCACGCATAAGCTGATCAGGATACTGTTCAAGCTTAATTTCCAATCTTTCTAACAATGTGAAAGCATCCGCTGTAGCGCCTGCAAAACCAGCAATAACCGTTCCACCCTTCCCAAGACGACGCACTTTACGTGCATTACCTTTCATAATGGTTTGCCCAAGTGAAACCTGACCATCACCAGCCATAACTACTTTATCACCCTTTCGTACAGTAACAATAGTTGTACCATACATTCTATCAGACTTATGTTCTGTCATTAAGAAAACTCCTTAATATTGCTTCCCTTTATCAGACATAAAATGCAACTATCTATCTCTTTATTTAAGAACATATATTGCAAAACACAACGACTGAGCTTAACTCAATTATTTAAATAAGAAAATGATACCGTTGCTGCCAACTTAAATTATTGTTAAATAACTTTCACATGTAATCTGCATTTTTAAAAGGGCAAACTATGAAAAAAATAGCCATAGGAACATTGGGTGGCACTATTGCAATGGCGCCCGATAGTTTTGGGAAAATGCAACCAACTTTAACTTCAGATATCCTTATAAAAAGTGTTCCTGATTTAAAAAATATTGCCGATATTTATGCTCAAACATTAACACAATTACCAAGCGGATCTTTATCTTTTAAAATTCTTTTTGAAACAATAGAATGGGCAACACAGCAAATTGCAGCAGGTGCCGATGGTATTGTCTTAACACAAGGTACTGATACACTAGAAGAAACAGCTTTTTTTCTTTCCCTTTACTGGAATAAAGTTGAACCACTTGTTATAACTGGCGCTATGCGTCTGCCCTGTAATGCAGGTGCTGATGGGCCGGCTAATCTTTTAGCCGCAACCCGCGTTGCTGCTGATCAACAAAGTCGTAACAGAGGTGTCTTGGTTGTAATCAACGATACTATTCATTCACCCTACTGGGTGCAGAAAAGCCATACTGTCAAGGTTGAAACATTTCAGTCAGATTTAGCAGGTGTTTTAGGAACCATTTTGGAAGGAAAACTTATTTATTTCAATGATCGAAATTTCTTCCCTACAACTTTTACCTTTCCCAAAAATGATGATCACCAAGTTGCACTCCTGCACTCCTCTCTTTCATCTGATACAAACTTAATGAAATTCTGTCTTGAAAGTGGACATTATGCAGGCCTTGTTATAGCTGGTTTTGGTGCAGGTCATTGCTCTTTTCAAGAAGCAGACATTATACGACAATACGCCAAGAAAATTCCAATTATCATCGCAAGCCGTTCTTATAATGGCTCAACAGCTAAAACAACCTATGGTTATAAAGGTTCAGAAATCGATATGATCGCTTCTGGCGCCTTAATGTCAGGTTATTTATCCGCAGTGAAAGCACGTTTACTTTTATGGGCTTTTTTGGCACAAGGTCTATCACGAGAACAAATTAATATGTATTGGAATGATTGGACTATAAGTTGAGCAAACCCGTTGATTATCTTAAATGAAGAGAATATGCACAATAAAATATTTCTGACAATAAAGCGCCCTATCTTTTCATACTCAAACATTGCTATTGCAAAAAAAGCAATCCAGCAAAAATCCTTGGCTGGTAAAAAATGATTGATATCAATCTGTCAAAAACCAATCAAGGAGATGATCTGATCAACTACATTTCTGGCCCTTATTCTCCTTATAGTGTCTTTACCGCACAAGAATGGTCACAGTTTCGTGCAGATACACCACTTACTTTAACCTTTGATGAAATTAAGCGTCTACGATCAATTGGCGATCCTATTGATCTTGAAGAAGTACAACGCATTTATCTCTCGTTGTCGCGTTTGTTATCATGCCACGTTGAAGCAGTGCAAAAACTCTTCCAAAAACGACAACAATTTTTGTACCAAGAAGACACAATAAAAACTCCTTTTATTATTGGAATTTCCGGTTCTGTTGCAGTAGGAAAATCAACCACTGCACGCATCCTTCAAGAACTTTTGAAGCGCTGGACATCCAGCTTTAAAGTCGACCTAGTGACAACTGATGGTTTTCTCTATCCTAATGCCGTATTACAGAAGAAAAATCGTATGAATCGTAAAGGTTTTCCTGATTCTTATGATATTAAAAAATTGCTGAGCTTTCTTTCTGCTATAAAAGCTGGTATCGGTAATGTCAGCGTGCCACTTTATTCACACATGACCTACGATGTTTTAGAAAATAAAGAAGCTATCATTGACCACCCTGATATTTTAATCGTTGAAGGTGTTAATGTTCTTCAGATCAGTAATTTTCTCAATGATAAAAAAATTATGCCTTTTGTTTCAGATTTTTTTGATTTTTCAATCTATGTAGACGCTGAAACAGAAATGATTCGCCATTGGTATCTAGATCGTTTCAAGCGTTTATGTAAAACAGCGTTTCAAAACCCTGAATCTTATTTTCATCGTTATGCGCTCTTAAGTGAAGAAGAAGCCTTTAAAATTGCTGAAAATCTTTGGCGTACGATTAACTTAAAAAATTTACAGGAAAATATATTGCCAACACGGCCACGAGCTAACCTTATTCTACGGAAAGGAAGAAACCATTTAGTCGAATATGTCGCACTTCGAAAACTATAAGGATCAAATAGATATGCTTCAACACCAAATTAATTTCACTTCAACACGTGCTGACAATAGCTGCCCTATTATTTTAGTGTGCAAAAAAAATTGTGCTGACTTACCTTTTGATGCATCAACAACCAAATGGATGAAAGTCAATAATTTTACTGGAAAAGCAGGGCAAATATTATTTGTTCCTCATGAAACAGGACAACTAAAAAAAGTTTTATTTGGAATTGGCAATGGTGAAGAACCTTTTATCACAGGGCTTCTTGCCAAACATCTGCCCGCCGGCCATTGGCATCTACAAGGATCAGCCGCAAATGAAATAAATACTTATTTAGGATTAGCATTAGGAAGCTATCAATTTAACCGTTATCTCCAAAATCCTTCTTTCAAATCATTATCGATTCATGTTCATGACACAATTGATCTTAATGAACTCAAACGAATTTATGAGACAGTCTTTTTTGTTCGTGATCTTATCAACACTCCAGCCAATGACATGACCCCTGATACTCTGGAGACCACAACCTACCAACTAGGGCAAACTTATAATGCTCACGTCAAAAGCATTTGTGGAGACGAACTCCTTACACAAAACTTTCCAATGATTCACGCCGTAGGGCGGGCAAGCAATATTGCACCACGACTTATTGAACTACAATGGGGGCAGGAAAATCATCCTAAAATAACATTAGTTGGTAAAGGCGTGACCTTTGACACTGGGGGATTAGACATTAAATCAGCCAACAACATGCTGTTAATGAAAAAAGATATGAGTGGTAGTGCACATGTCTTAGGCTTAGCTAAGCTTATTATGGATGCACAATTACCCTTCCGTTTACAGGTTCTAATTCCAGCCGTCGAAAATGCAGTTTCGGGTAACGCCTTTCGGCCAGGTGACATTTTAAAAAGTCGAAAAGGACTAAGCGTTGAAATTGGCAATACAGATGCTGAAGGCCGACTTATTCTTGCCGATGCATTAACCTATGGTGATGAAAACAAACCTCAATTCATGCTTTGTATGGCTAGTTTAACAGGGGCTGCTGGCATAGCATTAGGTCCAGATCTTCCTGCATTTTATTGTAATGACTCATCATGGGCACAAAAAATTTCTCAAGCTGCCAACTGTGTTAGTGATCCTCTTTGGCAAATGCCACTCTGGCAACCTTATAAGGAAAAATTATCATCACCGATTGCTGATCTCAATAATGTGACTCAGGATAATTTAGCTGGTTCTATAACTGCTGCCTTATTTCTCAACTCTTTTGTTGAAAAAACCCAACATTTTGCTCATTTTGATCTTTATGGGTGGATACAAAAAGAAAAACCAGGTTATCCTACTGGTGGTAGTGCACAAGTTATTCGTGCCCTTTATCATCTTTTCAAAGACCAAAGTTAACATAGATGATACATAAAGATCCACGATTATATCCATTCAGAAATGATCTTGCAGATCAGCACATTATAAAAGAAATGACAGCTCAACGCCCTATTCAAGGAGAAAAAAAACGCGTTAATACAGCAGTTGCCGGTTTGTTTAAGGATAAAAGTCAAAAAAGCGAAAGGCAAACTGAATGTCTTTTTGGAGAAGAACTTTTAATCTTTGAACAAGGAGAAACCATGTCATGGGGGCAATCACTCAAAGACAACTATGTGGGTTATATTGATACAAAAATTCTTTGTACACCAACTATAAAACAAACTCATATCGTTTCAGTGCCGCGTAGCTTTCAATATTTACAGGCTGACTTACGTGGACCAATAGAAAGTGCCTTATCCATGGGAAGCAAAGTAAGTGTCGTTGATGAAATTGAGACACGAAATACAATGTATTCTATCCTTGAAAATGGAAAAGTTATTGTTTCTTGTCACCTTAAGCCCATTGAATATATCTATGAAGATTACGTTACAGTTGCGCAAACTCTTGTCGGCACACCTTATCTTTGGGGTGGTGTCAGTGGTTTTGGTATTGATTGTTCGGGATTGGTCCAACTTTCTATGATGATGACCGGTCAAATGGTTTTACGAGATACCGATATGCAACAGAAAACCATAGGAAAACAATTAACAGACGATGAAAATCTTCAACGAGGTGATTTGATTTTTTGGAAAGGCCATGTTGCTATTATGGTCGATCACCAAAATATCATTCACGCAAATGGCAAATCTATGGATGTTATGATCGAACCATTAGAAGAAGCTGTCGCATATTTTGCTAAGAAAAATCAGTATCTCATAGCAAAACGTCGACCAATCCAGAAAATATAACATACGCTCTCTCATATGAGAGAGTTTAAAAAATACAACAACGCAATTATTATTTATCATATGTAGAAAATAATAATTTGATTTTATATACTTATTAATGCAGAGCTGAATTCCACACTTACTTTTTTAAACATATAAATTTACCACCTGTTATAAGGCTTTTCATTTACGCACTTTAACTAAAACATTTCCGTTTATAATTTTGCACGTATTTTCCTCATAAGATAGCTTATGCATAAACATTAAAACATTGAAAAATGACTTTTTATTATTGTATATTATAAATTGTATCATTTAATCAAATGAATGGCAAAAAGTTCGTTTATATATTGCTTTATTAAAAGAAGAAATTTACTTTAATGTTATGATGAATCTTTATTTATTGTACATCTATATTTTCAATATGTTTTTAGTATTTTCCACTAATTTTATCATAATTTCTCAATTAATTTAAACCTCTTTAACTAAACATATGCCATATTAAATAAGTCTCAGACCTATTTTCCAAATGTTAAATTACAAAGCGTAGAATAAGAAAAAGGTTGAAAAATGAAAAATTCTATTTGGTTTCGATTTTCAACATTCCTATCATGTATATTAATAACAGGAGAATTTTTATTTGGTTCTCTTGTTCCTTCGTACGCACAAGCACCCAATCAAAATTTTGGTCCAAGTGGTTTACCACTTCCACGATTTGCGTCGATTAAGCCTGCGCGTGTTAATGTACGCGTGGGACCAGGAAGTAATTATCCTATTATCTACACCTATCAAAAGCAGGGCTTACCTATTGAAATTATTCAAGAATATGATCAATGGCGCAAAATTCGTGATGCTGAAGGAGACGAAGGGTGGGTCTATCAATCGCTTTTATCGGGAAAACGAACTGCTATAACTATTCCGTGGCAAAAAGATAAAACAAAAAGACTTATGGTACGCCAAACCCCAACAGATAATGCAAAACTTTTAGCAGAAGTAGAACCCAATATTATCGGTAATATCCGTCAATGTGACGGGCATTGGTGTGAACTAGATATTCGTAACATTCGCGGATGGTTTCATCAAACCCAATTATGGGGAATTTATCCTGATGAAAAAATCAAAAATTAATGATTTTTCAGTTTTTGAACTTAATTTTTACGTATTAAACTGTTTAATTCCTAATATCAGACTAAATTTTGGGTTTTAATCGAATGATTAAATCAACATGTGAAATTTCCATCCCCTCCGGCGGTTTAGGCAAATTTTCAATGATAGGAGCCCCTTTTAAATTACAAGGAATATCAAGAATACGATTCTCACCTTCAATGTAGAAATGGTAATGATCAGATGTATTCGTATCAAACCAAGTTTTTGAACCTTCTACAGCAATAATTCGTAATAAACCAGCTTCCGTAAATTGATGAAGTGTATTATAAACTGTCGCTAAAGATACAGGAACATTTGATTTAACCGCCTCTTCATAAAGCTCTTCAGCCGCAATATGGCGATTACCTTGAAAAAAAATCATTTTGGCGAGCTCTAATCGCTGGCGTGTTGTCCGCAAACCATTTTGGCGTAAATGCTTTTCTAATTCAGGTAAGGAATAATAATTCACAACTCTCTCACGAACTATTTCTCTTTATAAATCCTAAATTGTTTATGTTTATTGACGCAATATAAGCTGCATTACATTTATATTCAAGTAAGGTTGACATTCAGGAAAATGAGGAAGATAAAATATAAATTCTTGATTTTATCAAAAATAGCTTTTCATAATAAAAATATATAAAAAAGGCCTTTAATCATATAAAATCATTTCCTTCTCCCTCAAATTTGCTTTAAAAATAAGTTGAAAAAGCACAATGAAATATACGGAGATAAATGGAGTAACAATGACTGAACAAAAGTCTCGCTACACTTATGAAGAGCTCCTAAGCTGTGCTCGCGGTGAAATGTTTGGTAAAGGTAATGCGCAATTACCTGCACCTCCAATGTTAATGATTCACCGAATCACCCAAATTAGTGAAACTGGTGGTGAATATAATAAAGGAGTAGTTCGTGCGGAATTTGACATCACTCCAGATCTATGGTTTTTCGATTGTCATTTTATCGGTGACCCTGTCATGCCAGGATGTCTTGGTTTAGATGGACTATGGCAATTAACAGGTTTTTTCCTTGGTTGGTTAGGTGAACCAGGAAAAGGGCGTGCTATATCGACAGGCGAAACAAAATTATCAGGTATGGTTACTCCGCAAACTCAACTGCTTGAATATGAAATCAATTTTAAACGTATTCGACGTGGGAATTTGGTCTTAGGAATAGCAGATGGATGGGTGAAGGCAGATGGAAAATCCATTTACAAAGCCAATGATTTACGCGTTGCTTTATTTAAAGAAGACTAACATTATTCCATCAGAAAAAACATTTTGTTGTGCTCTAATGAACTAAGGAGGTATGAATGCGTCGAGTTGTTGTAACCGGAATGGGAATTATCTCCTCAATTGGAAACGGACTTCAAGCTGTTTTAACGAGTTTGCGTGAAGCAAAATCAGGAATTTCTTATGCACCAGAATATGCTGAATTAGGCTTTCGTAGCAGAGTTTATGCCAAACCAAATGTAAATATAGAAGAATTGGTTGATCGACGAGCTATGCGTTTTCATGGTCATGGAACAGCATGGAATCATATTGCTATGGATCAAGCAATAGCTGATGCAGGTTTAGAACCTAGTGAAGTATCAAATGAACACACTGGTATTATTATGGGTTCTGGAGGACCCTCCACTCGTTCAATCGTTGAAGCTGCCGATATTACACGTCAGAAAGGCCCTAAACGTGTTGGACCTTTTGTGGTACCCAAAGCGATGAGTTCTACAGCAGCAGCAACTCTTGCAACTTTCTTTAAAATTAAAGGAGTAAACTATTCGATCTCTTCAGCTTGTGCTACATCCAATCATTGCATTGGTAATGCTTATGAGATGATACAATACGGCAAACAAAATCGCATTTTTGCGGGAGGTTGTGAAGATTTAGATTGGACGTTATCTGTTTTATTTGATGCCATGGGTGCTATGTCTAGTAAATATAATGACACACCAGAAAAAGCTTCACGTGCGTATGATATCAATCGTGATGGATTTGTTATTGCTGGTGGCGCTGGTGTTTTGGTTCTTGAAGAGTTAGAAGTAGCCAAAGCACGTGGCGCAAAAATCTATGGTGAAATTGTTGGTTATGGTGCTACATCTGATGGACATGATATGGTTTCTCCATCTGGTGAAGGAGCAGAAAGATGCATGCGCATGGCGCTTGCAACCGTAAAAAATAAAATTGATTACATCAATCCCCATGCAACAGCAACACCCATTGGTGATCCCCCTGAAATAGAAGCAATCCGCCAGATCTTTGGGACAGGTGATCAATGCCCACCAATTTCTGCTACAAAATCTTTAACAGGTCATTCTTTAGGTGCAGCAGGTGTTCAAGAAGCAATCTATACATTGTTAATGATGAATCATAATTTTATTTGTGAGAGTGCTCATATTGAAGAACTTGATCCCGCTTTTGCCGATATGCCGATTGTCCGTAAACGCCGTGATCATCAAGAATTAAATACTGTATTATCAAATACATTTGGTTTTGGAGGTACCAATGCAACGCTTGTTTTCCAACGTTATACGTAAATGATGATTCTTAACTGATTGACAATGGCACGATCTTACGGAGAAATAATATGAAAGGTTTGATGGAGGGCAAGCGTGGCCTCATTATGGGGATTGCGAATGATCATTCAATTGCTTGGGGCATTGCATGTCAATTAGCAAAAGAAGGAGCTGAACTCGCGTTGACTTATCAAGGAGATGCTTTTGGAAAACGCGTTCAACCGCTTGCAAAAAAACTTGGCTGCAAATTATTACTTGAGTGTGACGTTGAAAAAATTGAAAATGTTGACCAAGTTTTTGAATATTTAAAAAAAGAGTGGGGATCAATTGATTTCGTTGTCCATGCCATTGGTTATTCAGATAAAACACAATTAAAAGGGCGTTATGTCGATGTTACAACTCGCGAGAATTTTACTCGCACAATGGTAATTTCAGCTTATTCTTTTACGGAAATCGCTCAACGCGCGGGTAAGCTCATGCCCAATGGTGGAACACTTTTAACACTCACTTATGGAGCTTCACAGCAAGTTGTTCCTAACTACAATATCATGGGCGTTGCTAAAGCAGCCTTAGAAGCTATGGTGCGTTATTTAGCTGCAGATTTTGGTCCTCAAAATATCCGTGTCAATGCAATTTCAGCTGGTCCTGTTAGAACCTTAGCTGGTAATGGCATTGCAGCTGCAAGAGCAATCTTTTCATATCAACGTCGCAATGCACCACTCCGCCGCACTGTAAACATTAATGAGATTGGGAAATCTGCTCTTTATTTGCTTTCTGATTTATCATCAGGTGTTACTGGAGAAATTCACTATGTTGATTCAGGATACAACATTATGTCCATGCCAACACTTGAAGAACTAAAACAAAGTGAAGAAACTCAAGGAGAATAATGGTTTAGACATTAGAAAAAAGTAGAAAAACTTATTCAATAATTCTTACGAATTCTTGCCAAAATATTTAAGCCTATAAATTTTTAAGAGAATGATTCCTTTTACTATAGAATCATTCTCTTTCTCTTTTACAATGAAAGCATTCTAATCATTAAAAGACGATGAATCTCTCAACGCTGGTTCTTCCGGCTCTTGTGCACTTGACGCCGGTTCCTGCATACCTTGCACTGGTTCTTCCGGCTCCTGTATACCTGATGCTGGTTCCTCCTGCTCTTGTATACTTGATGCAGGCTCTTCTGGTTCAGTTACATTCATTTCTAACACTTCTGGCACAATAATACGTCCTGAACCACCCATCATATTATAATTCAAATGAGAAATAGCCCACCACGTTCCTCCAATAATAATGAAAACGCATATAGCCGCAAACCATAAGGTTATCCAGTTCCACTTAGCGTCTGGACCAGAATTCAAGTGCAAAAAGAAAACAATCTGTACAACAATCTGGATCAGTGCCATACCAATGAGATAAATAACTTTTGTACTAACCGCCCAACTGTCCAACATCCCATACATTACAGGAATAAAAGAACCTAAAGTAAAAAAAACAGCCAGAATAAAACCAACCAAATAAGAGATAGTACTTGGATTATGTGCTTTGTCATGCATGCTCATTACAGTACTCCTAACAAGTAAACCATAGTAAAAACACCAACCCAAACAATATCAAGCAAATGCCAGAAAATTGAAAGACATGTTAAACGTGTTTTATTGTTCTGATCCAAACCACTACGACATAGGTGAAAAAACATCACAATCATCCAAAGCAGACCAACACTTACATGGAGACCGTGAGTACCAACCAAAGCAAAAAATGCTGACCAATAAGCAGATAAAACTTCTCGCCCAAAAAGCTGCGTACCTGTTGTCAAATCAATACCAGCATAAGCGCCAGCATCATAATAATACACCTCACTCAAAAGTTCATGAAATTCATAAATTTCCATCCCAATAAAGCAAGATCCAAGTACAAAGGTTATAGCCATCCATAAACGTACGCCAGCCAAATTACCCTTGTGGGCTTGCACCATTACGAAGCCATAGGTAATTGATGACAACAACAAAATAGCAGTTTCAACCAACACAAAGTTTAAATCAATAAACTCATTGCCTGCTTTACCTCCACCATAAGAAGCAGAAAATACAGCAAAACTTGAAAAAAGCGTCGCAAACACGATCAAGTCCGAAAGGATATAAATCCAAAATCCAAATATCATTACCGAACTATTGTCGTGGTGATGTTCATCCGCGTAAACATTATTCATTGTTACCGCACTCATGCTTTTACTCCTTGTTCTTTAAGAACAGCTGTGAAGGTGTCTTCTGTTTTCTGCACTTCTTCAGCTGGAATATAATAACCATGATGATCGCCCATTAATGAATGGCAAATAATCGTTGCAACAAAGCCAATCACCCCAATCGCAACAAGCCACCAAATATGCCAGACAAGCGCAAAACCCACAATTAATGAGAATAAACCTGCAATAACTCCAGCTGATGTATTTGACGGCATATGGATTTTTGTAAACCCACTCGTTGGACGCTGATAACCATTTTTCTTCATATCCCAATAAGCATCCTCAGCCTGTACTTCTGGAATAATTGCAAAATTATAAGAAGGAGGAGGAGAAGAAGCCAACCATTCAAGCGTACGCGCATTACCCCAAGGATCATTCGGTGTTACTGGCAAGCGCCCCTTATGCTTGATACCATACCAAATTGCCAAAACAACTTGCAGCACAAAACAAAGGATACCAAGAAGAATAATAAAGGCTCCCACTGCAGCAATAACAAACATTGGTTGCCAACTAGGCTCAATATAGTGTTGGAGACGACGCGTAACGCCCATCAAACCAAGTATATAAACCGGGAAGAAAGCAATGTAAAAACCAATAAACCAACACCAGAAAGATGCGATACCTAACATGCGGTTTGGTTTAACACCAAAAACTTTTGGAAACCAAAAAGCCAGACCCCCCAAATAAGCAAAGACAACACCCCCAATAATTGTATGGTGAAAATGAGCCACCAAAAATAGAGAATTATGAAACTGCCAATCAGCAGGCACAATGGACATCAAAACACCTGTCAACCCACCACCAACAAATGTAAACATCATCCCCATACACCAAAGCATAGGAGGCTCAAAGCGAATCCGACCCTTATACATAGTGAGCAACCAATTAAAGACTTTAACACCCGTTGGAATTGCAATAATCATCGTTGCAACGCCAAAGAAAGTATTAACAGCTTCACCACCACCCATTGTAAAGAAATGGTGCCCCCAAACAATAAGTGAAAGAATCAAAATGACCAAAATCGCCCAAACCATTGAGCTATACCCAAAAAGACGTTTTGAAGAAAAGGTGGGTACAATTTCAGAAACAATCCCAAAAGCAGGAACGACTAAAACATAAACTTCAGGGTGACCAAAAATCCAAACATAATTAATCCAAACCATTGGATTGCCACCAGCTGCATTGGTAAAAAAATTCATACCCAAATAACGGTCACCTGCCAACAATGCAAACGCTACAGCTAGAACAGGATAAATAACTATAATAAGAATATTGCTAACAAAAGCTCCCCAACAAAAAACGGGCATCTTCATCAATGTCATCCCGGGAGCGCGCATTTTAATAATAGTTGCAACAAAATTGATTGCCCCCATCGTTGTCGCGATACCAGAAAGCTGAAGTGACCACAAATAATAATCAACACCTGTATCTGGACTACTTTGTAACTCTGAGAAAGGTGGATACATCAACCAACCACCACGACCAAAATTACCAACACCAAGAGATATATTGAGTAGTATTGCTGCTGCAACCGTAATCCAAAATCCTAGATTATTTGCAAACGGAAACGCAACATCACGAGCACCGATTTGAAGAGGTATAAGGTAATTAAAAATACCAAATAAAATTGGTGTCGCCATGAAGAAAATCATAATAACACCATGAGCCGAGAAAATCTGATCAAAATGCTCAGGAGGCAAATAACCTGCTGTTTCATTACCAAGCGCCATAGCCTGATGTGTTCGCATCATAATCGCGTCAGCAAAACCACGCACAAGCATGATAATTCCGAGAACGACGTACATAATACCAATGCGCTTATGATCAACTGTTGTAATCCAATTACGCCAAAGAATTCCCCACCAGCCAAACGCCGTTAAAGCAATAATAGCGACCAAACTAATCACAACAATTGCAATACATGTATGAAGAACAATTGGCTCATGTGTAAGTGCATGAAAAGCACCAGCCGTAGGATCCGTAAATCTTCCAAACATTTCTCACCCCATATCCAATGAATTTTAGTTTTAAAAAACCTTTTTAAAAAAGAGTTTTTTCTCGATTGATGCCTTCTTAAAGAACACCCGGATCAAAAACAGAACAAAGTGTACCCCAAAGTGTCTGAGCGGCAGCACGCTTCATTAAATCTTCATTACATATCGTATTTTCATCAACACACCGGTTAACAATTCGATAATAAAGCCGTTCTTCAACAGGTGCAAAATAACGCACTTCAGCATCTTTTTCTTTCGCAACAACATCACCCATACGAGGTACACTTGAAAGTTGACGATAAGATAAACGATCAAGTTTTTGCCCACTCGCCCGAGCTTTAGCAATCCAATCATCGAAATCCTCTAAAGACACAGAATGCCATTGAAAACGCATACTTGAAAAACCATCACCACTATAGTTCGCCGAGCCCCCGTTGAATATTCCTTGCTCATCAGCCACTAAATGTAATTTAGAATTCATCTGCGGCATAGCATAAAGAACTGTACCAAGTTTTGGCACCCAGAATGCATTAACAGAGTTTTCTGATGTTAACTGCAACAATACTTGACGACCTTCCGGCGCATAAATTTCATTGATCGATGCAACACCATATTCAGGATAAATAAACAACCATTTCCAATCCAGAGCCACAACATCGACCTGCAACGGCTTCTCCTCACCAGCAACATCTACTGGAAGTGGATTTGAAGGTTCAAGCCTAAAAGTGTAATAAGCCGTCAATAAACCTAAAATCGCAACAATAACAATGGGAACACCCCACATAAAAACTTCAATTTTATTTGAGTGCCCCCAATCAGGCAAATAATCTGCCGTTGTGTTCGATGCGCGATATTTAATAGCCAAAAGAACTACCGCAATCATCACTGGAATCACGACACAAAGCATAACAAGAACACATATAACAATTAAAGTAAGCTGTTGACGTGCAATATACCCCCCAGGTTGAAGAACATCTATTTTACAACCGGATAAAAGTAATGCCCCCCCTAAAATAGCAAGCATCTTAATTTGTTCAAAACAGTTTCTCATTCTGACCTGCCTGTTATATGTATTAATAAATTATCATAAAAACAGTAATAGTATTTTTATAAACTATCTTACTCATTTGAAACAAATTATTAAGAAAATGTCAAACACACCTTATCAATATTGTCCAATTTATGCCTTTTTTATACCACATTTCAGCCGCTTAGCAATATAATTAAGTGCAAATAAATATCCCTCACTCCCACACCCGGCAATGACTGCATCTACCCCCATAGAAATATAAGAATGATGACGAAAAGATTCACGCTGATAAATATTTGACAAATGAATCTCCACTATTAACCCTGAAAACATTTTTAATGCATCAAGAATTGCAAGAGATGTATGACTATAAGCAGCTGGATTAATAATCAATCCAGCACTCACTCCAGTTGCTGCTTGTATCCACTCAATTAATTGTCCTTCATAATTACTTTGATGAAATTGCACCGTTATTCCAAGGTTTATTGCATAATTTTTGCAAGAATTTTCAATATCTTCTAAGGTTTCACTGCCATAAATTTCTGGCTCACGTCTTCCAAGAAAATTCAAATTAGGACCATTTAAAACCGTTATAATTGCAGACACAACAAGCCTCTTTTTCTTCAATTATTATCCCATCAAAAACTTTGAATAGGTTTCTTTCTGCAATAAAGCTCCATCTTCAATCTCAAAGAACTCTGCTCGTCCTTTTAAGGAATCAAATAAAATACGATCTGTTCCCGTCATAAATGTCTGACTACCTAAATCATCAAGAATATCAAATAAAGCAGCACGCCGACGAGAATCAAGATGAGCAGCCATTTCATCAAGAAGAAGAATAGGTGTCATATTTGACATCATACCCGTTAAACGCGCATGACATAAAACTAAACCTGTCAACAAAGCTTTCTGTTCACCTGTTGAACAAGATGTTGCAGCTATATTTTTATCCGCATAAAAAACCTGTAAATCTGTACGATGCGGCCCTTCTAATGTTCGCCTAGCAGCATAATCTACCGGGCGATTGCGACGCAATCGTTCTAAAAATTGCTCTTCAACCTCAATTGCTGATGTTGTTCCAAGAGCTTTTTCCAAAAAACCATCAATTTGCAGAAAAGCCCGTGGAAAAAGTGTATAAGACGATGTTTGCTCAGACATATCATTCAAAAGCTGAATAACATCAATCCGTGCAGCTGCAATAGCTGTCGCAAGTTCAGCCATCTGCGCCTCTAAAGCATCAAACCAAGCACAATCTTCATTTCCATCTAAAAACAAACGATTACGCGCGCGCATAGCCTTATCATAATCTGCGATGCGCCGACTATGTAAAGAATCAATAGCCAAAACCATACGATCTAAAAAACGACGTCGATCAAGTGAAGGCCCCATAAAAAGTCCATCCATAGAAGGAGTCAACACACTCACATGGCAATAATCTGTCAAACAATCACACGACTCATGCACACCATTGATATGTACTTTTCGGCTACTATCACCAGTCTCTAAAGTTGTACCAATATGCACTTCACCATAAAGAGCACATTGGAGACGAGCAAATACAACAAATGCAGCCTCTCCACTCTTAGAAAAACTGATATCAGAATAAGCCGCACGCCGTAACCCACGACCAGGAGAAAGAAAAGATAATGCCTCTAAAAGATTAGTTTTACCAGCACCGTTATGACCAGTAAAAACTACATGCTGACCTGATAAATGAACATTGAAAGAGCAATAATTGCGATAATGCGTTAATTTCAGCTGCCTCACTGTTACCTTATGTACACGGCTAGCACTGCACTGCAAAGCGCATTATCCTTAAACACGAATAGGCATCAGCACATAAAGTGCAGCTGCATCATCACTTTCACGAATCAGTGCCGGTGCCCCAGCATCAGCCAACATAAAAACCATTTCATCACTTGTAAGTTGCGCAGCAATATCTAAAAGGTAACGTGAATTAAAGCCTATCTCAAGCGGATCAGATGTGTAATTTGCAATTAATTGATCTTCTGCACTTCCAGAATCAGGATTATTAACCACAAGCTTTAGCTGCCCATTTTCGATTGTTAATTTTACCGCACGACCACGGTCGCTTGAGATTGTTGAAACACGATCAACTGCAGCAGAAAAATCCTGCCGGTTGACAGCCAGCTTTTTATCATTGCACAGAGGAATGACGCGTTGATATTCTGGAAATGTTCCATCAATTAATTTCGATGTCAAAACCACAGACCCAACAGAGAAACGAATCTTTGTTTCTGAGAGTTCTATAGAAACATCAGCCTCAGTTTCTTCGGCAAGAAGTTTTTGTAACTCTCCCACAGCTTTACGAGGAATAATAACACCCGGCATATCCTTAATTTCTGAAGGCGCCTCCATATCAACCTGCGCTAGACGATGACCATCAGTCGCAACTAAACGCAACTTCAAAATACCATCATCAACGACATGAAAATAAATACCATTAAGATAATAACGCGTTTCTTCAGTCGAAATAGCAAATTGCGTACAATCAAATAAGCGCTTTAAATCTGATGCCGACAAAGAAAAACGACAACTAAACTGACCTGGAAGTGACTCTGGAAAATCTACCTTAGGAAGACATTGAAGTTGGAAATTAGCACAACCAGAAACAACAGACATTGTATTTGCTTGATTATTATCAACCTTTAGCACAATCTCACTTCCACTGGAAAGCTTACGAACAATGTCATAAAGCAAATGCGCTGGAACAGTTATTGCTCCTTCCTGCTCAACTTTAGCTAAAGAAGACTCTATAACTTCAAGATCAAGATCTGTTGCTTTTAATTGTACACCATCACCACTTGCGTTAATCAATACATTTGACAAAATAGGAATCGTATTACGACGCTCAACCACACGATGAACACGATTAAGAGACTTTAAAAATTGATTGCGGTCAATTGTAATGTGCATAAAAATCCCCGTTGATAATTTATTTCATAACTATAGGAATTTGCTCAGCCAAAGCACTCGATTCATTTAAAGAATCATAGTTGAAGTTTATTCAACCTCTACTAAAATGGCAATAGGGCATCACACAAGCAAAAATGACTATTTTCACTGAATCTTTCCAACATATCAATAAATAGAATAAAAAATTATCAATGTTATACAGCCTGTTCTCCAATTAGTCGCTTAAGTAACTCAAGTTCTTTAGCTAAAGTTTGATCATCATAAATCAAATCTTCAATTTTGCGTACAGCATGTAAAACTGTTGTATGATCGCGCCCTCCAAAACGACGCCCAATTTCAGGCAACGAGCGAGGCGTCAACACTTTTGCCAAATACATTGCAACTTGCCGTGGCTTAACAACTGTACGTGTTCGGCGATTGGATAATAAATCCTGCTTAGAAACGTTATAATGACGTGCAACCGTACGTTGAATTTCCTCAATTCGAATACGTTTTGGCTCACCTGAACGTGTCAAATGACCTAATAATTCATCAACACGCTCTAAAGACAAATCAGATTCAAAAGACTGACGGAATAAAAGCTGATTAAATGCTCCTTCAATATCGCGCCCTGACCCTAAAATTGTTTTAGCAATATACTCTAAAATATCATTAGAAATTTCAATTGCACTATCATCTTGTCGTGCTACCTTCAATCGTTGCTGCAACATTTTTAGGCGCATTTCATAATCTGGCGCTTCAATTTCAAGAGCAACCCCCCCTTGAAGACGAGACCGAACCCGAAGATCAAGCGATTCCAATTCCGCTGGTGGACGATCTGCAGCCACGATAACCTGCTTTGCACTATCAAGTAACATGTTGAGCAAATGGCAAAATTCGTGCTGAATCGATTTACCCTGTAAAAATTGCATATCATCAATAATTAAAAGATCAATATCGCGAAGCTGTTCTTTAAAAGAAAGAGCATTATTATCACGAATAGCTGTCGCAAAACGCCACATAAAATATTCAGCAGTCAAATAAATAACCCGTGCTGGCGTTAAACGCTTCAAAGCGGCGGCTGCGATAGCTTGAAGCAAATGCGTTTTTCCCAAACCAACTGATGCATGAATAAAAAGAGGATTAAATCGTAACGCACTTTTATGACCCTCCGCAATTGAACGCGCTGCAGCTAAAGCAACACGATTTGAAGCACCCTCAACAAAATTCTCAAAAGTATAACGCGAATCAAGTGGCGAACCAAAGATTCCTGCCTGAGAATTCTTAGTTGAATGCTCCACATAACTCTCAGCTAAAGATGAAGTATTCTGCTCCTCAGAAACTGCAATAACAGAGCTTCCATTTGTTTTGCACATTTCATTTTTTGAAACACGTTTTAAATCACGAACAATAACTTCAACTCGAAGAATCGCTGAATTTTCCTGTTGCCATAAACTGGTTAAAAGAGAACCGTAATGATTATTAATCCATGAACGCAAAAATGCTGTAGGAACAGAAAGTTTCACAAGATTGCGATTATACTCGGAAAGTTTCAAACGACCAAACCAACTGGTATAAGCCTCAACACCAACCCGCACTTTTAATTGCGCCATCACACGTGCAAAAGCAGCTGCACCTTCTTCTTCCAAAATAACTGGACGCTCTCCAAGAGTACTTGTACCACCCATTTCATTTATATTCGTCATTTGATTTATTGCTCTTTCTGTTGACAGGACATCCACCGAAACCCTTTTCAAGGAATTAGCTCTAGAACTCAATTTATCCACCATTTTTTATTCCGATAAAAACTACAATCTTGTCCTGCCAAACAGCTAAATATTTACTTAGCCAAGGCAAGTGCTCCTTTCCCAAAATGAGATGATTCATCCTCCCCTAAGATAGCCTCATTACAACCTGACTAACAAAGATGACCAATAAGATTTATCTTTTACTGATTGTACGATATGCTCTTCAAGATGACAAAACATATCAATAAAGAAACCAAAAAGCTCACTCGAAAACTCGCTTAAGCTAAAGCATTCTTCACCTAACACGCTATAGCATCTAGCTGATGTAAACCTTGTGCATTTTCAATTTCTATTAAAGACCATACAAAACAGAAGAGGTAAAATGCAAGAGGCCAAAATAAAATCAAAAGACCATTAAAATCCGCAATAATTTTGCAATCGTAAAAAACAAATAAGAAAGTTCATTGATTCAACTCACTTTTTCTTTACGAAAAATTTACTACTAATGAAAAAATTCATTCATTAAAAAAAAAATAAAAAAAGCTTGACAAGAAAAGACTCTATCACAATCCACAAGGCTTGTGGATAACTATCTTAACATTATAAATTTATTCTATTTTTTAACAGTAATAACCGTCGTATAGCTTTTATAAAAAAAGCATCATGTTTGAAAATAAATAAAAAAGCCAGCACCTGTTCGGCACTGACTTAATTTAATAAATTAGAAAAAATTTAGGCGCTAAAGGCTTTTAAGCGTTTCGCTAAACACGACACCTTTCGTGCAGCAGTATTCTTATGAAAAACCCCTTTAGAAACCGCACGCATAATTTCAGGTTCAAAATTTTTAAATGCTACTTCTGCAGAAGCTTTATCACCGCTAGCTAAAGCATCATTAAATTTACGAATAAAAGTGCGAACGCGTGAACGGCGGGCCTTATTGATTTGCGTGCGTGCTGCAATCTTGCGCACTGCTTTTTTGGCTGAAAGTGTATTCGCCATCGTATCTTTCTCTTTCAACTAATCAGTAAAAATTAACTCGACAAAATATTTTACTGAAATAAACAAGTCTAAGCTCTAAAGCTGTTCATTATTGATGCTCTTATAACGTAATCTGAAAACAAACGTCAATTAGATTCTCAAAGATGAACCTAAAAATCAGCAACACACCTCTTTGAGACCCTACTTAAACACACTGTTAAACAGATAAATCTTATTTAACCTGCCAAATTACGCAAAACATAGTGCAAAATGCCACCATGATGCAAATAATCTAACTCATCCTCAGTATCAACACGACATAATAATGGTACAGTTTTCACCATTCCATCAGAAAAAGTGATTGTAGCTGTAGTCTTCTGACGAGGTTTCAAATTATCGATTCCTTCAATCGTTATTTGTTCATCTCCTTTTAAACCAAGCGATTGCCAACTTGCACCCGCTTCAAATACAAAAGGAACAATACCCATACCAACAAGATTAGACCGATGAATACGCTCAAAAGATTGAGCAATCACTGCTTTTACGCCAAGAAGATTAGTACCTTTAGCCGCCCAATCACGAGATGACCCGTTGCCATATTCAATACCAGCAAAAATAACGAGTGAAACTCCTTCTTGCTTATATGCCATTGCTGCATCGTAAATTGTTGTTTCCTCTTTGGACGGATAATGAACTGTATAACCTCCTTCACAACCACTTTCTCCCAACATAAAATTACGAATGCGAATGTTAGCAAAGGTCCCACGCATCATAACTTCATGATTTCCACGACGGGTTCCATACTGATTAAAATCAGCCACTTTAACACCATGATCAGTCAAATATTGCCCCGCAGGCGAATCAACCTTAATAGAACCAGCAGGAGAAATATGATCAGTCGTAATTTTATCACCAAACAAACCTAAAATTCGTGCATTTTTAATATCTTCTAACGCACCAGGAACTTTCAGCATACCATCGAAATAAGGCGGATTACGTACATAAGTTGATTGATCATCCCAAGAATAGGTAACACCAGAAGACACTTGGACTTTTTGCCAATTTTCATCTCCCTTAAACACATCTGCATATTTCTCAACAAAAATCTTACGAGTAACATTTTCTTCGATAAATTCTTGTATTTCTTTAGAAGTAGGCCAAATATCTTTTAAGTAAACTGGCTGACCATCCGAACCTCTACCTAGAGGTTCTTTGGTTAAATCTTTGCGTACTGTCCCCATAAGAGCATGCGCTACAACTAACGGTGGTGAAGCCAAATAATTTGCTTGTACATCAGGTGATACACGCCCTTCAAAGTTACGATTACCTGAAAGGACTGCTGAAGTAATTAAACCATTATCGTTTATCGTTTTGGAAATGGCTGGCAGCAAAGGACCAGAGTTCCCGATACATGTCGTGCATCCAAACCCAACTAAGTTAAACCCTAAAGCATCCAAATCTTTCTGAAGACCTGAACTAAGAAGATAAGCTTCAACTACCTGTGAACCAGGCGCAAGAGAAGTCTTAACCCATGGCTTGGTTTTGAGACCTTTTGCCACAGCATTACGTGCCAAAAGGCCAGCAGCAATAAGAACACTTGGATTTGATGTATTCGTACAAGAAGTAATCGCAGCAATCACCACATCTCCATGACCGAGCTCATACTCCTCACCCTCAACCTTATAACGGTTATTTTGCCCAGTAGTTTTCTTATAATCCTGAACCAATGCCATCTCAAAACCTTGGCCCACATCTTCCAATGGAACCCGCCCTTCAGGACGTTTAGGGCCAGCCATAGAAGGCACAATGCTTCCCATATCTAATTCAATTACATCACTAAAAACAGGACCAGACCCTGTTTCATCACGCCACATCCCTTGTGCTTTAGAATAAGCCTCCACCAAAGCAATCCGACTTTCATCGCGCCCTGTCATATTGAGATAGCGTATTGTTTCTTTATCAATTGGGAAAAAACCACAGGTTGCCCCATATTCAGGCGCCATATTCGCAATTGTCGCCCGATCAGCAAGCGTCATATACTCTAAACCAGGACCAAAAAATTCAACAAATTTACCAACAACACCTTTTTGGCGTAAAATTTGTGTTACCCTTAGAACTAAGTCAGTAGCAGTTACACCTTCTTTCAGTTTTCCAGTTAAATGAAAACCAATAACTTCAGGTAATAACATTGAAACTGGCTGCCCCAACATGGCAGCTTCTGCTTCAATACCGCCAACACCCCAACCTAAAACACCCAAACCATTCACCATGGTTGTATGCGAATCAGTCCCCACGCACGTGTCAGGATAAACCGTCTGACAACCATCCCCATCGTTCATCCATACACATTGCGCTAAATATTCTAAATTGACCTGATGACAAATCCCTGTTCTGGGAGGAACAACACGAAAATTTTTAAACGCTTTCTGCCCCCATTTAAGAAAACGATAACGCTCGCCATTGCGCTCATATTCACGCTCAACATTTTTCTTAAATGCCATTGAATTGCCAAAATTATCAACGATAATTGAGTGGTCAATGATGAGGTCAACAGGAATGAGAGGGTTTATTTTTTCAGCGTCTCCTTCCAATTTGACCATAGCATCGCGCATTGCAGCAAGGTCAACAATTGCAGGGACGCCTGTAAAATCTTGCATGAGGACACGTGAGGGGCGATAAGAGATTTCTGCACCAGCACTGCCTTTATCATTCAGCCAATGAGCAATATTTAAAATATTTTCTTTTTTAACTGTACGGCCATCTTCAAATCGTAGCAGATTTTCAAGAAGAACCTTCATGGAAAATGGCAAACGAGAAACACCTTTAAGACCGTTTTTCTCTGCTTCAATCAAGCTATAATAAACGTATTCTTTGCCACCAACATTTAAAGTTTTACGACACTTAAAGCTATCAATTTGAGACATGATTGTTCACCCTTATATTACACATTCACCCATTTCCCGGAATGAACAACACAAACTACAGATATAAATGCAGCTTGAATATGAATGCAGTCACTTCCGCTATCCATTCCCCGCTTTCTTCGGTCAATTCGCAAGCTCGATCCTAAAATCCATTCTACATCGACAACTGATAGAACATACACCTTATAAAACTATTCCTAGAACTATTCTAGATACAATTACATAAAAAACGTGTTTTTTATTTTACAATGTAATAAAAGCTATAGAAATAACAAGAATAACAGGCAATCACATGGTGTTATTAGGTAAAAATCTAGCAGCACGTAGAAATGAAGAAATTTTATTTCAAGGTCTTTCTTTTTGTCTACTCCCACAACAGCTCATGACAATCACAGGCCCAAATGGCATCGGAAAATCGACATTGTTGCGAATCATTGTCGGCCTTCTTGAAGCTGCTGAAGGCCATGTCATTTTTAAAGAACGTACACAGACATATCCTTTAGCTAGTGTATGTCATTATCTCAGTATTCAAAATGCTATGAAATCCTCCTTATCAGTCATTGATAATTTGCAATTTTGGGCAGCATTTTACAGTCAATATCTGCGTACGCCCCATGAAGCCCTTGCAGATGTTGGTCTTTCTGATCTTGGGCACCTACCTTTTCGCGTTTTATCAACTGGGCAAAAAAGACGCGTAGCTATTGCTCGTCTTTTGCTATCTTATCGTCCTGTTTGGATTCTAGATGAACCAACATCTGGCGTTGATAGCCATACCCAAAACATTTTCGCAAATCTTTTTCAAAATCATCTCAACCAAGGCGGCATGATTATTGCTGCAACCCATACACCCCTTGGTCTTCCAGAAAACTATACGATTGCCCTAGAGCATTTTCTACCCTTATAAAGAGAAAGTATAAATGAAAGCATTATTCTGGCGAGATCTTAAATTAACCTTAGAACCACAAGTTTCTTCACTAACAGAGCTCTTATTTTTTATTGCTGTTATTATGATCATTCCTTTTGCCATCGGGCCAGATCCAGATATTCTCGCACGAATAGGTCCAGGTATATTATGGCTTGGTGCTCTTCTAGCTAGCCTACTTAACCTTAATAAACTGTTTCAAATTGATCATGATGATGGCAATCTTGATCAACTTATCCTTGCCGCTCACAGACAAAGCTTAACACTTATTGTTTTTACCAAATGCCTTGCCCATTGGGCAGGCACTATGCTGCCTCTTATTCTTGCTACCCCTATTTTAGCATTTATGCTCCATTTAGATGCTAAAACAACTTTCGCAACGATGCTCACCCTTTTATGTGGAACACCTGCTATCATTTTTATTGGTGCCATTGGTGCAGCATTGGCAACATCATTGCCGCACAGTACTATCCTCACTTTCATTATTATTCTGCCATGGACAATTCCAATCATGATTTTTGGTGTTGCAGCTTCTACAGCCCCAATAATACCAAACATCTTTTTTACTGCCTTGGCTTTTCTTATTGCTTTCTCACTTTTTTTGAGTGTCTTTAGCTCTTTTGTCGCAGCTATAACACTGAAATATTTATTAGAATAATAAAAGATAATTGCTGCAAAACTAAAGTTTGCTTATTATAAACTTATGAATGAATTACCACGTCAAAAAAATACGAAGCTTTTCCTCATAAATTCAACTCGTTTTATGGAAATTAGCAATGCTGTTTTGCCTTGGTTAACTAGTGCAACAGTGCTTTTTCTTATCTTAGGATTAGCTCTTGTTATACATTCTCCCGATGACTATCAACAAGGTATTACTGTTAGGATTATGTATATTCATGTGCCTTTTGCATGGCTATCTACAATTTGCTACATTATGATGAGTGCCGCTGCACTAAGCAGCCTGATTTGGAATAATTGCCTTGCTGATATAGCACTCAAATGTAGTGCTCCCATTGGAGCAATCTTTACAGCTTTAGCCTTAATGACAGGAGCCCTTTGGGGACGCCCCACATGGGGAACATGGTGGGTATGGGATGCTAGATTAACATCAGTTTTAATCTTATTTTTTATTTATCTTGCTATTATCACGCTCGCTCGTGCTTTTGATAACCAAGTAAAAGCTGCACGTGCTACAGCGATTTTAACACTGGTTGGATTAGTTAATATCCCCATTATTAAATTTTCCGTCAATTGGTGGAATACGCTTCATCAATCAGCATCACTTTTACGTTCAGGTGGTACAACAATTGATGGCCCCATGCTATGGCCACTTATAACTATGATGTTTTGTTTTATCCTTCTATTTATCTTATTAAACTTAATGGCCATGCAAAATGAAATTACTCGCCGTCATATTCAAGCACTCCAAACTAAAATAACCCGTCGTACTTAACATTAAAACTTCTTTACCATACCTAACTCAAATAATATGCAAAACAAACTTTTAGCAAATTTTTCTCAGCGCATTGATTTTCTCCTTGGCACTCTTCACCATGAACAAACTGTCATTTTAAGTTACATGCTTTCTGCAATTACTCTGCTTTGTTTTATTGGGCATATTCTCCGTAAAGGAGCCCATCAAAGAAAAATCTTGCAACAACTACAAGCAAAAGAGCTTATTTTGGAAGAAAAATGCGATGAAAACAACTCCATCCAAATGTAAAAAAAGTATATCTTTATCTATTTTATTTGGCCTGCTTGCGCCATTTTTGCTCTTTCTTCTCCTGATCTTACTGCTCTTTAGCTCTATAAAAAACAAACACTCCAACAATCTCTCCATCACCCCAAATATATTAATTGGAAAACAAGCTCCCAAAACTAACCTTCCCTTGTTAAACAAAGACGATTATTTAAATTTAGAACAGTTTAAAGGACGCATAACATTAATTAACTTTTGGGGATCCTGGTGCCCACCCTGCCGTGAAGAACATCCCGTCCTGATGAAAATCGCAAAAGATCATCGTTTTGATCTTATCGGAATTAATTTTAAAGATAACAAAGAAAATGCCAAACGTTTTTTAACCCATTTTGGCAATCCTTTTAAACTTATCGGTTTTGATGTTTCAAACCATACAGCCATTAACTGGGGCGTATATGGACCACCGGAAACCTTTGCTCTGGATAAAGAAAACATCATCATTGCCAGACATATTGGCCCTTTAACATGGCAAATTTATCAAAAAGAAATTCTGCCAAAAATAGAAAAAGCTATAGCTGTCAAAGGATCTTCTAACGATAAATGATTTATTTCACCCAAATAAACAATTTTACTCTTTCGGTGCTTTATTAAGAAATAAAACAAACAAGCAATATTTTTGATTTAAATCATTTCTATATTAGAGTGGACATTTCAGCTTTCTTACGAAACCTTAAAATTAGTTTGTACACACCGTATTAGTTTAGCTTTATTCTCTTGATGTGCACTTTTTATACAAGCACAGACTTTATCTTTCAAATCACTATAACTTGGTTAACACCACAGTTCACTCAGTATTACTCATTCTACCCTATGAACCGTAATCTCAAACAATTCAACCAATCATGTTAATATGCAATAATGGGCTTTATTGCTGTAATATCAAGAATAGCCTCAATTAACATATACAGTTAACAACTAACAAAAAACACCTCTATGAATAAGAAGCAATAAAACTGCTTAACAACTAATAATAATTAAATACGCACAGTTAGTACTTTGATATAGCCACCAAGACTTGCTTGAACTTCCTATTACTTTCGTTTTAGGAGAATTTCTTATCATAAAAGTGCATCAAAAAATGAAAAAGTAAATATCAAACACACCAGTTGAATGATACAATTTAGCCTTAAGAATCAAGAAATACCTACAGATAACAAAACATCCGCGGAATAATGAAACTTTGTCTAAATTTTGTAATGATTTATACACACACTAATGCGTATTATCATTCGAACGAACAACCACGAAAAGTGAAATTTGAACCCTCAAGATTCCAATAAAAATTTCACATCCATTTAAATATATATCTTCACAAAAGATCTCTTTTATAAGATCCAGATTTAAAAAATAATTTTTTACTTTTTTAACTAAAATTCACTTATAAAATATAAATTCTAATATAGGATAATACCTTTAATTATATTCTTACTCGCCGTTTTTCTGATATTGGTTGAAACGCTATTTTGGCATGAAAAGCGCAATAAGGGTTGCCTTCACCAGAATCAGCGCCACAAAAATGAAAATCTGATGACAAAGGATCTCCCACTGGCCATCTACATGTATTTTCACTCAGTTGCAAAAGATTAAGATGACGTGAAATAGGAACAACCACTTTTGATTGCTCTAAAACATCAACTGCCTCCACATCCTCAGCTATAAAATCCATTTTCAAAGCTGTAGCTCCAACACTGCAAGAAATAGCATTTTCTGGAACTACAGAGGATGCAGCACGACGCATTCGTGGTATTGATGAACCAACACCTGTTGATGTTTTTTGTACACGCGATATCACAGGTGTTGTTTTACCACGCCCTGGTAATTTTAGCCGATGCACTTTACCGATCACTGCATTTCTGCTAACCCCACCTAGTTGAGCTGCGATCTGACTTGCACTTAGACCCTCACTCCAAAACTTCTTAAGAAGTTCAACGCGTTCACATGTCCAGCTCATACAAGAACTCCTTTCTGATTATATCATTGAAATGCATTTTTATCGCATTTTCAAATGTCTTAACTTTTTTTTATATTTTAAAATCAAGCGCAAAAAGATCTCTTTTGATCCGTAGATTTACAAACGTAAATACAATTTCGTTTGCTTATTTAGACTATAATATGCACTGACTCTATGACAAGAGCCTTTACCTTCTGAAATGTCTTTTTAAAAAGTTTTCCCCAACTTGCGAATCAATCATAGACAAAATTCTTTCTTTTTCTCCAACCTTTTCATGTAAACATACCTTTTAGAAACCTTAATTGACTTTTTATAAATTGGCGCGATAGTTTATCGATAATTTTGAAGTACCGATTACATTGCATTGATAAGCGTAGCAGTATTTTGTTCATCAGATTGCGGTGCTTAAGAAATAAAGGAAATAATGATGGAAAGCACCTCTACACAATCACTTTATAATAATTATGCTCGACGTAATTTGTGTTTTAAACAAGGCAATGGTGCATGGCTTATTTCCGATAAAGGAGAGCGTTATCTTGATTTTACATCTGGCGTTGCTGTCAATGTTTTAGGATATGCTCACCCAAAACTAATTGATGCTCTTAAAATAGAGGCTGAAAAACTTTGGCATATTTCCAATCTTTTTCAATCACCTGAACAAGAAACACTTGCTACACGTCTTTGTGCAAATAGCTTTGCTGACAAAGTTTTTTTCTGTAACTCTGGTGCAGAAGCATTAGAGTGCGCATTTAAAACTGCACGACATTATCACTACGCAAATGGTCAACCAGAACGTTTTGAAATTATTACTTTTGAAGATGCATTTCATGGCCGTACACTTGCAACGCTTGCTGCTAGCGGACAAAAAAAATATCTTGAAGGTTTTGGCCCTAAAGTAAGTGGTTTTATTCAAGTTCCCTTTGGGGATGAAAAAGCTTTACGTAGTGCCATTAATAAAAATACTGCAGCCATCCTTATTGAGCCCATTCAAGGAGAAGGGGGGCTTCGAGTAGTACCTCTTGAAACTCTAAAGCTTTTACGCAAACTATGTGATGAAAATGGCCTGTTATTGATTTTAGACGAAGTTCAAACTGGTATTGGACGAACAGGTAAACTTTTCGCTTATGAATGGAGTGATATTATACCTGATATTCTCACTCTAGCAAAAGGGCTGGGTGGGGGCTTTCCATTAGGGGCTTGCCTTGCAACAGATAAAGCTGCAAAAAGCATGACACCGGGAACCCATGGTTCAACTTTTGGAGGCAATCTTCTTGGTATGGCTGTTTGCAATAGTGTTCTTGATGTTGTGTCAGAACCTGGTTTTCTTAACCATGTGCAACACGTAGCTCATCAGCTAAAACAAGGGCTTTTAACTATTCTTGAAGCTTATCCTGATGTTATTTGCTCAGTTCAAGGAAAAGGCCTTATGATAGGTGTCCAGTGTATCGTTCCCCAAAATGATGTCATCACTGCATTGGAAAATGAATATATTTTAAGTGTTAGTGCCAGCAATAATTTTGTGCGTTTCTTACCTCCTCTCATCATAACTGAAGAAGAAATACGTGAAGGTCTGCACCGTATTGAAAAAGCAATTGCTCACCTTTCAAATTCATAAAAAAATAAATGTAATCTCATGATAAATGCTCTTTGCTATTTTTTTGACTTATCCATTTTAACCCTGAAAACAGCACGCACTATCATCGATTATGCTGCAATCCTTAAAACAACTTTCAAAGCAGAGCAAAATTCAAAACCCTTTATTAGTAAAACATTAGCAATGATTTTTAAAAATCGTCCGTCCACACGCACTCGCATTTTATTTGATATCGGCATGCGATAGCTTAGTGGAGAAACGCTTATGTTAACTGGTTCACAGATGCAACTCAGTCACAGCAAAATCATTGCTGATACAGCACGAATATTATCGCGTTTTGTAGACATCATTACACTAAGGACTACAGTACACCATCGAATGCTCAAATTAGCACAACATGTCCAAATTCCTGTCATTAATGTCCTCACAGATGATACGCATCCTTGCCAAATTCTAGCAGATATTCTTACTTATGAAGAGCATCGTGGACCAATTTTTAGCAAAATATTTGCTTGGATGGGAAAGAGTAATAATGTTCTTCATTCCTTAATCGAAGCGACAGCTCTTTTTAACTTTCATCTACGCATTGTCATACCCAAAAGCAGCAAACCACAAACAAAATATGTTAAACGGGGTGCTCATATTACACTTACTAACGATCCCCAAAAAGCTGCAGAAAATGCTGATTGCATTATTACCGATACATGGGTTTCCATGGGGCAAGAATTTCGTGCCCGCAATCATTCTATTTTTCAGCCCTATCAAGTCAATGAAGCTTTAATGAAATTAGCAAAACCCAATGCTCTTTTTATGCATTGTCTTCCTGCTCATCGTGGCGAAGAAGTCGTAGATACTGTAATTGATGGACCACATTCTGTCGTTTTTAATGAAGCTGGAAATCGTTTTCATACCCAAAAAGCGATTTTTGCTTGGTGTTTACATGACGCATTTTTCTCTACACAATAACTTACTTAAAATCATAAAAAGTCAAAGACATGAACACTGAAAGCAAAAAAAACAATAACGAAACTTATTCTAATGACGTCTTCTTGAATGGAGATGATACTGTTATTCCCTTTCAAGTTGAAGGACTTGATGTGCGTGGACGTATTGTACAACTTGGAGAAGCTGTAAACTCTATTCTTACAAGCCATCAATATCCTGAACCTGTCTCTTATCTTTTGGCAGAAGCTTTGGTTTTAACCGTTCTGCTTGGAACATCACTCAAAATTAAAGGGAAATTTATCTTACAAACTCACTCTAATGGACCAGTAAATATGCTGGTATGTGACTTTACTACTCCCTCTCAGCTACGTGGTTACGCTCGCTTTGATGAAAAAAATTTAAAACAAGCAATAATCAATGGTCAAACATCTTCAGAAATGCTGCTTGGCAAAGGAACCTTAGCATTTACCATCGATCAAGGTTCCCATACGAAACGCTATCAAGGAATTGTCGCATTAGATGGATCAAATCTACAAGAGGTTGCCTGTACTTATTTTGATCAATCAGAACAAATCTCCACAGATATCCGTTTGGCAGTCGCCATGTTAATCAATCATGATCACCAAGGAAAATTAACAAAAACCTGGCGAGCAGGGGGTATTTTAACCCAACTTTTGCCTCAAGCATCACCCTATCATAAAACGCATATAACACATAAACAAGTAAAAGAAACCAAAACTCATGCCCAACTTAAAGATCAATGGCAAGAAGTTAAAGTACTCACTAAAACCATTGAAAATGAAGAGCTTACAGACCCTCAAGTTGGTCCTAAACGGTTACTGTTCCGTCTTTTTCATGAACAAGGCGTTACAGTTTTTAAAGCCTCTTCTATTGTGGCTCAATGTTCTTGCTCACGCAAAAAAATTAAAATGATATTAGATAAATTTTCTACTGAAGAACGTGCTCAAACAGTTGAAAACCAACAAATTTCAGTCACATGTGAATTTTGTTCAACAGTCTATTATTTCAAACCACAAGAATTTTCTGAAACAGAACACGAATGATCTCTACTTATAACAAAGAAGAGTTGTTTCTTCTTAATTCAACAATAAACATGATTTGCACAATTTCGCTAAACACAGCATCATAACTATTTCCCCTTATGTAAACTGCGTAACCGGATATAAAGTGCACCGTTTCCACCATGCTGACGAGAAGCTTTCTCAAAAGCATGAATATAATACCGAAAAACTGGTGTTGATAACCAATAAGGAACATACTGACATAGAACGCCATTACTGCCATGTGATTGGCCTTTTCCTGTAATCACTAGAACATAGCGCAACCCACGCTGTTGAGATGATTGTAGAAATTTTTTCAAGAAAAAATAGGCTTCATCCTGTATAAAACCATGAAGATCAATACATGCTTCAATAGGATAGTAACCCTTTGCAATTTTACGATGTGTTGCACGATCAAAAAAATATATTTTTTCTGTTTGTTCTATCATCCCTCTACTGTTTTTAACCATTGCTAATTGTTTTTGATTTTGTTGAGAAAATGAAAGAACATGTTCTTCTTGCAGTTTTTTATGTTTGGTATTTTGAATATCTTCTCTCATAAAAGGAGAGCTTCTATCATGAAGTGGTATCGTAGTACGACAAACCTTCTCCCACAAAAGGCTATCTTCTAACACCAATAACTTATGCCCCTCCTCCTCTTGACCTCTAGCCATTTTGACCCTGCAATTTTCTTGAATTTAATTAAAAAAACTCAAATAAACGAACAATCGTTTTAATCTCCATCTTCTGTTGCAAAAAGTTTCCAATTTGGATCTTGTGACAAACTGTTGCGAACAAAGGTCCAAACATCTTTAATTTCTACAATAGCTTCAGGATCACCATCTATACATTCGTCTTGCTTATTATAAGTTACAGAAATAATTTCACTAACAATACGCACAGTTAAAAACTCTTCATTTTTTTGCATTTCTGCTGCAACAAATTCAACTTTATTAATCCCGACAAAAGTAAATTCGACTTTCTCTTCTCTTTTTTCGCGCTGCTCAATAGCTGCACAAAAACTTTCAAAAACATCTTGAGAAAGCAACTTTTTAAGCTGATCACGATCGCCTTGTGCAAAAGCTGTCATAATCATCTCATAAGCAATTTGAACACCATTGATAAAAAATTGAGGAGAAAAATTAGAATCAGCCTGACAGATAGCCCGTAAACCATCATTCAATGCGCTTCCTTCTGGTGCAATTGCATCAATTTCGCTAAAATCTTTCTTTCGTGCGTTAGCCTGATGAGGAAACGAAAAACTATGATCGACTGTTTCTGTTTCAATCTGCTTTTTAGAACAACCAGAATAAGGATCAAAGGGAGGTCTTTCAAAACCAGTCCGCTTTCCTAATACATTACGTAGTTGCATAAAAACAACAACCATAATAACAAGAGCTATTACAAGTACAACGTCAAATTCCATGGGTGCTGTCAATCTCCAAACTTAAAGTGATCTGTAATAAACATTGCAGTTAATATTATTTATCAATAAATATATAAATTAAATAAATCTACCATTCAAATAGTGTTTATGGTCTCTAATTTAAGTTGAAAAGACACTATATATAAATTTTCCTATAAAAAATCTTGAGAAGGGAAGTTTCGTGTGACAAAATTCTATCATATAAAGCCTCGCTTTTTTGTGGTTATTGTCCTTAGCGTTCTTTTTATCGAAATTGCCAGTTTTATTGTTGTTGGGAATGAAATCGGAATTTTAGCAACTTTAAGTTTAATCCTTTTAACAATGATAATTGGAAGTATTTTATTACGTATTCAGGGTATTAGCCTTTTAAAAAATATACAAAGAGAACTTATCCAAGGGACTATGTCAGAATATTATATAGCTGATGATGTCCTCATTATTATTGGAGCGATTTTACTTATTTTTCCTGGTTTTGTAAGCGATATTTTAGGAATATCACTCCTTATAAAACCTATACGTACCTTTATCCGTTTCCTCTTTTTATCATTAAAAAATAAAATTAATGCTAAAACCAGTGCCAATACCCAAAATAAATCTGAAAAAATAATTGAGCTTAACGCAGAGGATTATCAAAGCTATAATATCAAGGAATCTCCTTGGCGTATAAATGATGATCATTAAAATATAAAAAAACGACAACAAACCAAAAAATAACGAAGACAAAAGAACGTTTCTTGTAACCTTGCACAAAGCATGGTAACCACTTTATTTTGAAACCTGAAAAATATATGCATTCTATATGAAAGGTATTTAATATGGCCGAAGGTGAAATAAATAATAAAAATGCAGGGCCAGTTTTTGCTGTATTGACTCAGTACTTAAAAGATTTTTCATTTGAAAATCCAAACGCCCCTCAGTCATTGCGTCCGCGAGAAAAAGCACCGCAAATTGATATTAACATAAATGTTGATGCCAACCCAGCTGGCAACGATAATTATGATGTAACCTTATCACTTTCAGTCAAAGCCTTTGATGATGCTGAAATATTATTTCATGTAGAACTAATTTATGGTGGTATTTTCCATATTAAAAATATTCCACAAGAACACGTTATGCCATTGGTCTTTATTGAATGTCCCCGTCTTTTGTTTCCCTTTGCTCGGCAAATTATATCTGATGCTACTCACAATGGTGGTTTTCCGCCCTTGCGCATTGATCCTATCGATTTTGCAGCTTTATTTCAAAAGCGTATTGCTGAAGAACAAAAAAATAACTCAACACAACCATCTTAAAAATTGTTTCAAAACAGATGCGATCTATTTTTGGTTTTCCAATATCAAAAAGATCTTAAAATTTCAGTTTTTTCTCTCAAACAATTTTTGCTGCATGATAAGCCGCCAGTGTTGCAATATTGACAATATTTGTGTCGTGTCCACTAAACGGCACAATTTGGACAGATTTTTTCAACCCAATTAAAATGGGGCCAATAATGGTTGCTTGGCCAAGCTCTTGTAACATTTTACTTGCAATTGAAGATGAATGATATCCAGGCATGACCAAAATATTAGCAGGTTCTGTTAACTTCATAAAAGGATATTGTTGCATCAATTTCGGATTGAGTGCTACATCAGCACTCATTTCTCCATCAAATTCAAAATCAACCTTACGTTCACACAAAAGATCAACAGCATCTTGAATATGCTGAGTAACCTGCCCTTTCATATACCCAAAGGTAGAGAATGCTAAAAATGCTACCCGTGGCTGATACCCCAGCCCACGAACAAAAGAAGCCGTCTGTTCAGCTATGTCGGCAAGTTCTTCAGCGCTAGGATGTTCATAAATAGCTGTATCAGCAATAAATACAGTCCGTTCACGACAAATAGCCATTGAGATACCAAGCAGCCGTTCTTTTGGTTTTTCATCAATTACCCGGCGTATATCCATTAAAGCTGTTTCATAATTTCGTGTTACCCCTGTAATCATCACATCAGCATGGCCCAATGCTACCATACAAGCGGCAAAATAATTGCGATCATTATTAATGCGGCGATGACAGTCTCTCAACAACCAACCTTGGCGCTGCATTTTTTTATAAAGATAATCGGCATAAGCATCCGTATAATCGGATAGCTTAGCATTAACAATAGAAATACCCTCACGTTCAAGATCAATTCCAGCAACAACAGCAGTATCTTTAATCTGTTCTTCACGGCCAATTAAAATTGCTTTGCCCAATTTTTGATGAACATAAGAAACTGCTGCACGCATCACTTGTTCTTCTTCGCCTTCTGCAAAAACAATTTGTTTTGGCGCTTGACGAACACGATTGTAAACACCACGCATCATGGATGCAATAGGATCGCGCCTAGCATTTAAATCACGCTCATAAGCCTCTAAATCATCAATATGCTTCCTTGCAACACCACTCTCCATTGCTGCTTTTGCCACTGCAATTGAAACAACTGTAAGTAAACGTGGATCAAATGGAACGGGAATAATATAGTTTGGGCCAAATTTTAGCCGATTGCCATGGTAAGCTTCTGCAACGCTATCTGGCACATCTTCATGCGCTAAACCAGCAATAGCTCTTGCTGCAGCAATCTTCATACTTTCATTAATAACTGTCGCACGCACATCAAGCGCACCACGAAATATATATGGGAAACAAAGAACATTATTAATTTGATTGGGATAATCTGATCGACCTGTTGCTATAATAGCATCATCACGTACTTGCATAACCTCTTCAGGTGTAATTTCGGGATCGGGATTGGCCATAGCAAAAATGATCGGCCGTGGAGCCATTGACTTGACCATTTCACGAGTTAATGCACCTTTAACTGAAACTCCGAAAAATATATCAGCCCCTTCCATTGCTTCGGCAAGAGTACGCTTATCTGTTTTTGTAGCATGAGCAGACTTCCACTGATTCATCCCCTCTTCACGACCTTCATAGACAACGCCTTTAGTGTCACATAATATAATATTTTCAGGACGAAAACCCATTGCTTTGATGAGCTCAATACAAGCAATCCCCGCAGAACCAGCGCCATTGCAAACCAACCGCGTATTCTTCATATCACGCCCAGTTAAATGCAAAGCATTGAGAACACCAGCAGCTACGATAACTGCTGTTCCATGTTGATCATCGTGAAAAACAGGAATGTTCATTATCTCGCGCAAACGGCTTTCGATAATAAAGCAATCAGGCGCCTTAATATCTTCAAGATTAATGCCACCAAAAGATGGCTCCAAATGATGCACTAGATTGATAAAACTTTCTGTATCGTTTGTGTCAATTTCTAAATCAATCGCATCGATATCTGAAAAACGCTTAAAGAGTACTGCTTTTCCTTCCATCACTGGTTTAGATGCCAGTGCCCCTAAATTCCCTAAACCTAAGATAGCAGTCCCATTTGATATAACAGCAACAAGATTGCCTTTTGCTGTATAATCATAAGCCAATGCTGAATCGTGAGCAATTTCTTTAACCGGAATAGCCACACCCGGCGAATAAGCAAGCGCTAAATCACGCTGAGTTGCCATAGACTTTGTTGCAACAATTTCAAGCTTTCCTGGCCGACCACGACTATGAAAATCAAGAGCCTCTTGCTCGCTTGCACTATAAGCTTTTTTATGCACTTTTTGACCCTGTTCACTTTTTTTCATCTGACTTATTTTTCTCCAAAAACAGTATATATTCTGCTTACTAACAAGTGCAACTACTTGATTTTAAAGTTTGATTCATATGCTAAAAATCGCTATGTTTTCATTAAATAGATAATTTACTATACGTTTCAATTTAGAGATAATAAAGATCTGCATTGAAGTAAATAAAAAAGGGCGTAAAAACCTATATCAAAGGAAATGGGCACGTCAAAATGACAGAAAAGGCTGAATATAAAAATAATTTAATCCCACAGTCTGCAACTGCACATCAAGATCGCCTTACACCCATGATGGAGCAATATATAGAAATCAAAGCAGTCAATAGCGATTCTCTCCTTTTTTATCGTATGGGTGATTTTTATGAATTATTCTTCAATGATGCAATTGAAGCTTCACAAGCTTTAGGAATCACGCTCACAACACGTGGCAAACATTTAGGCGAAGACATTCCCATGTGTGGTGTTCCTGTTCATTCTGCAGATGATTATTTGCAAAAGCTTATCGCTCGTGGCTATCGTGTTGCTGTATGTGAACAAACAGAAGATCCTGCAGAAGCAAAAAAGCGTGGTTCAAAATCCGTTGTTCAGCGTGATGTTGTACGCCTTGTTACACCCGGAACCATAACAGAAGAAAAGCTCCTTGATCCAACGCGCGCAAATTATTTGATGACACTTGCTCGCACCAGAACCAATGATAGAAAAGAGTTTGCCCTTGCTTGGATTGATATTTCCACGGGCATATTTCGTGTTACACAAAGTCACCATGAAAAGCTTTTGACAGATATCATGTGCGTAGACCCACAAGAAGTAATTGTAGCCGACTCATTTTTCCATGATCCATCGCAAAAATCGCTCTTTAATGCTCTTGGTCGTATTGTCTCACCTCAACCACTTAGCCTTTTTGATACAATAACCGCTGAACATGATATTTGTAACTATTTTAAACTATCAACTCTTGAAGGCATTGCAGACTATTCACCTGCAGAACTTTCAGCAATCGCAGCAGCCATCCGTTATATTGAAAAAACACAAATCACTCATCGTCCTCCTCTTATGCGACCTGAGCGCCAAAATGAAAGTGCCACCCTTTTTATTGATGCAGCTACTAGACTTAACCTTGAACTTATTCGTACCACATCTGGACAACGCGACGGGAGCTTACTAAAAACTATCGACCGCACTGTCACAGGAGGTGGTTCACGTCTTCTTGCTGAGCGCTTAATTTCCCCGCTTACTACTCCTGAAATCATTGATAAACGTCTTGATTCAATTGCCTTTTTTCTGAGCAATACTTCCCTTGCAAAAGCTATCCGTCTTATTTTGAAAGGGGGGGCAGATATGCCGCGTGCAGTTTCACGCTTAGCTCTTGGCCGAGGAGGACCACGTGATATAGCCACAATTCAGCGTGGTTTTGAAATTATTAATGAGCTTAACCAACTTCTGAGCAATGAATTGCCTCCTCAAGAAATAGGTGACGTACGAGAAGTATTCTCACATTTACCCATTGCTTTGCATGTTCAATTAGAAAAAGCATTAGCCGATGATCTGCCTCTTCTTAAACGTGATGGTGGTTTTATTCGTTCTAATTATCATCAAGAATTAGATGAAACGCGCAGTTTACGTGACGAATCCCGTCGTATCATTGCTGAACTTCAAGCACAATATGCTCAAGAAACAGATATTAAAACACTCAAGATTAAGCATAATAACATTTTAGGATATTTCATTGAAGTCACAAGCTTACAAGCTTCAGCTCTCACAGATAACCCGCAATCAAAAGAACGTTTTATCCACCGGCAAACAATGGCAAGCGCTATGCGCTTTACTACAACAGAGCTTGTTGAACTTGAAAGTCGTATTGCTCATGCAGCAAATCACGCAATAACGCTTGAATTAGAAATTTTTGATACACTTGTTAATGAAATTACCGCACATGTTGATTTCATTCGTACAGCCTCTGAAGCGCTTGCTGTTTTAGATATATCTGTTGCTTTAGCTCATTTAGCTGAAGAACAAGGATATTGTCGTCCCAAAATTGACGATTCGCTTACCTTTCAGATCACTGGGGGACGTCACCCCGTTGTAGAGCAAGCATTACGAAAACAAGCAACAGAATCATTTGTTGCCAATGATTGCGATCTCTCTGCACAACAAGACCATCAATATGCAGCAATTTGGTTATTAACAGGCCCAAACATGGGAGGAAAATCAACCTTTTTACGGCAAAATGCTCTCATTGCTATTATGGCACAAATGGGCTCCTTTGTTCCAGCTGCTTCAGCTCATATTGGTGTTGTTGACCGCTTGTTTAGTCGTGTTGGTGCTTCTGATGATCTTGCACGGGGGCGTTCAACTTTTATGATGGAAATGGTCGAAACAGCAACCATTCTCAATCACGCTAGTAACCGTTCTCTCGTTATTCTTGATGAAATCGGGCGGGGTACATCAACCTTTGATGGCCTCTCAATTGCCTGGGCAGCCGTTGAATATCTTCATGAGGTAAACCACTGTCGTGCCATCCTTGCCACACATTTTCATGAAATGACAGCGCTGACTAAAAAACTTAATCGTCTTCATAATGTAACAATGAAAGTCAAAAATTGGAATGGTGATGTGGTCTTTCTGCATGAAGTCACTAAAGGAGCTGCTGACCGATCCTATGGTGTACAGGTTGCAAAACTTGCAGGACTTCCCCCAGCAGTTATCGCTCGTGCTACAGATGTTCTACAACAATTAGAAAAAGGTGAAATGAATGGAAAAGGAAACAAATTAATTGATAACTTGCCGCTATTTTCTCCTCAAACAACGTCACCTACAACTGAAGAAACAGATAAATATTATGCAATTAAAGAAGCTTTAAATAATATCCACCCTGATGAATTATCACCTAAGGCTGCGTTAGAAGAGCTCTATCGCCTTAAACAGCTGAATGCACAATAAATTTTCTAATAAACTGTAGAAAGATTTCTTATCATTTACTTAGGCATATTTTTTAAAAAAGCTTTATTTGGATTTAAATCCTTTTGATTTTTCTCCTTTTAGGATTCATAATTTTTTATTTGGAACATGAACAATTTGACAAGTAAACTTCACTTTTCT
The DNA here is from genome assembly GCF_902813205.1 of Bartonella capreoli. Lineage (NCBI taxonomy): Bacteria > Pseudomonadati > Pseudomonadota > Alphaproteobacteria > Hyphomicrobiales > Bartonellaceae > Bartonella > Bartonella capreoli. Next base: position 115,811 of record NZ_CADDZX010000001.1, read on the forward strand.
GATTTTTCCTTACCAACAACATTAAGTGATTTAATTATCAGTATTATGGTGCATCAGTTTCTTTGGTAAACACTCTTACCTTGTCAAGATAACCTTCAAATATACCACTCTCTATTCATTCCCCATTTATGCTTATAACTCATTGTATTATTATTGCTTTTTGTTATGATCAGCATAACTTATAGATAAGTGTAAATTGATTTCATCTCTTAAGTGCAGATCTTCTTTTGGCATTTTAGTAGAGCTTATTTATAGTATTGTTTGGGATAACTTTTTGTTCTCTCTATGACGTAGAGAAACTACAGCAATTAAAAATTACATCATTACATTTTTCAATCTCTCTAAGCTTTAATCAAAATAGTTCATAACTCTCCCCTCTACCAATGAGTGACAATCTGAAAAATTAAAGTTTTGGTCAATTTTATTTATCTGCACTAAACTTAAATTTTACTTAAATCAAATATTACGAACCGCGCCTTTAGCAGCAGAAGTAGTCATAGCTGCATAAGCTTTTAGAGCTTTTGAAATCTTACGCTTACGTTCTTCAACCGGTTGCCAAGCAGTGTTTCCTTTTTCTTCCATCTTGGCACGACGGCGTACAATCTCAATATCATCAACCATCAAATGAATGATACGGTTTGGAATATCAATCTCTATGATATCGCCCTCTTCCACTAAAGCAATTGTGCCCCCTTCAGCAGCTTCTGGTGAAATATGACCGATAGAAAGCCCTGAAGACCCCCCCGAAAAGCGACCATCTGTTATAAGTGCGCAAACCTTCCCTAATCCTTTAGATTTAAGATAGCTCGTGGGATAGAGCATTTCTTGCATTCCAGGCCCACCACGTGGACCTTCATAACGGATCAAAACAATGTCACCTGGTTTAATTTTATCGGCCAAGATTGCTGAAACAGCTGAATCTTGACTTTCAAAAATCCGTGCAGGACCTTTAAAAGTTAAAATCGACTGATCAACACCTGCGGTTTTCACAATACAACCATCTTGTGCAAGGTTCCCATAAAGAACCGCCAATCCTCCATCTTGCGAATAAGCGTGTGCAATATCACGGATGACACCTTTTTCACGATCAAGATCAAGAGTATCATAACGAGATGCTTGGCTAAAAGCTATCTGTGTTGATACACCACCTGGTGCCGCACGATAGAATTCATGAATGCTTTGTTCATTGGTTTGTTTCACATTCCACCGACACAAAGCCTCTTTCATCGTTTTTGCATGAACCGTGTAAGTTGATGTATCGATAAGTCCGGCTGCATCTAATTCACCCAAAAGCCCCATAATACCACCAGCGCGATGAACATCTTCCATATGAATATTAGCAATAGCAGGTGCAACTTTGCACAAAACAGGAACACGGCGTGAAAGACGGTCAATATCAGCCATGGTAAAATCCACCTTGCCTTCTTGCGCTGCTGCTAAAAGATGCAGCACAGTATTAGTTGATCCGCCCATAGAAATATCTACAATCATTGCATTTTCAAAAGCCTTGCGTGAAGCGATAGAACGCGGCAAAACTGTCTCATCATCTTGTTCATAATAACGCTCTGTTAATGTAACGATACGTCGGCCTGCCTCTTCAAAAAGCCGCTGACGATCCGCATGTGTAGCTAACATCGATCCATTTCCAGGAAAAGAAAGCCCTAATGCTTCTGTAAGACAATTCATAGAATTGGCAGTAAACATGCCTGAACAAGAGCCACATGTAGGACAAGCGGCGCGTTCCATTTCAGAAACTTCTTCCTCTGAATTACGATCATCAGCCGCAACAATCATTGAATCAACTAAATCAACAGTAATATCCTGATCTTTCCATTTAATCTTGCCAGCTTCCATAGGCCCACCTGAAACAAAGATTGTTGGAATATTTAACCGTAAAGAAGCCATCAACATGCCAGGCGTAATTTTGTCACAATTAGAAATGCAAACAAGAGCATCTGCACAATGGGCATTGACCATATATTCAACAGAATCAGCAATGATTTCACGGGAAGGTAAAGAATAAAGCATTCCATCATGCCCCATAGCAATCCCATCATCGATAGCAATGGTGTTAAATTCCTTCGCAACACCACCAGCGGCAGCTATTTCTTGTGCAACAAGTTGCCCAAGATCTTTCAAATGGACATGCCCTGGCACAAATTGTGTGAAAGAATTCGCAATTGCAATAATGGGCTTACCAAAATCCGTATCTTTCATTCCTGTTGCACGCCAAAGACCACGAGCCCCTGCCATATTGCGTCCATGAGTTGACGTTCTTGAACGATAAAAAGGCATTATTTCTTTCCTTGAATAATTTAAAATTCTTCTCTATTGTGTTGCACCCTAATTATAAAGACAAGAATTTTAGCGCTAAAAATAAAATATTGTTCTACTGAAGCATTTGAATCTCTAAAAGACTGGTATTCTTTATAAAATTCAATTCAATAGCTGTTATTTGTTCATAATCAATAAGATTATCCTATGTACCACTTCTTTAATTTTGATTAAATATAACAATAAGTTACAAGAAATAAATAAAAGCACAACCAGACAATAATAATAACCAATATCAATTGAATTCATGATGAATAAAATTTAAATCATGAATTTATAGTGCATAATGCATTGATTTTATTAATTGTTTTCTTGAAAACAAAATTCAAATCCCATTGCTATTTTGGTATGTGCTGCGCATTACGAATCATGAAGTTAGCACTATTTTCCAGTTTATGGATCTAATTTTACGCTACTCTTGAGATCTTTTATTACAAGTTATAATTCAATCAATGACTTTTTTGTACTACCTTCGAGCAATAATAGAGTTTTTGTTTAGCGAATAGTTTATTTCACTTTGCTTTTATTAAACTTTCATTTTTATGGCTGTTAAAAATTCAAAAAGACATAGAATGAATGAGTGCAAGACAAACATATTACAAACTCTATTGAATAAACCTCTTAAAAAAGAGATTGATCACGAAAACCACAGTACCTCTCAACCGATGTATAAATCTTCTTTCCAAATATTTGCGTTATATTAAGAAAAATATCCCGACCTTTTTGGTGGAGCTAAGCGGGATCGAACCGCTGACCTCTTGCATGCCATGCAAGCGCTCTCCCAGCTGAGCTATAGCCCCATAAAAGATACCCCTCTCTTCCCAAAAGGAAGATTAACAATCTAACAAGATTCCTAAAACGAGAAAAATCGAAGATCAAGAGGAATTTGTCTTCAACAAAACGAATACTGAATCTTCTCGTTTTTTTTAAGTACCATCATCGTCTGGAACACTACCACCAATAATGTCGGTTACATCGTCATCCTCATCGCTTTCAGTGTGCGATAAAAATGTATCGTCGTCATCCCCGAGATCCATATCATCATCTTCCAAAATAGGGAGATCGTCATCCTTAGAATCGTCAACATCTTCTTCCAGCAACATAAAAGCAGACTTTTCAAGTGCTGTATCCAGCTCTTCAGTGTCAACTTCTTCTTCGCTACTGGCTTCAGCTGCGGCAACCTCAAAATAAGAGCGCGGATAAGAAAGCCCTGTATAAGGTGATACAATAGGATCACGATTAAGATCATAAAATTTCTTTCCCGTTTCCGGGTCAACACGTTTGGTTCCAAGTTCCTGTTTTGCCATGGACCGTGCCTCTTTTTTGGTTAGCTACAATTTCATTTAAAAACGAATTTAAGGTGCTTAAGCGAAAAACAATGTATTTGTCAAAGATAAATGCATCGTTTCACACGGATTTTCTCATGACGCTTATTAAAGCGTGTGCTAAAGAACACTTAATTTTGTAAAATTTAGATTAAAATTAAATAAAGCTTCTATGCAAAACGCAATACCCGCAACAGCTCAAAAATCTACCAATCTTTGTGGTACAATCAAAATACCAGGAGATAAATCAATCTCTCATCGATCTCTCATATTAGGGGGGCTTGCAAATGGTGAAACACATATTCACGGGCTTCTTGAAAGCGATGACATTTTGCAAACAGCTGCTGCTATGCAAGCTATGGGTGCCCATATTCATAAGGAAAATAATCTCTGGGTCATTCGCGGAACTGGGAATGGTTGCCTTTTGCAAGCACAGACACCTTTAAATTTTAAAAATTCTGGAACAAGCGCTCGCTTGATTATGGGAATGGTCAGTTCTTATCATATGAAAACAACTTTTACTGGCGATTCTTCTCTATCTAAACGTCCCATGAAGCGTATCCTTGACCCTTTGTGTTTTATGGGCGTTTCAGTTGAAAAAATGTGTGATGATCATTTACCTTTAACGCTTTATGGTCCTAGAATGGCTAGCCCGATTTATTATCGTGTACCAATGGCTTCTGCCCAAGTTAAATCAGCAATTCTTCTTGCAGGTCTTAATACTCCTGGTATTACTACTGTTATTGAGCCAATCCTCACCCGAGATCACACGGAAAAAATGTTAAAAGCATTTGGTGCTGAACTTGAGATAGAAACAGATAAAAAAGGTACACGTTTCATTCATCTGAATGGCCAACCACATCTTACTGGACAAATTATAGATGTTCCAGGGGACCCTTCCTCTGCTGCTTTTCCACTCATTGCAGCCCTTCTTGTGGAAGACTCCGATATCATTATTGAAAATGTTCTCATAAACAACTCTAGAATCGGTCTTATCCAAACATTGTGGAAAATGGGAGCTAAGATCGATCTTTTAAATCAACGCCAAACAGGCGGAGAGGATGTTGCCGATCTACGAGTCAGATCATCAATATTAAAAGGCGTAACTGTACCTAAAGAGCGAGCCCCATCAATGATTGATGAATATCCCGCTTTAGCAGTAGCAGCAGCCTTTGCTGAAGGTAAAACAACTATGCTAGGAATTGAAGAATTGCGTGTTAAAGAATCAGACAGGCTTTCTGCTATTGCCCAAGGATTAAAAATCAACAATGTCGATTGTGAAGAAGGTGTAGACTTCCTTATTGTCCATGGGCAAAACTCAACAAAAGGCCTAGGAGGTGGATGCGTTACAACATATCTTGATCATCGAATCGCAATGTGCTTCCTTGTCTTTGGATTGGCATCAGAAAAACCCGTAACCGTCGATGATACGCGAATGATTGCCACCAGCTTTCCAGAGTTTATCCCCTTAATGCACCAACTTGGAGGTCAAATTCTTTGAAACCTTTTATCATTGCAATTGATGGCCCAGCAGCTTCTGGTAAAGGAACATTAGCCCGTAAAATTGCAACCCATTACCATCTTTACCATTTAGATACTGGTCTAACCTATCGTGGTGTTGCTTATGTACTTTTACAACAAGGATTGGCTCTTGATGATGAAACCAGTGCTATCACATACGCCACAAAGCTTGATTTTAACACTTTAGATTCAAATCTTCTCACTTCTCATGAAATTGGCGAAGCGGCTTCAAAAATAGCAACCATACCGGCTGTGCGCGAAATTCTTGTTGCAAAACAACGCAATTTTGCCAAAACCCTGCCAGGCAGCGTGCTTGATGGTCGTGATATTGGCACTGTTGTTTGCCCTGACGCAAATATAAAATTCTACGTTTTTGCAAATGCTCAAACACGCGCAAAACGCCGCTATCAAGAAATTTTAAAAAAAGGAGCACAAGCAGATTATCATGAAATCCTTGCTAATCTTAAACAACGCGACAAACGTGATTCAACCCGCAAACAAAGCCCTTTAAAACCAGCAAAAAACGCCCACTTGCTTGACACGTCAGAATTGAGTATAGAAGAAGCATTAACAGCTATGTGTACCTTTATTGATCCTGTCATAAAAGCTCATATTAGTTAAATAAAATCACCCTGGTGATTCCAGCTTAGCGCTAATTTTTCTTTCCTGTATTAAAGATGAGAAATCATGGAATTACCCCATATTAACACTAACCCAGCGCTTATACCTCTTTAAATAAAGGTATATATTTAGGAGTTCTTATGTCACAATATAATCCCACAACAGCGGATTTTGAAGCTCTTTTAATGGAATCCTTTCAAACCAACGATCTTACTGAAGGATCCGTTGTGAAAGGTCGTATCATTGCAATCGAAAAAGACATGGTCATTATCGATGCTGGCCTTAAAGTAGAAGGACGTATTCCACTTAAGGAATTTGGCACAAAAGGTAAAGATGGTTCCTTGCAAGCTGGTGATGAAGTTGAAGTTTATGTTGAACGCATCGAAAATGCGATGGGTGAAGCTGTTTTATCACGCGAAAAAGCACGTCGTGAAGAAAGCTGGACTCGCCTTGAAGAAAAATTCAATGCCGGTGCGCGTGTAGATGGAGTTATCTTTAGCCAAGTTAAAGGTGGATTTACAGTCGACCTTGATGGTGCCATTGCTTTCTTGCCCCGCAGCCAAGTTGACATTCGCCCTATCCGCGATGTTGCACCTTTAATGCACAATCCACAATCTTTTGAAATTCTAAAAATGGATCGTCGCCGTGGCAATATTGTTGTCTCACGCCGCACCGTCTTAGAAGAAAGCCGTGCTGAACAGCGTTCAGAAATTGTTCAAAATCTTGAAGAAAATCAAATTGTTGAAGGCGTTGTTAAAAATATTACCGATTATGGTGCCTTTGTTGATCTTGGTGGAATTGACGGCCTTTTGCATGTTACCGACATGGCATGGCGGCGTATTAATCACCCATCTGAAATCCTTACAATGGGTCAAACTATTAAAGTTCAAATTATTCGCATCAATCAGGATACGCACCGTATTTCACTTGGGATGAAGCAACTTGAAAATGACCCCTGGGATAGCATTAGTGACAAATATCCAGTTGGTAAGAAAATTACAGGTGCTGTTACGAACATCACTGATTATGGTGGTTTTGTTGAAATTGAACCAGGAATTGAAGGGTTAATTCATGTCTCTGAAATGAGCTGGACGAAGAAAAATATTCATCCTGGAAAACTCCTTTCTACATCACAAGAAGTAGAAGTTGTTGTTCTTGAAATCGACGCTTCTAAACGGCGTATTTCCCTTGGTTTAAAACAAACATGTGAAAATCCATGGGTAGCTTTTGCTAATAAATTTCCTGTAAATTCACAAATTGAGGGTGAGGTTAAAAATAAGACAGAATTTGGTCTTTTTATCGGCCTTGAAGGTGATGTTGATGGGATGGTACACTTATCTGATCTTGATTGGAACCGTCCTGGTGAACAAGTCATCGAGACTTATAACAAAGGTGATATCGTTAAAGCTGTTGTTCTTGATGTTGACGTTGAAAAAGAACGCATCTCTTTGGGAATTAAGCAACTTTCCTGTGATAAAGTTGGAGAAGCAGTAGCTTCTGGTGAATTGCGTAAAGGTACTATCGTGACCTGTGAAGTTTCTGGAATCAATGAAAATGGCATTGATGTGAAATTAATTGATCACAACCTTGAAACGACTATTCGCCGTTCTGATTTGGCCCGTGATCGTGATGAACAAAACCCTGAACGTTTTGCTATTGGACAAAAAGTTGATGCTTGCATCACCACATTCGATAAAAAAACGCGGAAACTGTCAGTATCCATCAAAGCCTTGGAAATTGCAGAAGAAAAAGAAGCAGTAGCGCAATATGGATCAACAGATTCTGGTGCTTCTCTTGGTGACATTCTTGGTGTGGCCTTAAAAAAACAAGAACAAGATTGATAATCTCAATAACTAATACTTAAGACCGCTTATATTTTTGAGCGGTCTTTTTTATCTTTTGCTGGAAACATTTTCTTGACTTTTCAGCGGGCTGACAAAAAAATAAATATTTTCCAATAAAAAACTTATTTTTTTCACTAACCATTCATGACTAGGATAAAATGTTAACAATTCATTAAATAAAGAGAAATTTGCATAATTGAGTGGCAATAGAATATTATGGCACCCACACTATTTTTCATGAAGTGGTTTTCTTCTCAAAAAACAGAAATTTGTTATTTTTCTAAAACCGATTCCCCTATTCGTTCAACTGATAAATCGCAAGAAGAGCTTTATAAATTAGGCCATGATATAGCTTTGGGCAAAAACAATTTTCTTGCCGAATACAAGGGAGAGAGTGATTTTCGCAAACGATTAACTGAAAATGCTAAACTTATTCTCCATGCTTTCCGCATTAGCGATGTTGCTGCACGTAACAATGAAACTATAGCACCATCTGCTCAATGGCTTATTGATAATCATTACACCATTGACAAAACCATACAACAGTTACGCTGCAATTTTCCAAAAACGCTCACTAACAAACTCTCCCTTGATGAACAAAAAGCAGGAATCCCACGTATTTTTGCTTTAACCTGGCTTTATATCGCCCATACAGATAGCAGTTTCTCACAAGAAACCCTTACAGCCATGGTTAATGGCTTTCAGAAAGTATGTAACCTTAAAATTGGCGAATTATGGGCTTTGCCTTCTGTTATTCGTATGATTTTAATTGAAAATGTTCGTCGTCTTTCATTGCGTATTGAGCAAGCACAGCATATGCGTTACCTTGCCAATCAAGTGGCTAACAAAATTACCCTTGCAAAAAATGAGACTGAATTACATAATCTTTTCACTCTTTATGAAAAATTTACTGCTAATTTAACCTTTTCAACTCATTTATTTTATCGTCTGCGGAGTGCATCTGTTGATGTTACAGTGGCACTGACTTGGCTTGAAAAGCAATTACATCATCACGGCAGTAATCCAGAAATTGCAACAGCTGATGAACATACCCGTCAAGCAAAAGACGGTGTGACCATGGGCAATATTATTCGTGCTCTTAAAACTATTGATGATATTGATTGGACAGCGTGGTTTGAAACCGTTAGCTATGTGGACTCTATCTTGCGTCAAAACAGTGATTTTTCTGAACTCGATTCTCATTCACGTAATACCTATCGGCAAGTGATTGAAAAAATCGCACACCGTTCTCCACTCAGTGAATTGGAAGTTACGCAAAAAGCCGTAGAGATGACGCAAACCTTCCTTGAAGATGACGCTCATCAAAATAACTCTTCTATTGGCTGGTACCTTGTTGACAACGGGCGTTATGCCTTTGAAAAAGCTTGTGGATACACTCCATCCCTTTTCATAAGATGGATGCGCGCTTACCGTCGCTTAAAAGTAGGAACAATTGCAATTCCTGTTTCTATTTTAACGCTCATCCTTTTGTTTGCAACTTATACTCTATTACAGATATCCAACCTAGCGCCATGGGTGAGTCTTATTTTTACCGCTCTGGCACTCTTTCCTGCCATGGAAGCTTCTTTTTCCTTTTTTAATACTGTTGTTTCATGGTTTATCCCACCAAATCAGCTCATTGGTTATGAATATAAAGAGGGGATTCCTAAACACGCACGTACAATAGTTGTCGTGCCCACTTTAATTACTTCATATGATTATATTGATGAACAAGTGCGTAATCTTGAAGTACATTATCTTTCTAACCCGCAAGGTGCTATTCATTTTGCGTTAATCACGGACTGGGCAGATTCTTCATTAGAAGAAACACAAGATGACCTTGATTTGCTGCATTATGCACAAGAGAGCATAGCTAAACTTAACCACCGTTATCATCGTGATGACATTCCTTTGTTTTTCCTTCTTCATCGCCGACGCCTTTACAATGCTAGCGAAAAATGCTGGATGGGGTGGGAACGTAAACGTGGTAAGCTTCATGAGCTCAACCTTTTACTACGAGGAAATCAAAATACGAGCTTTTACACTCCAGATCCACGCCTTCCTGTAGATTGTCGTTTCGTTATGACCCTGGATTCAGATACACGTTTAACACCTGAAGGGGTTACTAAACTTGTTGGCAAGCTCAACCACCCACTCAATCATCCCGTTTTTGACCCTCAAAATGGAACAATTGTAAAAGGTTATAGCATTTTACAACCGCGTATTACGCCTTCTCTTACAACAGGAAAAGAAACATCAATTTTTCAACAAATTTTTTCTACCAATCGTGGAATTGATCCTTATGTCTTTGCTGTCTCTGATACTTATCAAGACCTTTGGGGAGAAGGAACTTTTACCGGCAAAGGTCTTTATAATATTGATGCATTTGAACAAGCGCTTAGTGGAAAAATCAAAGAAAACACTGTTCTTAGTCATGATCTTTTGGAAGGAAGCTATGCACGCGCAGCACTCGTGAGTAATGTAGAGGTAATTGAGGATTATCCAACAGCCTATAACATTGATGTTGCTCGTCATCACCGTTGGATTCGTGGTGATTGGCAATTATTGCCTTATCTCTTTAAGCGCTGTCAAATTAATCTTATGAATCGTTGGAAAATTCAAGACAATTTACGCCGTTCTCTCACACCACTTACATGGCTAATTGCAGCAATCATGGGATGGTCTATTTTACCATTAAAGATAGCAGCCATCTGGCAAATATTTTTACTGCTCAGTCTATTTATCTCTCCAATTCTAGGTATGCTTCAGACATTCATGCCATTTAGTCTTGATTATTCTTTGCGTGGACAGCTGAAATTAATTTTGAACAGTATTATTTCAACGGCAGCAGAAATACTTCTTAAAACCACCTTTATTGCTCATTCAGCTTATTTTGCAACCGATGCAATCATCCGCACTTTCTATCGCATGTTGATTTCAAAACAACATCTCCTTGAATGGAAAACCTCGGCTGCAACAAGATTAATCCCCAATAGTTTAAGCTTCTATATTCTCACAATGTGGCCAGCATCACTGATTGGTGCCATTGCCATAGCGCTACCTATATCCTTTTATAGCCCGACAATCTTCATTGCTTTGCCCTTTGGACTGGTTTGGTTTTTCTCACCACTCATTGCGTGGATTGTAAGCCAACCAGCAACATTCCAAGATATGCTTGATATATCTTCAGAAGATGAAAAAGCACTTCGGTGTATTGCACGACGTACGTGGCTTTATTATGCAACTTTCGTCAATGCGCAAAACAATTATTTGCCACCTGATAATTTCCAAGAAGATCCCGAACCCCTTGTCGCTCAGCGTACATCCCCCACCAATATTGGAGTTTATCTTCTTTCCACTATTGCCGCACGTGATTTTGGTTGGATTGGCTTTAAAGATGCTATTACACGCATCAAGCGTACATTAAGTACTCTTGAAAAAATGGAAAAATTCCGTGGTCATCTTTATAATTGGTATGAAACAGACACTCTTAAACCTTTATTGCCAACTTATGTTTCAACAGTTGATTCAGGTAATCTTGCCGGTCATTTAGTGACACTCTCTTCAGCTTTAAATGAATGGGCTCAAACACCTGACATGTTTTTACAAAGTGATCCAGCAGGTTTACTTGATGTTAGTGATATTCTTGAAGAAACTTTAAAAGAGATTCCTGATAATCAGCATTTTTCATGCTCTCTATACCAACAGATCGAAGAACGCATTGTTTACTTTCGTCATGTCGTTAGTACTTTCAAAGAAAAGACAGAAACTGTAACTTCATGCACTATTAATTTTCCACTCTTAGCTCGTGATATTGCACTCTTAACAGAGGAACTTGATAAAAAAATTCAAACTGTAGAATCTGCTCACACTCTGTCTTGGGCTAAATGTCTTGTGGAAACCTGTGAAGCACATCATCATGATATTACCTATGACTATGACATCGAAAAACTGCGCAAACAATTAAACACTTTAGCGACAAAAGCACGACAAATAGCTTTTGATATGAAATTTGATTTTTTAGAACAACCTGAACGGCAACTTTTGTCTATCGGCTATCGTGTTCAGGAAAATAAACTTGATGAAAGCTGTTATGATCTTCTAGCTTCAGAAGCACGTCTCTCAAGTCTTTTTGCTATTGCCAAAGGCGATATAAAATTCAAACATTGGTTTCATCTTGGCCGTTTACTCATCCCAATTGGTTGGAAAGGTGCTTTATTATCATGGTCGGGATCTATGTTTGAATATCTTATGCCTTCTCTGGTTATGCGTGAACCCTTAGGATCCATACTAGATCAAACTAATCGATTGATTATTCGCCATCAAATACAATACGCCCGTAAACGGGAACTGCCATGGGGTATTTCAGAAGCTGCGTTTAATGCCCGCGATCATTTAATGAATTACCAATATTCCAATTTTGGAGCTCCAAGCCTTGGACTTCAACGCGGTTTATCACGTAATGCTGTTATTGCTCCTTACGCCAGCATTTTAGCTGCGCAATATATGCCAACTCAAGCTCTTATAAATTTAAAACATTTACGTGATCTTGGCGCTTTAGGAGCCTATGGATATTATGATTCTATTGATTTTACTCCTTCGCGTGTGCCAAAGGGAGAACAATATGCTATCGTGCGTAATTATTATGCGCACCATCACGGCATGTCAATTCTTGCAATTAATAATGTCATTTTTGAAGGACGGATGCGTAACCGTTTTCATCGTGATCCCGTTATTGAAGCTACACAATTATTATTACAAGAAAGAGCCCCCCTTCAAATTCCTATCATTCACGCCAAAGTTGCTAACCCAATGCGCAATGACTCTGGAGAATTTGATGACGCTCCTTTGCGCACTATTACAAACCCGCTTCTCAAACCCCGTGAGACTTTGCTCTTATCCAATGGTTGTTATTCCACAATGCTAACAGCCAATGGTTCCGGCTATAGCCGTTGGCATGATTATACTATCACACGCTTTATCCCTGATGCATCAGAAGATCAACAAGGTACCTTGTTTTTCCTACGTGATACACAAAATGGACGCTGGTGGTCTGCCACCGGTGAGCCAACACGCATTGTCGAAGAAGAATCAGTCACCATTTTTACAGATGAAAAAGCTGAATATACAAAAATAGTTGATGGTATAAAATCAACGCTTGAATGTCTTGTGGCATCGGAAGGTGATGGTGAAGGCAGACGCCTTCAGCTTATAAATACAACCAACAAAGATCGCATTATTGAAGTGACATCTTATAGTGAACTAGCACTAGCAACTATGGATAGTGTTTGTGCTCACCCTGTTTTTTCACACATGTTTGTAGAAACAGAAATTGCTGATTCAGGTGGAACGATTTTTGCTAAAAGGCGCAAACGCGCCCCTAGTGATCCGGATATTCATATTGCCCATTTTGTCACTGACCCATCTGGAACTATTCCAAAATCAGAAGCTGAAACTGACCGTTGTATTTTTATTGGTCGTGGTCGATCTATTCATCGTCCAGCTGCATTTGATCAAAATGCCCACTTTAGTAACCGTCAAGGCTGTGTTCTTGACCCGATTATCTCAATTCGCTGCTACTTAAAAATTCCAGCACATGAAAAAAAAGAACTTATTTTCTGGACATTTGCTGCTCATTCAAAAGAAACGCTGCAAAATCATATTGAACGTTATCGCCAACCTAATATGTTTCAGCGAGAATTTTCTATAACATGGACACGCTCGCAAGTTTCACTATTTCAAAACAATATCCGCCCCAGAGAAGCTATTGTTTATCAAAAATATGCAACACCACTTATATACCCCGACAGAACATGGCGTCTTCCCTCTAAAATGCTTGCTAATACTCTTGGAAAACAATCTGATCTTTGGCCAATGTCCATCTCAGGAGATTATCCTATTTGTCTTCTCAGAATTGATAGTGAAACGAATATAACTGTACTACGCGACCTGCTTAAAGCACACGAATATTGGCGTATGCGAGGGTTAATTGTTGATATGGTTGTTTTGAATGAACAGGCATTTTCTTACATACAAGACACTCAACGCGCTATTGAATGGACATGTGAATCTTATCGTCGTCATGCCAATGAAATGAATGGAAATAAACATATTTTTACCCTTCAACGTGATCAAATAAATGAGCAAAGTTTCAAGACACTCCTTGCATCAGCCCGCATCATACTTCATGCCCAAAATGGTTCCTTATCTGAACAGCTTAAATGTACAGAAAATATTGATCCCGATCTGATAACTCGCAATCGTAGGAAAGATGTTAATCACAAACTAAATCACAGCAAACATGACAAAAAACGACAAGCAGAAACGCAAGATGAACAAAATTCATCTACTTCTATTGGTCTTATAGCTCAGCAAAAACAATCATCTCCTCTTATCAATGGAAAAGACCTGCGTTATTGGAATGGTTATGGGGGGTTTAATCAACATAATCATTATGTGGTGCATCTTAATGGGCATACCACTACACCACAGCCATGGATTAATGTCATTGCTAATCATAATTTTGGCTTTCACGTATCAGCTGAAGGTGCAATCTTCACCTGGGCTCACAATAGTCGTGATTATCACTTAACCCCTTGGACCAACGATCCTGTTTCCAATCGCCCAGGAGAAGCACTATATCTTGTTGATCGTCTTTCTTTAAAACGTTTTTCTCCAGTCTCTGCTGTCGAATGTGATGACAGTGTTGTTTACGAAGCTTGTCATGGTTTTGGATTTTCAACCTTTAAATCCACACATTCCGATATTGCATTAGAACTTACCCATACGCTCGATCGAGAAAGACCTGTTCGTTTTTCGCGCCTTATTATTAAAAATGAAAGCAAAAAACCACGCAGTTTACGTCTTTATAATTACGTTGAGTGGGTTTTGGGTAATGCACGTACAAAATATGCTCCCTTTATCATTCCCTCTTATGATTCCAAACGTGGCGCACATTTTATTCAAAACCCCTATCACATCGAAAGATCTCAACAGGTCACTTTTTTATCAGCATCCGAAATACCAACCAGTGTTACGACTGATCGCACTGAGTTTATTGGTTCAACAGGAACAGTTAAACACCCTCATGCCATTTACAAAGCTGAAGAACTTTCAAATACAGTAGAAGCAGGCCGTGATCCTTGTTCAGCATCAGCCTATGATATTTATCTATTACCGGGTCAAACAAAAGAAATCATCTTTTATCTTGGTAGTGCTGGAAATAGACAAGAAGCTGAAAAATTGCTGGATCAAGTACGCATAGATGATTTTCAAGTTATTCTTGCACAACAAAAACAGCAATGGAATGATTTTGTTTCTCCTTTGCAAGTTAAAACGCCTGATCCTTCTTTTGACATTATGGTCAATCATTGGCTTCCTTACCAAATCTATGCATGCCGCATGATAGCACGTGCAGCTTTTTACCAAGCCAGTGGCGCATTTGGCTTTCGCGACCAGTTACAAGATAGTTTATCTTTGTTACTGCTTAAACCACAATTAGCGCGTGAACAATTATTAAGCGCTGCAGCCCGTCAATTTACTGAAGGTGATGTACAACATTGGTGGTTTCCTGATACTAACGCTGGTGTTCGCACACTCATTTCTGATGACATAGTCTGGCTTGCTTATGGAACAGCCCTTTATGTCAATACTACTGGTGAGCACACATTTCTTGATACTCCTATTCCTTTTATTGAAGGAGCTCCTCTCAAAACAGGACAACATGATGCTTATTTTCACCCCATACAATCGCCAAAAATTGCAACACTTTATGAACATTGTGCCCTAGCTTTAGATCTTACTATCAAACGTTGTGGTCCACACGGTCTCCCACTTATTTTAGGTGGTGATTGGAATGATGGTATGAATTTGGTAGGCTTAGAAGGAAAAGGTGAAAGCATTTGGTTGGGCTGGTTTCTTGGCACCACATTACAAGCATTCATTCCCATTGCTAAAAACCGCGGTGACGATAACCATGTAAAAGCTTGGAGCACACACCTTAAACGTTTAACAAAAGCTCTGGAAAAAAATGGTTGGGATGGCGCTTGGTATCGACGTGGTTATTTTGACGATGCAACCCCTTTTGGTTCTCAAATAAATACTGAATGTCAAATTGACGCCATCGCTCAATCTTGGGCTGTAATTTCTAAAATGGCATCTCCCAATCGCCAAAAACAAGCAATGATGTCAATGCTTGATCATTTATGCGATGAACAAGGTGGGCTTATTCGTCTTTTCTGGCCGCCTTTTAATAAAAGCACTCTCGAACCCGGCTATATTAAAGGATATCCACCAGGTATTCGAGAAAATGGTGGACAATATACCCATGGTGCTATTTGGAGTATTATAGCGCTTGCAGAAATAGGTGAAATAGACAAAGCGTACAACTTATTTTCCATGATAAACCCTATCACTCATGGTCAAAATCCTGAAATTTACTGTGTTGAACCTTATGTCATGGCCGCAGATATCTATGCTGTTGAACCACACCGAGGACAAGGTGGTTGGACATGGTATACAGGTTCAGCAGGCTGGTTTTATCGTGCAGCGACAGAAACTATTCTTGGGATTCACATCCAAGCCAATCAGTTATTTTTACGCCCACATTTACCCTCCTGTTGGCCTGAATACGAAGTAAAAATGAAATTCTATGAAGCCGTTTATATTATTAAAGTTAAATGGGCTGCAAAAGATACTCTCCGTGTTAACAGCGCGGAATATACCAACACTGATGCAGGTATAGAATTACAAAAAACAGGTGTTCATGAGATCATACGTACTCTTAAATCCCCAACTCCAAAAAAATGAAAAGTTTTTTATACTGTTCACAGTTATAAAGTTGTTATAGTTTTTATATTTTTTATGATGATTATATTGATACACAACAATTTTAGATTTCACTCAGTTGAAAGAACAGGGGCATGAATCATACAGATATCGCTAGACGCGTTTATAACCACACATGGAAACTTGACCCCATTATTCGCTCGCTTCTCGATACGGATTTTTATAAGCTTCTTATGGTACAAATGATTTGGGGACTTTACCCAAATGTTCATGTCACCTTCTCACTTATAAACCGCAGTAAAACAATTTGTCTTACCAATGATATTGATGAAGGTGAGCTACGTGCTCAGCTTGATCATGCCCTCAGTTTACGCTTTACCAAAAAAGAAATAATCTGGCTTGCTGGTAATACATTTTATGGACGCAAACAAATTTTTAAACCGGATTTTCTTAATTGGCTTGAAAAATTTCAACTACCCGAATACGAATTAACCCACAAAGACGGTCAATATATTCTACGTTTCCATGGTCCATGGGCTTACAGCTCTATGTGGGAAATTCCTGCCCTTTCTATTATCAGTGAATTACGTTCACGCGCTGCAATGAAAAACCTTGGTCGTTTTGCACTCGATGTCCTTTATGCTCGTGCTAAAGCAAAAATGTGGAGCAAAATTGAACGCCTGAAACAATTGCCTGATCTTAACATCGCTGACTTTGGCACTAGACGTCGCCATTCTTTTTTATGGCAACGTTGGTGTGTCGAAGCATTAAAAGAAGGAATTGGCAATTCTTTGGCGGGATCTTCCAATATCCTTCTAGCAATGGATACAGACTTAGAAGCTCTTGGAACAAATGCGCATGAATTACCTATGGTTATCGCAGCCCTTGCTAATAATGACAACGATTTGCGCCAAGCATCTTACCAAGTTCTGCAAAATTGGAACCGTTATTATGGCGGAAATCTTTTGATTGTTTTGCCTGATACTTTTGGAACAGAAGCATTTTTACGCAATGCACCAGATTGGGTAGCAGACTGGACAGGGTTTAGAATTGACAGTGCTCTACCTATTGAAGGAGGTGAACGCATTATAAAATGGTGGCAAGAAAAAGGAAAAAATCCACGAGAAAAATTATTGATTTTTTCCGATGCACTAGATGTAGATACAATTGAAAAAACCTATCATCACTTTCATGGTAAAGTACGCATGAGTTTTGGGTGGGGAACCAACCTCACTAATGATTTTGAAAATTGTGCACCCCAAAACATCATAAATCTTGAAGCTGCTTCCCTTGTTTGCAAAGCCACTCATGCTAATGGCCGACCAACTGTAAAACTTTCAGATAATCCTGAAAAAGCAATTGGAGATCCACAAGAAATACAACGTTATTTGAATTTTTTCAATCTTGAACTATCCACTATCAAACCCATCAAAATTTAATCATTAACTGATTAGATAAAAAAGAAACAAACTATGAAATAAATCATTGTCCAACCCAAATAGCGATATTATTTCTATTTCTCTTAACAAGCCAAAATAATATCATTACATGAATGACCTCTTATTGCTTGTTAAAATGATTTGATCAGCACCTAAAAGCATTCACGCACAATTCTATTGATGATAAATTTTTCACGAGGCGTACTCCATCTAGCGAACATGCCTGTACTACTTTAGAAAATGACAGCTGATGTGTATATTGATATCAACAGATGAAAACTTTATCTTAAAGGTCTTTAATCAGAAAATTTTCTGCAAACAGTCTCAATAAAACAAGAAAAATGTAAGACAGATTCAATTAATAAAATTTTTTATTTTGATAATGATGATGACGTAGATGAGGATGGGCGTGTCACAATATAAATAGCGATCATCAACAAAAGAATTGCAGCTGATAAAGCAAACCATAAAGCAGGGTGTACAATTATTAAAAATGATAAAAAACCACCGATGATACTTACCACAGCAAAAATTTTAACAAAAGGTGAGATGATTCTCTTTTCTTCCCATTGCTTAATGGGAAGACCAAAAATTCGATGATTATGCAACCAATAATGAAACCGTGGTGATGAACGGGCAAAACACCATGAAGCAACTAATAAAAAAGGTACGGTTGGCATAATAGGTAAAACCACACCGATCAGACCTAATACAATCATCACCCAACCCAATATAGAATAGAAAACCCGTAAAGGGCGAGATATTTTAAAATCTTTTTCTATCATTTATTGCTGTTTCTTCTCTCATTCAAATATCATAATGTAAAATTTTGTCTTCTATATATAAGCATATAATTTTGCTGAACGCTCTCCATCAACAAGCATATTTCAATAATGATCATTGCCTAAAATGTAGGACAGTTTATGCAATATGATGATCATTTAAAAGTTTTCAAGAAATGAAAATAAGTTTTTAGGACATTTAAAAATAAAAAGGCTGCACGATAAATCAATGCAGCCTCTTAATTACGAATGCAGTGTTGGGAGGAGAAAATACTGCATCCATCGGCTAGACATTAGGAGGAAAATAACCTAGCACCCCCCCATTTAATAAAAAGAAAAATTTAAAACAACATACAAAAATGCATGGCTGCTATGCAAAGATCTATCATACTTGCGTTTCCCGAGTTGTAGCCTGTTGAACAAAAATCCATATAAAAACAGCGGTAAAAATTAGTGTCAAAATCAACACAATTGTAGAAGCAGAATCAGAACCAACAAATAAGCTTAGATAAATTCCTAAAAAACTAGAAAAAACAGCAACCAATACAGCAATCAAAAGCATAGAGAAAAACCGCTTAGTAATAAGGTAAGCAATTGCTCCTGGTGCAATCAGCAAAGAAATAACTAAAATAATCCCAACTGCTTTCAAAGCCGCAACAATCGTGAGAGAAATCATTGTTAACAGAGCATAATGGAGCACTGATATCTGTAATCCTATTGCACGCCCTTGAATCGAATCAAAAATATACAGCATAAAATCACGCCATTTTGTTCCCAAAATTAAAGTGACGATAATAGAAATTATTGCTGTCTGCGTAATATCAAGCCAATTAATGCCCAAAAGATTACCGAATAAGATGTGATTTAAATCCAAATTACTATAAATCGCCGTTGCTAGAACAAGCCCCAAACCAAACATAGACGAAAAAACAACCCCCATGACCGTATCTTGTTTTATACGGCTATTGCTCCCTAAAAAACCTGTCATGATGGCACAAATCATACCAGCAATGAAAGCACCAAAAACAATTAAAATCATCGTAACATTGGCTGGATATAAATGATGAAACCAAGAAAATGGCAAAGAGGCTAAAAGTGTTATCACCCACGGTGTTGTCATATAACCAATAACTACACCAGGAAAAACTGCGTGAGAAATCGCATCTCCTAAAAGCGCCCACCCTTTTAAAATAAGGAAACAAGAAAGCATAGCCATTGGAATGGAAAGAATAACGGTAATAGTCATACCCTTAACCATAAAAGAAAGCTGAAAAGGGAGCAGTAATTGATCTATCATGTTGTTATCACATTTTTTTTGCCATTCTCACGCGCAAACGGGCAGCGAGAAAACCGTATTTTGGAGAAAAAATAAAAGTTATAATAAACAGAAACGCCTGGAAAAGCACAACAACACCACCGGTATGCGCATTTAAAAAATAACTTACATAAACACCCAATACACTCGTAAATGTTCCAATCACTACTGCAATTATCAAAAGGTTCACAAAGCGATCACTTAAAAGATAAGCCGTAGCCCCTGGTGTTACCACAAGACAAATAACCAAAAAAGCTCCTACTGTTTGCATGGCAGCAACAGTGCAAGCGGCAAGCAGCGTAAAGAAGAGAATTTTCAATAGCTTTACATTCAATCCAAGAGCACGTGCATGACTTTCATCAAATAAAGAAACTAATAAATCTTTCCACTTCGCACATAATATCAACAAAGAGAAAACACTAATACAAACTAACTGCATAATATCTGATGAACTAATTGCCAAAACATTTCCAAGAACAATCGTATCAATGTTAACAGCCATTGGTTTTAATGACTTGAGAAACAATCCAAGAGCAAAAAAGGAAGAAAAAGTTAAACCAATAATCGTATCTTCTTTCAGTTTTGTTCGATGGTTAAGAAATAACATCGCAGCAGCAGCAGCCCCACCAGAGAAAAAAGCCCCAAGCGAAAAAGGCAATCCTAAAAGATAAGCCCCAGCAACCCCAGGCACAATCGAATGAGAAAGTGCATCACCAATTAACGACCAGCCCTTTAACATTAGAAAAGCCGAAAGAAACGCACAAACACACCCAACCAACCCCGAAACCCACATTGCATTGACCATATATTGATAGTTGAATGGCTCAAGTAACCAAGACATCATGAAACGTGCTTCCGCTCTTGATCGTAGTCAAAAAATAAAGGCTCTTCACCATCTGCAAAAATATTATTTTTTTTTCCACCTTGGAAATCAATATTATGGCGGTGTAACGTACCATCAAAAGTTCGTTCAAGATTTTTCTGCGTGAAAACCATTTGTGTCAATCCAGAAGCTAAAACAGTTCCTTTTATTAAAATTGTACGATCACAAAATTCAAAAACAGAACTTAAATTGTGGGTAGAAACTAATATTATCGCACCTTCTTTACGCAGATCTTGCAATAAAGCAATAATTTTATCTTCCGTTTTAATATCAACTCCCGTAAATGGTTCATCTAACAAAATAGCTTTTGCCTCCTGTGCTAAAGCACGCGCTAGAAAGACACGTTTTTTCTGTCCACCAGAAAGTTCCCCAATTTGGCGTTTAGCAAACGCCAACATATCAACACGCTCTAAAGCAGAACGAACAGCCTCGCGATCTTGCGCACGCGCATAGCGAAAAAAATTCATATGGCCGTACCGCCCCATCAATACAACATCTTCAACAAGAACAGGAAAATCCCAATCAACATCTTCACTCTGAGGTACATAAGCAATAAGATTTTGTTTTAAAGCCTTCTTAACCGGCAAACCTAAAATGCGAATTTTTCCCTTTGAAGGCTGCACAAACCCCATAATGGCTTTAAATAACGTTGACTTTCCTGATCCATTAACCCCGACCAATGCTGCAATCGAACCAATTGGATTTTCAAAACTTACTTCACGCAAAGCCATATGCCCATTGCGATAAACCACCGTTACATCTTGAACAGATATTCCAGATTCAATCATTGACCTTTCACCCCATAAGATAACCCATGGGCAATACGCGCGCTCGTAACACGTAACAAATCAATATAGGTCGGAACCTCCCCGCTTTTTTCACTGAGTGAGTCAACATAAAGAACACCGCCATATCGAGCACCTGTTTCTCTTGCAACTTGTTTTGCAGGTGCATCAGAAATGGTGCTTTCAGAAAAAATGACTTGAATATGGTACTTGCGAACCATATCAATAACATGCTTAACTTGCTGTGGTGTTCCCTGTTGATCAGCATTTATTGGCCATAAATAAAGCTCTTTTAGACCAAAATCACGAGCCAAATAACTAAACGCACCTTCACTGGTCACAAGCCAACGCTTATCTTCTGGCAATGCTTCCAATTCAGCTTTGATTGGATCAAGACTTAAACGAATCTTCTGCTTATAGATTTCAGCATTTTCTTTATAAATGTTAGCATGCTCAGGATCATACTTTACAAAGGCATCACGAATATTATCAATGTAAATTAAAGCCAAAGTCGGTGACATCCACGCGTGAGGATTCGGTTTACCGCTAAAAGGCCCCTCGCCAATTGCGATGGGTACAACACCTTGTGAAACAACAACACTTGGAACATCTTTAATATTTTGAAAAAATTTTTCAAACCAAAGCTCTAATTCTAACCCATTCCACAATATAAGATTGGCGCCTTGCGCACGCATAAGATCGCGCGGTGTGGGCTGATATTCGTGAATTTCAGCACCTGGTTTAGTAATGGATTCAACATCAGCAACATCACCTGCTACATTACGTGCCATATCAGCAATAATAGTGAACGTTGTAACAGCTTTAAATTTGTTAGCGCTCAAAGCTAAGTTAGGAATTAAAAAGATTAAACCTAAAAAAAATGTAGTAAAAAACGTTTTTACTTTCATCGATCTACTTCCTATTGCAAATGATTTGCATTATCAATTAGCAGTTAATTTTTACCTTTGCAACGAGAAATTATCCAAAATAACGGTTTTTTTCTGTTATTTTCAGTTATTTAAAAAATTTTTTTACACCGAAAACTGTTTATAATTTCAATTAATAGTCTACTGATATTGAAAATCAATTTCGAAAAATTCCCTGGCCCTTTAATTTAAGGCCCATATTTGCCACTCTAGTACTCAACAAAAAAATACCCAAAAGGCTCTTATGTATAAAATAATTCATACAAAAGAATAGTAACCAACTGTGAAAAACATAAAACTCAGCAACGCAAACATGCACCTGTGGCTTTAGTAACATTTTCCACGACTTTCAAAGCAAGTTCTTCAAGATCTTCATCTGTTAAGGTTCGTTCAATAGGTTGAATAGCAACTTCAATCGCCACAGACTTTTTATCCTCACCAAGACTTGGATCTTCAAAAAGATCAAAAATCTGTACTGAATGAATAAGTTTTTTATCTGCCCCACGTGCAGCATTAACAATTAAAGAAGATGCTATTGCTTTGTCAACCACAAATGCAAAATCGCGTCGTACCATTTGAAAAGGTAACAACTTTAAAGGAGAACGAATTTTTGTTGCCTTTTTCTTTGGTTCCGGAATTTGGTCAAGAAAAACTTCAAAACCGCATAAAGGACCACTAACATCTAATTTTTCTAATGTATCAGGATGAAAAACACCAAAGAAACCAAGAATAATCTTCGGTCCAAGCTTAATGACACCTGAACGACCAGGATGATACCAATCAGGTGTTTCAGTTCCAATTTGTACTTTGCTAATATCTACACCACACGCCTCCAAAATAGCCAATGCATCTGCTTTGGCATCAAAAACATCAACTGTTTTTACATTTCCGCTCCAAAAACGCCCAGACCCTTCAAATTTTTCTGTACCACGACGAATACCACCAGCAACACACTGTTGTTCATCAGGTGCATCGCCCTTATAAATACTTGAAACTTCAAACAAAGCAAAATCTGGAAAACCACGATCAACATTTCTCTGTGCAACAATAAGCAAACCAGGCAAAAGAGAAGGGCGCATCACTGACATATCAGTTGCAATAGGATTTACCAATTTAAGCTGCGCTTGACCTCCTCCAAAAGTCAGTGCCTGATTTTCAGAAATAAATGACCAAGATACAGCTTCCACCATGCCTCTACACGCTAAAGCCCGGCGAGCAACACGTGAGACAATTTGCGAGAACGTTAAAATTTTATTATTTCCCCCAGTAAAATCTTTCAATGGTATAGGTTCAATTTTATCCAGCCCATAAATTCGTATCACTTCTTCTACTAAATCAGCTTTACCCACAACATCAAAGCGCCATGTTGGCACTTCGACCGTAACCACATCTCCTTCTCCTTTAATGCCAAATCCAAGCTGTTTTAAAATAGCAATGGCTTTTCCGCGTTCTATTTCTAAATTAGTCAAACGTTTAATTTCAGAAAATGGAAAGCTGATCTGTTTAACTTCTGGCTTCTGGTAGCCAACAACTTGCGCTTTTGATACCTCACCACCACAAAGATTCAGCACCAACTGTGTGGCAATCTCAAGCCCCGATTCCATAAAAGCAGGATCAACACCCCGTTCAAACCGATAACGCGCATCACTAATAAGGCCTAATGTGCGACCGGTCTGTGCAATGCTGCGTGAATCCCAAAGAGCTGATTCAATAATGACACGACGTGTCATTTCATCACAACTTGTCCTGACACCACCCATAATGCCAGCAATAGCAACAACCCCTTCTTCATCTGCAATGACACAATCCTTGGTACTTAAGTTATAGGTTTTACCATTCAGAGCTTGCAGCTGTTCACCTTCACAACCACAACGTACTCTTAAAGCCCCTTTAACTTTATCGGCATCAAAAACATGAAGTGGACGACCAAGATCAAAACTTATATAGTTTGTTATATCAACCAGCGCATTAATCGGTCTCAAACCGATTGCATTCAAACGTCGTTGCATCCATTGTGGTGATGCACTATTTTGCACATTGCGTACTTCACGCCAAGAAAAGCCTAAACATAGTGATGTACTTTGAAAAAAATCCAAAGTGACTTGAACTGATGTTTCAAAAGAGGTCTCAAACTGCGGTATCGATAATTCTTTCAATCGCCCAATTCCAGCTGCAGCTAAATCACGAGCAATCCCATAAACACCTGTGCAATCAGAACGATTAGGCGTCAGCCCAACATCAATTACAGGATCATTCAAACCTGCATAATCTGCATATGGCACTCCAAGAGGAGCATCCTCTGGCAATTCAATAATCCCATCATGCTCATCTAATAATTTAAGTTCTGCTGATGAACACATCATACCAAAACTATCAACACCGCGGATTTTCCCCACAGATAATGTCACATCAAGCCCCGGCACATAGGTGCCTGGCAATGCAAGAACACTAACAAGCCCAGCACGTGCATTTGATGCCCCACACACAACCTGCACAGGTGTACTGGACCCTGTATCTACTGACAAAATTTGTAATTTATCCGCATCAGGATGTTTTACAGCTGTTAAAACCTTTGCATTCACAAAACCTGCTAAAGAAGCATAATCTTCAACATGATCAACCTCAAGACCAATAGCTGTCAATTTATTACAAATTTCATCTAAAGATGCATCTGTTTCTAAGTGATCCTTCAACCAAGACAATGTAAATTTCATCTTAAAACCTCACATGAAAACCACGACAAAATTATACATTGCTCAAGCCAGTAAAAAGGGCAGGCACATCAAAGCAACGAAAACCATAATGATTCAACCAACGTAGATCAGTTTCAAAAAAAGCCCGCAAATCAGGCATGCCATATTTTAACATAGCCATACGATCAATCCCCATACCCCACGCAAATCCTTGATATTCATCCGGATCAAAACCAGCATTCTTTAACACATGAGGATGCACCATACCACACCCTAAAATCTCCAACCAATCACGACCTTCTCCAAACCTCACTTCTGAACCGGAACGATTACATTGAATGTCTACTTCCATAGATGGCTCAGTAAAAGGAAAAAAAGATGGACGAAAACGCATCTTTACCGAAGATACTTCGAAAAAAGCCTTACAAAAAGTTTCATGAAGCCACATCATATGTGCAATAGTGGAAGTTTTATCAACCACCAACCCTTCTACCTGATGAAACATCGGTGAATGCGTTGCATCAGAATCCATACGGTAAGTTTTTCCAGGAATAATGATGCGTATCGGTGTTTGTTGCTTTTCCATTACACGAATTTGTACTGGTGATGTGTGCGTGCGCAACAATTTTCGATTCCCCGCTTCATCCTCATCAAAAAAGAAGGTATCGTGCATTTCACGCGCTGGATGATCTTCAGGAAAATTCAATGCAGTAAAATTATAATAATCCGTTTCAATATCTGGCCCCTGCGCAATAGAAAAACCCATATTCGCATAAATAGCTATGATTTCATCAATCACTTGCGAAATAGGATGGATACGACCACGCTCTATAGGCGAAGAACGAACAGGCAAAGTTACATCAATTGTTTCCTTAGAGAGACGTAGAGCTGTTGCATGACGTTTGAGAACATCGCGCTTTTGCGCCCACAATTCTAAAATACGATTTTTTAATCCATTAAGTATCGGTCCGACTTTATGGCGCTCATCGGGATTCATCTTTCCTAATGCTTTTAATCTTTCAGAAATGCTACCTTTTTTGCCCAATGCCGCAATACGTACCGCTTCAAGTGCCTGTTCATCATTGGCTGCTTCTAAAGCTGAACAAATTTCTTGTTCTAGACGTTCAATATCATTCATATTTCTGCCTATTTTACATTAAAAAAACCGCACCAGTAATAACCAGAGCGGAATCTTGAATAAATAAATGCTTTAAGAAAACGCAAACTGGCTTACTTGACAGCACCTTCAAAAGCATTAGGCGTTGTGTCTTTTAAATATTCTAAAGCCTTCTTTGCAGAAACCACTAAAGCAGTAAATGCTGTGGGCTCATAAATAGCTATATCAGACAGAACCTTACGATCAATCTCAATACCGGCCTTTGACAGTCCGTCAATAAAACGCCCATAAGTTAAACCTTCTACACGAACAGCTGCATTGATCCGCTGAATCCACAAAGAGCGGAAAGTACGCTTGCGGTTTTTACGATCACGATAAGCATATTGCTTTGAACGATCAACCGCTGCTTTAGCTGCACGAATGGTATTTTTACGCCGACCACGAAAACCTTCAGCTTCTTTAAGAATTTTTTTGTGTTTAGCGTGAGCTGTAACACCTCTTTTTACACGTGCCATATGACAATCTCCTATGAATCAAAAGTGCAAGGCTTAAAGGCCATTGGGTAAATAATACTGAGTGATTTTTTTAGCATCTGATTCAGCTAGAATCATTGTTCCACGTGCATCACGAATGAACTTATTTGAACGTTTAATCATACCGTGACGTTTGCCTGCTGCTGCTGCTTTCACCCGACCTAGTGCAGTAATCTTGAACCGTTTCTTAGCAGATGATTTGGTCTTCATTTTGGGCATTTTGCTACTCCATATGTTTAAATTTGATCAAATTGATCAAAACTTGAATAAGCCATTTGAACAGCCACGGCATGCCCTGCCGGGCGGTTCCAACCATGTTTTCATAAGCCAGTATACATAAAATAGCAAGGCCGTATTAAAAAAAAACAGGAGCTCCATTCCCTTTAACTTCAACCAAGGGTGCTGGAATGGCATTTGTTTTGATTGCTGCTTTGCAAAGATCAGCAATGATGCACTGTGTACAAAGTGCTTTACGCGCCTTGCAAATGTAACGCCCATGTAAAATAAGCCAATGATGAGCATAATGCATATAACAAGCTGGTATAATTTTCACTAACTTCTCCTCAACCACCTCTGGTGTTTTACCTGGTGCTAAACCAAGGCGGTTTCCAAGGCGCAAAATATGCGTATCTACAGCTAGAGTAGGTTGACCAAAAGCAACATTCAAAACAACATTAGCCGTTTTGCGCCCTACACCAGGTAGCGCCATAAGTGCTTCGCGACTATCAGGCACTTGGCCATTGTATTGATCAATTAAAAGGCAACAAAGTGCATAAATATTTCGGGCCTTTGCACGCCAAAGACCAATGGTTCGGATATAAGATGCGATCCCATCTTCTCCCAACGCAACCATTTTTTCCGGTCTATCTGCAAGGGGAAATAACTCTTGTGTAACCTTATTAACACCAACATCTGTAGCCTGAGCTGAAAGAATAACCGCAACCAAAAGAGTAAAAGCATTCGTATACACAAGATCGCTTTTGGGAGTAGGGCGTTGAATAGAAAAACGGCGAAAAATTTCTACAATTTCACCTTTTCTATATAATGTTCCGACGACTTTTTGCATTTTTCTCAATTGCCTTGTCTTTTCAGCCATCAACCTTCTTTCTCATTTTCTTTGGAAGTTATTGCTCATACTTGGCCCTCATAAAAGAAATATGAAAAATGCTTTTTAAAGATTTGTCAATTAATCACTTTAAAGAGTAACTATTACAATGACACATATTTTATTCTTTTCTTTTTAAATTTGAAAAAGGAATAAAACGTCACAATATATTAATATAACTAATAAAGCTTACGCTAATTATAAATAGTGCGTATTTTTCATAAAAATAATGAGGAGAGCTATACGTGTAAACTCTAGCTGTTATCGCACAAAATTTAATATGCTTAAGCTTCCTCTAGAAGAGAATCAACTGGCTATTCACAATGAGCAAACAGTTAAAACCATTAATATTTCTATCATGGTATAACTTTGCATAAGTTCCAATACGCTTTTCTTCTCACTAAAGATATGTATAGCATGAGTACTAAGTTGAAAAATAATCTTTTATCAATTATTCTTTATTTATTAAATGCAATAGATCTAATTTAAGTCAGCAGCGAAAGTAACAAAAGTCAATGCATAAAGGACCAATGAAATGAGTGAGCATAAACAAATCTTGTCATTACAAGACACAGCATCTTCTAATGAAGGACAAATTGCTTATTTAAAAAAAGTTTGTACAGACGATCTAGCTAAAAATTTTCCAGATCTTCCGCCAATGACTCCAGGAATTACAGTATGGGCTCTCTTTGGTGAAACGGGCCACCCAATTATTTTATCCGATGAGCGCTCTATCGCTCTTGCAGGTGCCAATGAACATGAGTTACAAATTGTCACATTGCACTAAATTATTTTAAGAAAAATTATGAAATCATCTAATCTATGAACTTAAGTGTTGTAGCTATTTTACAGTCTTAATTCTTGTCATAAAAGCTATCGCAGAAAATTAGCTTTTTTAAAAATGAGCCTATTTTGTGATAATTATTGTTGAAGATATAACTGCACTTCCCCGACTAATATGAGCTTTAAAACTTAAAAAGTTTCAACTAATCAGAATAAAACCTGACCTAAAGAAATAGAAATAATCAATCATTTTCTCGTATATCACTCACAATAAACGTGAATTTTCACAAGATATTGAATGACTTTTTGATTCGGCTATTTGCACAATCTTTCTAGCGCCATCCACACATTCTTAATTGCTGATTATAACGTCTTGCCATTTTATCCATACGTTGTGCAGCTTCTGTAATCGCTGGAGTAGAACGGCCTCTATTGCGAGCATAAGCATCATGCCCCATATAATAATTTAAATAAAGATTATATGCATCATTGGGGTTAACACCATTGCGTCTAACACTTTGACGATGATACCAAGCAACAAAATCAGCAGAATCAGCAAAATTAGTTCGTCGTGCAGAAGATCTTCCTGTAGAGCGGATATAGACTGCCCACGTATTATCAAGCGCTTGAGCATAACCGTAAGCCGTTGAACGACGCTTCCACGGAATAAAACCAAGAAGTTTTTTACGTTTAGGACGTGCATTATGACGAAAGCCCGATTCTGTATTAATCGTTGCAAGAATAATAGATGCAGGAATTCCATGACGCATTTCGGCATTTCTAGAAGCTTTTTTCCAATTATCAAAAAAGCCATTCTTTTGAGCTAAAATAGCACAAGCATTATTTGTATATGTGGGAGGCTTTGTTGCGCAACTGCCTAAAAAAAATACAAATGTCCCCAATAATAAAAGGCGCCGCATCACCTTGTGTTCCCTTATAAAAAGATAAAACGTGATATAAATACTCCCAAATTCTTACCAAATTAATAAAAGATAAAATGATCCTCTATTTATTTGGGTAACTCTATTTTACTACTCATCACTCAAATGTAATGTTTGTGACTGAATATGCGCTGTTATTGGCTTTGACACAAAATCATTTTCTTTTAATTCAAAAGCCTCAATGCGGCTAGCACGTCTCATGATTTTAGAAGACGATGTTAAAATTGCCTCAATATCCTCGCCTGTTTTGTAAAAATGTTTCTGTAAAGCACGAACACGCATATCCATCCGTCCAAAGTCTTCCATTAATTTTGCTACCTCTGATTGAACCAAATGCGCTTGTTCACGTATCTTTGCATCTTTCATAATGGTTTGTACAACTTGAACAGATAACATCAACAAAGATGGCGAGACAATAATCACATGCGCACGATTGGCTTTTTGTACTAATGATTCAAAATCTTCATAGATTGTTGCAAAAATTGATTCTGATGGCACAAAGAGAAAAGCTGTATCATGTGTTTCTCCGGGAATTAAATATTTTTGCGCAATATCACGAATATGAACATCCATATCAGTGCGAAATTGGCGTTCAGCTCTTTTTCGTTCTTCAGAAGATGATGCTTTGCGCATAGCATTCCAAGCTTCTAGAGGAAATTTAGCATCCACAACAAGGGCTGGTGCTTTATTTGGCATATGAATAAGGCAATCTGGTTGTTTTCCATTTGAAAGAACCGCTTGAAAAACATAAGTATTAGCTGGTAAAGCGTCAGAAATAATAGCTTCCATCCGTCCTTGGCCAAAGATGCCGCGTGTTTGCTTGTTGTTTAAAATAGCCTGCAGTTGAATAATCTGCCCAGTAAGCGATTGAATATTATTTTGTGCTGCATCAATGACCGCTAAACGTTCTTGCAAACGAGTCAAATTTTCATAAGTAGATTTGGTCTGCACTTGGAGAGTTTGACCTAAATTAGTTGTCATCCCATTGAGTTGTTCGCGAATAGACTGATTTAATTCAGCCTGTCTTTGACCAAAAATTTCTGCCATTGTCTGCATGCGCCCTTGCATTTCTGCTTGGGTTTTTAAAAATGCAGCCATCTGCATCTGCATTTCATGCGCGTGTGTAGTCGCTTCAATAGTCTTTTTCCGGTTACTGCGTATAATTATCATCAGCACAAAACCAGCTAAAAATAAAACTATAAATCCATAAAAGCGCTCATTTAAGAGTATCAAAGAAAAAAACGAATCAAACATAATAGTAATATAGCGATTTTATTACGAAAAAGTGCGCGAATCTCTTATTCAATATTGACCAGTCATAAACCATTGATTAATTTATTTCCATGCTAATGAAATCTTTAGTTACTCTACCTGACCCGATTCTACGTGAAGTTTCAAAACCTGTCGAACATATCGATCTAGCCATTCAAAAGCTAGCCGACGATATGTTGGAAACCATGTATCACGCTCAAGGCATCGGTCTTGCTGCTATTCAAGTTGGTGTGCCATTACGTATGCTGGTTATAGATATTGCTGAAAACAATACCCCTAAAAATCCGCTTGTTGTGATCAATCCGGAAATTTTATGGCTATCAGATGAACGCAATATTTACAAAGAGGGTTGTCTTTCTATTCCTGAATATTATGCACAAGTTGAACGTCCTAAACGTCTTCGTGTTCGTTATAGCGATCGTGAAGGAAAACAAACAGAAATTGAAGCAGATGATCTTTTGGCTACTTGTCTGCAACATGAAATCGACCATTTGAATGGCTGCCTTTTTATTGATCACATTTCAAAAATCAAGCGCGATATGGTAATTCGAAAATTAAAAAAACGCGCAAAAGAAAAAAACACACAGAAAGCAATTATTTAATGGTATTACGATTAGGTTTTATGGGAACACCTGATTTTTCTGTGCCCATTTTTCATGCCTTATTAGATGCTGGTCATGATATTGTAGCAGTCTACAGCCAACCTCCCCGTCCGGCGGGACGGCGTGGTCTTAAATTGGTTCCTTCTCCTGTCCAAAATGCTGCACAAGCAAAATCCATCCCCGTTTTTACCCCTCAAAGTCTCAAAACACCTGAAGAACAAGATCGATTTGCAGCATTATCTATTGATGTTGCTGTTGTTGCAGCTTATGGATTACTTTTGCCAAAAGCTATTCTCGAAACACCACGCTTTGGTTGTTTAAATGTTCATGCCTCATTATTACCGCGCTGGCGTGGTGCAGCCCCTATTCAACGCGCGATTATGGCTGGTGACCAAGAAACTGGAATCATGATTATGAAAATGGATGAAGGGCTAGATACAGGGCCTATTGCTTTATCCCGTTCAATCACTATCACCGATAATATGACAGCTCATGAACTTTCAAACAAGCTTTCACATATAGGAGCAAAGCTCATAGTAGAAGCTCTATCAACTCTTGAAAGAAACCAACTCAAACTTACCCCACAACCCTTGGAAGGGGTAACCTATGCTGCCAAAATTAAAAAAGAAGAAACCCGAATTGATTGGACGCAATCTGCACAATCCATCCACAAATGTATCTGCGCTCTCTCCCCCTTTCCTGGTTGCTGGTGCATTATGGATATTGGTGGAAAACAAGAACGGGTAAAAATTCTTGGAAGTCGCGTAAGAGAAGGTGTCTCACTTGAAATTGGTCGAATAGAAGCAAAAAATTTGATTATCCATTGCGGAAAAGGACAAATAGAAATAACTCACCTCCAACGATCTGGCGGTAAAATTCTTGATAGTCCAACATTTTTGCGGGGAACCAATATTTCTGCAGTTTTTTGATATGGTACGTTTTAAACTTACTCTTGAATATGATGGTTCAAATTATGCTGGTTGGCAACGTCAAGCGGGGCTGCGCACTATACAAGGTGCCATTGAACAAGCTATTTTTAACTTTAGCGGCGAAAAATTGACCATCGTTACAGCTGGTAGAACCGATGCTGGTGTCCATGCTATAGAACAAGTTGCGCATGTTGATTTTACGAAAAACTGGCATGCTAATACTGTACATAATGCACTCAATGCTCATTTGCAGCAACAAGGTGAAAATATTGCTGTTTTAAATGTACAAAATGTCCCAGATAGTTTTCATGCACGATTTTGCGCAACTAAACGCTATTATCTCTTTAAAATTCTCAATCGTCGTTCACCACCAGCTCTAAATGTCAAACGTGTATGGTGGCTGCCAAAACATCTTAATGCAGATGCTATGCATGAAGCAGCTCAAAAGCTTGTAGGACAGCATGATTTTACTACTTTCCGCTCAGCCCACTGCCAGGCTAAAAGCCCTATCCGCACCCTTGAACGCTTAGATGTGTACAGAAAAGGAGAAGAAATTTTTCTATATGCACAGGCTCGCTCTTTTCTTCACCATCAAATCCGTTCATTTGTAGGAAGTCTTGTGAAAGTTGGTACTGGACAATGGACAGCTCAAGATCTTGAAGCAGCGCTTAATGCCAAGGATCGTGCACGCTGTGGCATGGTCGCACCTCCTTCAGGTCTTTATTTGATGAAAATTGACTATTAACTATTTTAAAAACGTCTTCTTAAGCTATCAACCCAACTTATAAAAAGAACGAATTACTTCAAAAGCTTGTTCTGCTGTATTGACGAACGTGAAAAGATCAACATCAGAAGGAGAAATCATGCCTTGAGTGGACAAATAATCAAAATTGATAACATTGTTCCAAAATTCCTTCCCAAATATTAAAATAGGAATCTTTTTCATACGACCTGTTTGCATTAAAGTTAATGCCTCAAACAGCTCATCCAAAGTGCCAAATCCCCCAGGAAAAATAGCCAATGCTTTCGCCCGTATTAAAAAATGCATTTTTCGTATTGTTAAATAATGAAAATTAAAACACAAATGCGGTGTTACATAAGTATTAGGCCATTGTTCATGAGGCAAAGAAACATTCAAACCAACCGTCGGTGCACCAACATCATCAGCTCCACGATTTCCTGCTTCCATTACCCCAGGTCCTCCCCCCGTTGCAATTATGAATTCGCGATATTTTGTGGTAGCAGAATAGCGCGAGCACAAACGCGCAAACTCTCTTGCCTCATCATAATAATGAGACATATTTTGCAAATTATTCTTTTGTTGTTGATTTTTTGCTGCCCACGCTTCTTGCCCAGGCTCAGGAATACGTGCCCCACCAAATAAAACAACAGTTGATTGAATGCCACATTCCTGAAAAACCATTTCTGGTTTTAAAAACTCAAGACCAAGACGCTGTGAACGCAATTCAGGACGCATCATAAATTCCTGATCCATATAAGCTATACGGTAAGTAAGTGAACGCATCTGTGGTGTATCAGATATTGTATCCACTTGTTGCCTAACCTCTTTTGCATAGGAAGATAGCGTATTATTTTTTTCTTCTTTTTTTACCATTCTTTTATAGCCTTCTTTTATATACCTGTTACACTCTTTTAAAACCCTTTTATTGACTACACACATTTCTTCACGTAGGCCATAAATAATAAATCTTTATGCTTTCAACTTGCTTAATGGAACTTTGGCAATGACCAATCTTACACAACTTGAAACGATTATTGAAAAAGCATTTAACAATATCGATTCTATTAATACCTCTACAAAAGGTGAAATTCGTGACAGCGTTGAACACGCATTAAATCTTCTAGACAAAGGTGAAGTCCGCGTAGCAAAACGCCAAGAAGATGGTCAATGGCATATTCATCAATGGTTAAAAAAAGCTATTCTTCTATCGTTTAAACTCAATCCTATGCGCATCATTTCTGGTGAAACAAATGGATCGTGTTGGTGGGATAAAATACCTTTAAAATTTTCTGGATGGCAAGAAGCTGATTTTAAACAAGCCAATTTCCGCTCAGTTCCTGGAGCGATTGTACGCCATTCTGCTTATATTGCACCCAATGTCATCTTAATGCCATCTTTTGTTAACCTTGGTGCCTATATAGGCGAAGGAACAATGATTGATACATGGACCACTGTTGGTTCCTGTGCTCAAATTGGTAAGCATGTTCATCTTTCTGGTGGTGTCGGCATTGGAGGTGTTTTAGAACCACTACAAGCAGGTCCAACAATTATTGAAGATCATTGTTTTATCGGTGCACGTTCTGAAATAGTTGAAGGTTGCATTATTCGTGAAGGCGCTGTTTTAGGTATGGGAGTTTTTATTGGAAAATCTACAAAAATTATTGACCGTACAACAGGTGAAATTTTTATAGGTGAAGTACCAGCCTATTCAGTTGTTGTTCCAGGCTCTCTTCCTGGAAAACCACTACCCAACGGTGAAATAGGCCCCAATCTTTATTGTGCTGTCATTGTCAAACGAGTCGATCAAAAAACACGAAAAAAAACGTCTATTAATGATCTCCTACGCGACTAAAAGTATTGTTTAAAGATCTTTCTCGACAAGCATTATATCAAACAAAATAATCAAAAAAGGCAAACACTTTCCTTTTTAAATTATTTATTCATTTTAAGTGCTTGAATAAAGGCTGACTGTGGAATTTCTACCTTCCCAAACTGACGCATGCGTTTTTTGCCTTCTTTTTGTTTTTCTAACAATTTGCGTTTACGGGTAATGTCACCACCATAACATTTAGCTGTCACATCTTTGCGTAAAGCACGAATTGTTTCACGTGCAATAATTTTACCACCAATTGCTGCTTGAATTGGAATCTGAAACATATGTTGAGGAATAAGATCTTTAAGCTTTTCGCACATAGAACGCCCACGCTTTTCTGCTATAGTGCGGTGTACAAGCATTGACAATGCGTCAATAGGTTCTCCATTGACTAAAATAGACATTTTAACCAAATCACCTTCAGAATAATCAATCATCTGGTAATCAAAAGAAGCATATCCCTTTGAAATTGACTTTAACCGATCATAAAAATCGAAAACTACCTCATTTAGAGGTAAATCATACGTTACTATGGCACGCGTCCCAACATATGATAAACCAACTTGTACCCCACGCCGTTCTTGGCAAAGTTCCAAAATCGCTCCAAGATAATTATCAGGTGTCATAATTGTTGCGCGAATCCATGGCTCTTCAATGGAAACAATTTTAACACTATCAGGCATATCAGCTGGATTGTGCAATTCCTCAACAGAACCATTAGTCATATGCATGCGATAAACAACAGAAGGTGCTGTTGCAATTAAATCTAAATTAAATTCGCGCTCTAATCGTTCTTGAATAATTTCAAGATGAAGCAGCCCTAAAAAGCCACAACGAAAACCAAAACCCAAAGCAGCCGATGTTTCCATTTCAAAAGAAAAGCTCGCGTCATTTAAGCGCAATTTCCCCATAGCTGCACGTAAATCTTCAAAATGAGCTGCATCAATTGGAAAAAGGCCACAAAAGACAACCGGCTGAGCAGGTTTAAAACCAGGCAACATATCTTCACAAGGGCGGCGTTCCTCAGTAATAGTATCCCCAACGCGCGTATCAGCAACTTCTTTAATAGAAGCAGTTATAAAACCGATCTCTCCTGGCCCTAATTCATCAACCTGTATCATTTTTGGAGTAAACACTCCAACTCGTTCAACGGGATATTTTGCTCCTGTGCCCATCATACGAATGGTTTGACCTTTTTTTAACACACCATCAATTACCCGCACCAAAACAACAACACCAAGATAAACATCATACCAACTATCAACTAGCATTGCCTTTAGTGGTTTTGTAACATCACCAACGTGGGGAGGAGGTAGGTGCATAACAATTGCTTCTAAAACATCCACAACACCTAAACCTGTTTTTGCCGATATTTCCAACGCTCCAGATGCATCGATACCGATCACATCTTCAATTTGCTCTTTAATTCGTTCAGGCTCTGCAGCTGGAAGATCCACCTTATTGAGCACAACAACCAATTCATGATTATTATCAATGGCCTGATAAACATTTGCTAATGTTTGTGCTTCCACCCCCTGACTTGCATCCACTACCAATAATGAACCCTCACAAGCCGCCAATGAACGCGATACTTCATAAGCAAAATCAACATGCCCAGGTGTATCGATAAGATTTAAGATATATGTATCACCATTCTTTGCTTTATAGTGCAAACGCACTGTTTGCGCTTTAATAGTAATCCCACGTTCGCGCTCAATATCCATAGAATCGAGCACTTGATCTTTCATCTCTCGTGTTTCAAGACCACCTGTCATTTGAATCAAGCGGTCAGCCAAAGTTGACTTTCCATGATCGATGTGTGCCACAATGGAAAAATTACGGATATAATTGCGATCTATTGTCATACAAGGCGATTTAGCAAAGAATAGCACAAAACGCAAAGACCAATTATATACTCTTGAAAACCTTAAAAGAATAGAGGTAAAGATTGTTCGTAAAACCCCATTAACTTAAACAAAGATTAAATTTTTATTTGCTTCAATCATAATGAGAATCACTCAATATGAAATTCTCTATTTTGGTTTTTTCAACTATAGACTCTAAGCATTTTCAATAACCTAGCTCTCTCAAGCAAAACCGTCATAAAAATTGTTAAGAAGAAAAAGTTAATTGATTTTTTTATTCACTACGCCTTTTTTACGCCATTGCGCAGGCTGTAATTCAGCTATTACAATCCCAATTAGAATAAATAAACCACCCAATAAAGCTGAAGCAGACAAACGCTCACCAGCCAAACGCCCAACAATACCAGCCCAAACAGGTTCACCTGCATAAATGAGTGTTGCGCGGGTAGGTGAAACAGATTTTTGTGCCCAATTCATAGTCAATTGGATCACCGTACTCATCAAAGCCAAACTTAAACCTACATTTAGCCAAACCCATGAAAATTCAGGAATATTTTCTCCCATTAAAGGCATACAGAGAAATGAAAAAACACCACCAAAAAATAATTGTATAACCGTTATACGCCGACTATCAACCTTATTTGCAAAAAGCCCAATAAGAATAATTTCTCCAGCAATCGCTAAAGCTCCAAGCAAAGTAAGAATTTCACCTTTTGAAAAATCAACACTTTTAAATCCTTGTCCCGAAACCAACACAAGCCCGACAAAAGCAAAAATAATACCAATCCAACTGGCAAAATGGGGTGGCTTTTTAAACAAAATCCATTGTAATATTGGAACCATCGGCACATAAAGTGCAGTGATAAATGCTGACTGACTACTGATAATAGTCTGAAGTCCTGCTGTTTGCAAAGTATAACCAAAAAACATTCCCAAACCGATGCTCATACCAGCAAAAATCTCATAAAAAGTTACGCTTTTCATAGAGCGCCAAAAAATCATTCCAGATATGAATGCTGCAACAATGAAACGAAACCCTACAAAAAAAAGTGGTCCACTATATTGTACTGCAATATGAATAATTAAAAATGTAATACCCCAAAGTATTGTCGCAGCAAATAATGCCAATTCTTGCTTACTGAATAAAAAACGCCTCAATTGTTGCATCTCAGCCATGAAAGGTTCCATCCCTAAATTGATTCCGATACATTTTATGAAACGATAAGCGTCCCAACCCCATGTTCGGTAAATAATTCAAGCAAAACAGAATGAGGTGTTTTACCATTTAAAATAACTACACCTTCCACGCCATTTTGAATAGCCTCAATACAAGTTTCTACTTTTGGAATCATACCATCCGAAATTGTTCCATCTTTGATAAGGTGCTTAGCCTCAGAAATTGTCAATTCTTTTAAAATTTTACCCTTTTTATCCAACACACCAGGAACATCAGTTAGAAATAAAAGGCGTTTAGCTTTTAAAGAACCAGCAATTGCTCCAGCAAAAATATCAGCATTAATATTATAGGTTTTACCATCGCGGCCTGGAGCAACCGGAGCAAGTACCGGAATCATTTCAGAACGTGCTAACAGATCCAGCAATGTTCGGTCAATTTCAACAGGTTCACCAACAAATCCTAAATCTAAAACACGTTCAATGTGTGACTCAGGATCAATTATAGTCTTATAAGCTTTTTCAGCAAAAACCATATTGCCATCTTTGCCACAAAGACCAATTGCCCACTCTCCTTCAGCATTGATAAGAGCTACAATTTCCTTATTGATGGAGCCTGCTAACACCATCTCAACTACTTCAACGATTTTTTCATCAGTTACGCGTAAACCATTTTCAAATCGCGATTCGATACCCATTTTCCTCAAAATTTCAGCGATCTGAGGGCCACCCCCGTGAACTACAACAGGATTAATGCCTGATTGTTTCAAAAGAGCAATATCACGTGCAAATGCCTGCCCCAAAGCAGGATCACCCATAGCATGTCCGCCATATTTTACAACAACCGTTTTATTTTCATATTTTTGCATGTAAGGCAAAGCAGATGACAAAAACGCTGCCTGTTTTTCGAAAATATCTGCGGCAGTATTTGCAATATCACCCATTAAAAGAGTCTCCTCATCATTTTTTGCCCTCTTTTATAAAATTTAGGGAAAATGAAAACAGATTTGAAATACATTTTTTATTCAACTCCTTAAAAATCATCTGATTTTTTCCAAAATTGCGTTTAAAACAAACGAAACTAGATAAATGCATCTTAAGCAATTATTGACACTGGAGTGTTTAAAAAAGAGGAACAAAAAATATTACCACTTTATAATCTTACTTTATCAAAAGTGCTAAGATAATATAGAAAACCCTTTGGGAAATGCTATATAATTACTGATTAAACTACACAATAACGCTTTAACAAAATAGGTTGTAAAAAATCAATGGTTTTATGGAGAAAATATATTTTTCTATAATGCAATTAATTGCCATACCTTTAGTAAATGGAACAACTTGGTAAGTGTAATAATCTCTAATACATAAATGTATTATCATCACTAATTAAACATTGTTTAATGGAATCCAAACCTTAGCAATTTCTGCATAAAAGTTAAACATTCATAAAGGCGATTGTATTTTGGTCTCTATGCCCATCTTTTAAGGGTTTTACTTTTATCATAATCTGTACCATATTGGCCCAATCCACTCTATCCTTTTTGAAGAATTAACTGTCAAATTATGATGCACCTTAATAAGTTTCCAATAAAATTAATTATCATCATTGTGCAATATTGAAACTTATTCGTTATTTTCTCTCACAATCCATAGCTTTACAAGCTACTGAAATTTAAACACTAATTCATTACTCAACTATCATTGCTGTAAAACTAAAGCTGTAAAACAAAAATTTCTTTCAAACACAAAAATCAAATGTGATTTGAGTTTTTCTATTATATTTTACAAAACATATGACAAAAAACATTGAATATATTGAAATTTGTGCAATCAATTCACAACCTCTTCATACTGTAGAAACTACAAAAAACTGAAGAACAGATGCATGAAATCTATAGTTAATGATACTCTGATTGCATCCAATGAAAAGTATTTTATACATAAATCTTAATGAAGCTATGTTTATCGTCCTTAACCTCAGGCAGAGGATTGACTATTCTTATATTTTCTAAAACCATCCTCTATAGGTATTTTAGAGATTATACTTAAAGAAAAACCTGTTAGGTTACCTGATTTAAGAATATGTAGACAGATTTATTGCAAAAACATTCGTGTGTATTTTTTGTCGTTCCCTGCTTATGTTTATTTTATGAATTTTGACCAGCAATATTTTCAAAAAACTCTTTCATACGTGAAAAAAAACCGTGTGATTGCGGTGAATTTTCATGGTTGGAAAGCTTATCAAATTCTTGCAATAATTCACGTTGTTTTTGCGTCAATTTTTGCGGTGTTTCAATAGTGATATGTATATAAAGATCACCCCTTGTTTGTTGGCGTAACATAGGCATTCCTTTACCTTTAAGGCGGAATTGATGCCCATTTTGTGTACCTTCTGGAACCTTCACTCGGGCTTTGACACCATTAAGATCAGAAACCTCAAACTCTCCCCCTAACGCAGCCGTAATCATTGAAATAGGCACACGACAATGAAGATCTGCCCCATCTCGTTGAAAAAATTCATGCGGTTTAATGGAAAGAAAAATATAAAGATCACCCGCAGGACCTCCACGAGTTCCAGCATCACCTTCGCCAGAAAGACGAACACGAGTACCATCTTCAATACCCGCTGGAATATTGACACGCAACGAACGGTTCGCTTCCACCCGTCTTGTACCATGGCATTTTGAACATGGGTCTGTGATAATTTCACCACGGCCATGACAAAGTGGACATGTTCGTTCAATAGAAAAAAAGCCTTGCGCAGCACGCACACGCCCAGCCCCATAACAAGTGCCACAAGTTTGTGGCTTGGAGCCTTTTTTTGCACCCGATCCCTCGCAAACATCACACATAATGGAACTGGGAATATTAATTTGCGCCGTTTTACCTGCAAATGCTTCTTCTAATGTCACCTCCATATTATAACTTAGGTCTGCACCACGTTCACGGACATCACTCCGTTTACGATGTCCACCGCCCATGATTTCACCAAAGAAATCTTCAAAAATATCAGCAAATCCACCACCAAACGGACTAGCCCCTTCACGACCACCATTTTCAAAAGCGGCATGACCAAATCGATCATAAGCAGCCCGCTTTTGAGGATCTTTCAGAACTTCATAGGCTTCACCAATTTCTTTGAATTTTTGTTCTGCTTCTTTATCCCCTGGATTACGATCAGGATGATATTGCATTGCCAGCTTACGAAAAGCAGATTTCAGCTTTTTATCATCACATCCACGCGTTACGCCGAGAATTTCGTAATAATCAACTTTCATCATGTATTCCTGATAAATTTTCCGTCATCCATCTCAAGATAATATTTGTTTTAATCTACATTCTTTAAGCAACAAAGTTATAAACTTGCTCCTAAATAACAAAACCCAGCCTTATATTTCACAGGCCGGGTTTATTAACTTATAAATACATTTGCTTCAACTATTTCTTTTGATCATTAACTTCTTCAAAATCAGCGTCCACAACATCATCATTTTTGGTATCTGTTTCAGTATCAGTCTTTGCTTCTGTTTCTGAAGCCTCATACATAGCTTGTCCAAGCTTCATGCTAACTTCTGCTAATTTTTGCATCTTCACTGTT
Organism: Bartonella capreoli; assembly: GCF_902813205.1. Classification (NCBI taxonomy): domain Bacteria; kingdom Pseudomonadati; phylum Pseudomonadota; class Alphaproteobacteria; order Hyphomicrobiales; family Bartonellaceae; genus Bartonella; species Bartonella capreoli. The sequence goes on from NZ_CADDZX010000001.1 coordinate 157,602, forward strand.
ACTTCTTCAGTATCAGTACCTTCAAGTGCAGTCTTTAAATCAGCCATTGCTGTCTCAATTTGACCTTTATCTTCAGGCGATACCTTATCACCATATTCAGCTAAAGATTTTTCAGTTGAATGGACAAGAGCTTCTGCCTGATTTCTCGTTTCAACACTTTCACGACGCTTTTTATCTTCAGCAGCATGCGCTTCTGCATCCTTGACCATATTTTCAATATCAGCATCACTCAAACCACCTGATGCTTGAATACGAATCTGATGTTCCTTGCCAGTACCTTTATCCTTAGCTGAAACATTCACAATACCATTTGCATCAATATCAAAAGTGACCTCAATCTGAGGGACACCACGTGGTGCTGGTGGAATACCAACAAGATCAAACTGAGCTAATAACTTGTTATCATTAGCCATCTCGCGTTCACCTTGGAAAACACGAATAGTGACAGCATTTTGATTGTCATCAGCTGTTGAAAAAGTTTGCGATTTTTTAGTCGGAATAGTGGTATTGCGTTCAATTAGACGCGTAAATACCCCACCTAATGTCTCAATACCCAAAGATAAAGGCGTAACATCTAAGAGCAACACATCTTTTACATCACCTTGTAATACACCCCCTTGAATAGCAGCACCCATAGCTACAACTTCATCGGGATTAACGCCTTTATGTGGATCTTTACCGAAGAAGCTTTGTACGACTTCCTGAATTTTAGGCATACGGGTCATACCACCCACCAAAACGACTTCATCAATTTCACCAGCGCTTAAACCTGCATCTTTTAATGCAGCTTTACAAGGCTCAATAGTGCGCTGAATCAAATCTTCTACTAACGATTCAAATTTCGCTCTGGTTAATTTCATCGTTAAGTGTTTAGGACCAGATTGATCAGCTGTAATAAATGGTAAATTAACCTCAGTCTGCTGTGAAGAAGATAGCTCGATCTTTGCTTTCTCCGCTGCTTCCTTCAAGCGCTGTAAAGCTAGTTTATCATTTTTCAGATCAATTCCATGCTCCTTCTTGAATTCATCCGAAAAATAGCTAACCAAACGCATATCGAAGTCTTCACCACCTAAGAATGTATCTCCATTGGTTGACTTAACTTCAAAAACACCATCTCCAATTTCAAGAACAGAAATATCAAATGTACCACCCCCAAGGTCATAAACTGCAATAGTTTTACCGTCTTTCTTATCTAAACCATAAGCTAAAGCAGCAGCTGTGGGTTCATTAATGATTCGCAAAACTTCAAGCCCAGCAATTTTACCAGCATCTTTAGTCGCTTGACGTTGCGCATCATTAAAATAGGCAGGAACAGTAATAACCGCCTGCTCAACCTTTTCACCTAAATAAGATTCTGCGGTCTCTTTCATTTTTTGCAAAATCATTGCAGAAATCTGCGATGGAGAATATTTCTTTCCTGCTTCCTCAACCCATGCATCACCATTGTCACCTTTAACAATTTTATAAGGCACAAGCACTTTATCTTTTTCAACCATAGGATCATCAAAGCGGCGCCCAATTAGACGTTTAACCGCAAAAACCGTTCCTTCAGGGTTGGTAACCGCTTGCCGTTTAGCAGGTTGCCCAACAAGCCGCTCACCACTATCGGTAAAGGCAACAACAGAAGGTGTAGTCCGTGCTCCTTCTGAATTTTCAATGACCTTCGCATTTTTGCCATCCATGACAGCAACACAGGAGTTGGTCGTCCCCAAATCAATACCAATTACTTTTGCCATATTTTAATCTCCATTCAGCAAGCTGCCTAAACCTTTATCAAGCATCTTTCCAAGACAGCTCCTTATCACATTTAAAGCCTGTTTTTGATTTCAATACTATAAACGATAATTTGAAAATCATAACAAGTCTTGTTAGCTGGTATATAAGAACAGCTTTTTACCCCTACAAGAGAATAACGAGAGAAACATTTCTAAAATAAAAATTTTCTTTAAAATAAGCATTCGTACTTTTAATATCTTCGCTAAAATATATTTCTACAACTAAAACAAGTACAATAGCATATCTCTCACAAAGCTGTAAATTACGCCCATAAAACTTGAAGGAATAAGAATAATTATTCCACTTTTCCTTAACCTTTATTTCTCATAGTGACTAAAAATATTCAAGGAAAAGTTTGTAAAAATATCCTTCGTGCACAATAAGTTTACCCAAATATTTCCAATCGTACTAAATAAACTTTATATTGGTTGCAATAAATCAGACTTAATTGCTAGACATAAGTATTTCTGCATCACTTATAAAATTAAACTCAATCTTTAAATGAAGTGAAACTCTTAATTCTTATGTACTCCCTAACATATTTTCTCTCTGAACATCTTGAACTTTTCTCATTTCTTTAACTAATATGCGCATGTACCCTTTTGCTTAATCATTCATACCAACATAATTTGTGCAATATTACCTTTTATTAATATGCGTAAGAATTGTACTTACAATTAATATGAGTTTAATAAACTAAAAATAAACCAATGGCGACACCTACCACCCCAAAATGGAGAGTTTTATGGACACACACACTACTTCTACACAATATGCATTTAAAACTATTATCACCTGCATCTTGTATACTCTTATTTCTGCCTTTATAGCTCTACCTGCAATTGCAAATGTTAACCAATACAAACTTGGCGAATTAGAAATCATTTACCCTTGGACACGAGAAACGCCTAAAAGTGCAAAAGTTGGCAGCGGTTATCTCCATATTATTAATCACGGCAATACCCCCGATCGGTTAATTGCTATTTCAATGGACGGAGTACAAGAAACAGAAATTCATTCCATGGCAACAGTTAACAATATTATGCAAATGAAAAAACTATCCAATGGCATTGAAATTCCCGGCAATGGTGAAATCATGTTGAAACCTGGTGGTAATCACATCATGTTTATAGGGCTTTCACAGCCATTTCAACAAGGCAATAAAATCAATGCAAAGTTAACATTTGAGAAAGCTGGAGCAATTAATGTTGACTTTTTCGTAGATGCTATAGGAGTAACATCACCTTCTAAGTGACATACCTCTCATTAAACTCTTACAAAAGCCATATGACACGATAAGAGTAGGGTTTTTACGCTTTTCAATTTTTCTTAAACACCATTAATAGTCTATAATCTATCATAAAAATAGAGCGTTTCCCACCGCTCTTATTTATCATATTTGGCCAATGTCAGCAATATATAAGTATTGTTCAAAGTAATTTATCAAGCGGCTTTAACATTGGTTCATTGGTTTCAAAAACAAATGTATTTTAGCCTTTTTCTACAAAACTTTTTTAGTTTTTTAAACCTTGTACAGCAGCAGATTTGTAATCTTACGATCAGATTGGTAAACATTAATAGAAAAAACACCATACGAATTATTAACGATTAAAACCATTCCTTCAAATGTTTCTTTAATCTTGAACTTCTCTGCTCAAAACAATTTTGTAATTTTCAATCTAAAATCGATTTTTTCTGTACCAAACTGAAAATTATTAAGTGCAGCTTTAAGGTTGTCTTCTTTTTGTTTATAATTGCCTATATTAATTGACTAATTTTAGAAAAATTTAAAATCCTCTTATAATTTTCTTTGGTACAATAACAGCGTATCTTTAATAGCGCACCTGTTTCCCCTATATCACCATACTATAAAAACAGATTAGGTGCACTTTATAAACTCCAACCATTAAAAAAAATGAACTCTTTCACTTCTTTGGCACAAACAATGGTAGATTTTGTAAAAAACGCCTCAATGAAAACCTACACTAAGCGAGGGAATCCTAACTAAGCAAAAACGCATTACAAAACTGCAAAGAAAAAATAGTCTTTACCATTAAGACGAAATGTATTTTACTTTGCTACAATTTGTACCATATTTGTTTTGCAAAAAAAATATGAACTCTCATATAAGAGCTATGGGCGATTCTCTGCCACAGCGATAGAAAGGTCTAAGAAGCTATGAAGGATACTCCAGCAATCACCCAGACGATTGTACTTGTTGATGATGATCGCAATATTTTGACATCCTTATCTTTTGCACTTGAAACAGAAGGCTATCGGGTTGAAAGCTATACAGATGGAGCATCTGCGCTTAAAGGCTTAACGTTACATCCCCCTCACTTAGCTATTTTTGATATTAAAATGCCACGCATGGATGGAATGGAACTTTTGCGTCGACTACGTCAGAAGTCTGATATCCCAGTTATTTTTCTTACATCTAAAGATGATGAAATTGATGAACTTTTTGGGCTTAAAATGGGTGCTGACGATTTTATTACCAAACCTTTCTCTCAACGTCTTCTTATTGAGCGAGTAAAAGCTATTTTACGCCGTTCAAACGCTCGCAATCAAGCGCTTCTAACAGGGACATCACCTGCCTCTTCTCTTAAACGTGGAGATCTTGTTATGGATCAAGAACGTCACACCTGTACATGGAAAAATAGACCTGTTATATTAACAGTCACAGAGTTTTTGATTCTGCAAACTTTAGCGCAACGACCAGGAGTTGTTAAAAGTCGTGATGCTTTAATGGATGCCGCCTATAATGATCAAGTTTACGTAGATGATCGTACCATTGATAGTCATATTAAACGTTTGCGTAAAAAATTTAAACAAGTGGATGATGATTTTGCAATGATTGAAACGCTTTATGGTGTAGGTTATCGTTTCCATGAGGTTTAAAATTATTGTGTCACGATAATTTGAACAACAATCAAATCAATGACAACAAATACTCAATCAAACACTGTATCAAATAAAACACCCAATAACGTTTCCCCTACACGATTTCCTATACTTACTCATTTGCATTTTCGGGGACAGCGTTTATTTAGACAATTGTTTTTTTCTAGTCTTACACGCCGCATTGTCATTTTAAATCTCGCTGCTCTTGGCATTTTGGTTACAAGTATTTTGTATCCTAAACAATTTCGTGATGGTTTGATTGAAGCAAAAATTGAAAGTTTGCGCACCCAAGGAAAAATCATTGCTGGGGCTATTGCTGCTTCTGCAACAGTAGATACGAATTCTATTTTAATTGATCCCCAAAAACTTTTGGAATTACAAGCTGGAGAAAGTGTTACACCAACACCCCAATCAACCGACACTTGGGATTTTCCTATTAATCCGGAGCAAATAGCTCCACTTTTACGCCGCCTTATCACACCAAAAACAACAAGAGCACGTATTTATGATCGAGATGCCACTCTGCTTCTTGATTCACGTGTTCTTTATTCCAGTGGAATAGTTTCTAGCTATGATCTTCCCGCTATTGAAACAAAACAAAGTCCCTGGAAACGCTTATATTCATGGTTTTCACATGCACTCTACGGTGGTGGCCTTGCTCTTGATAGAGAGCAAGCAAAAAATAATGGTGATATCTATCCAGAAGTTTATCAAGCATTAAATGGTTCTTCTGCTACTGCCCAACGACGTAACAAGCATGGACAACTGATTGTTTCGGTTGCTGTTCCTGTGCAGCGCTATCGTGCAGTAGTTGGTGCTCTTCTTCTTTCAACCCTCAGTTCAGACATTGATAATATTGTGAAAGCTGAAAGGCTTGTTATTTTTAAAGTTTTTGCAGTTGTTGGTAGTGTACTTTTTGTACTTTCTTTGTTTTTAGCCTATACAATTGCTAATCCATTGAGCAAATTATCTGCCTCTGCCAATCGTGTGCGTCATGGCAACAATAAGCGGGTAGAAATTCCTGACTTTTCAGAACGTGAAGATGAAATTGGCCATCTTTCAACTTCTATACGCGATATGACTAACGCCCTTTATACACGTATTGAAGCTATTGAACGCTTCGCTGCCGATGTGAGCCATGAATTAAAAAACCCTCTTACTTCACTGCGCAGCGCTGTTGAAACGCTACCATTGGCTAAAAATGAAGCAGCACAAAGACAATTGTTTGAAATTATCCAACATGATGTCCGCCGTCTTGATCGTTTAATTACCGATATTTCTGATGCCTCACGGCTTGATGCAGAACTTGCCCGTGAAACTGCGCAGATTGTTGATATGAGTCAGCTTTTGGAAAGTCTTATTCATGCCGTTCGTGAAGTATATCGTAATAAGCAAACTATTAATATCAGCCTTAATATTATGCCGCGCCCTTACAATAAGCCCTATCTTGTTTTGGGACATGAATTACGTTTAGGTCAAGTCATTTCCAATCTTATTGAAAATGCACGTTCCTTTATTCCGTGTAACAATGGTGAAATCCGTATTACAATGAAAAATAATGCTTCAACTCTTACCTTAACTGTTGAAGACAATGGCCCTGGCATTCGTTCAGAAAGTATTGATCACATTTTTGAACGTTTTTATACTGACAGACCAAATGAAGATACATTTGGACAAAATTCAGGACTTGGTTTATCTATTAGTCGGCAAATTATTGAAGCCCATAATGGAACACTCACAGCTGAAAATATTATTGACCCCTTACTTGAAAATAGCAAAACTGGTGCACGGTTTATCATTGTTCTTCCCCTTACCAAATAGAACCTTCTACTCACAATACACCAAGGTGCAAAAAAGATAAAATATCGCTATGTTAATTATCTCCAACTAAAGAATAAAAAGCTGGATTAGCAATCCTCCTGAACAAAGAAAACTATTCCTCTCTCTTGCCTTACTTGACTGTATGAGCTAACCCAACATAAAGTAAAAAGTAAAACTGATTAGTAATCAGAATGCGATACTGTGCGCAAAAAATAAAAAATGCTGCAAATAACATTCCAGAAAATTTAAAGAACAGCATTTAAATTTGTAAAATTGGCTTTTACAATAGAATTTAGAAAACGAATTCAACTGTATTATTTTCTTTAATTTTGAATATGAATATTTTTCCATTAATCAAATTGTTGAATTTGTGAATTAATGCATTCTTCTTTTAAAATTTTTTAGCTTTCATAAAATACAATTTACAGTCATTTGTTAAGCTATCAAAATATTCTTTTTAGAAACATTACTCTTAGTACACTGTAATGTTTTGTATAATAATAAAATTCTCGAAAATAAAAAAGCTTACTTTTTAGTTAGACACGTTAGGGCGTAATCTTTTTGCCATTTTTTTAGTCAATAAAGATTATTAAGTAATCAGAATTTTTAAGTCCCCCTTACTCTAAGCTGCATTCAGTGCCACTAAAATGGACAGATATTTTATTTTTTCACAAATTGTATATCAAATTTGCTGTTCTAATATTCACGCAAAAGTCTTTTCTATTGGTGACAGCACCACCCTTTTCAGCACAAATAATCTTATGAATTCAATTAATAATATAGGGCTCGTTATTTCTGTCTACATCATTATCTATCTTATAATAATTGGCTCTATCTTAGTTTATCCATCATCACATTCAAAACATTTAAGCGTCAAAATTATCTGCCAACAATAAGGAGGCTCTATGCCACGTCTATTTGCTGCTATTAAAATTCCTCAAGAAACAACAAAAGCACTTATATCACTGCAAAATGGCTTGCCAAAAGCCCAGTGGATTAACCCACAAAATTTCCATGTCACCTTGTCTTTTTTTGGAGAGATCGCAAACTCTGTTGCTGATGAACTTATTGAGGCCTTTGATACAATAAAATGCCCTCCTTTTATGCTCCAACCTAATGGCTTTGAAATTTTTGGTTCAGAAACTTCCCCTCATTCTCTGGTTGTCCGCATAAAACCCTGTGAACCCCTCACCCTTTTACATGAGAAAATACTATGCATTCAAAAACGTTTAGGATTAACTCCCGATGAGACGCAATATACCCCGCATATTACTCTTGCACGACTGCTCGATATTCAACTTGAGGACCTTTCTTCGTATTTATCTGCTCAAAGTGATTTTTCTTGCCCTCCCTTTTCAGTTGACCACTTTGTCTTACTCCTGTCGAAAGACCCCTCAAGTGATGCCCTTTATATTGTAAAAGGAAGTTGGCCCCTTCAAGCGTAAGAGCACTTCAACAAAGTACTCTTTAAAGCTGTTCTAAAAATTTCTTTAACAATGCGAAGTCGAATATAAAATAATATGCCTTCATAGTTTAAAATATCTTTTTTACTGATGTGTTGAGGCTGGATCAACTTTAACAGAATCTTCTTTAAGCCCCCCCTTAGCTACACCAACCATGGCCGGACGCAAAACACGCTCACCAATAATATAACCTGCCTGAACGACTTGCTGTACAGTATTATCAGGAACATCAGTGTTAGGAATTTCAAACATTGCCTGATGAAAATGAGGATCAAATTTCTGCCCTTCTGGGTGAATCTTTTTTACTCCATGGCGTTCTAAAGCTGTCATCATGGCCCGCTCTGTCATTTCAACGCCTTCTGCTAGCATTTTCAAGCCAGTATCATTTTCGCGTGCACCTTCTGGAATAGCTTCTAAAGCACGATTAAGATTATCAGAAACAGATAACATATCACGGGCAAAATTAGCGATCGCATAAGCCCTTGCATCAGCTACATCACGCGTTGTACGACGTCGAAGATTTTCCATATCAGCAGCAAAACGTAAAAGTTGATTTTTTAGTTCCTTATTTTCATTCTGTAAATCAGCTAAGGGATCTGTAGACTCACTTTCTTTTTCTTCAACGTTCTCGCAAATCTCTTCTTTATTCATTTTCAAAAGCTCATCAGCAGCTTTTTTAAGTATTTCACGATCGTTTGGGTTTTTTAGATTACAATTTTCAAATGAAGCATCAGCAAATTTGTTTTTTTCGTCAGACATAAAAGTTCCATTCCTTCATAAGATTTGTTATTTCCGATATTGAAATTTTGCAGACAAAAATCAAGAGGTATTTATTCACCTTAACATAATGAGTGTCTACAATAAAAATGCCCGATACAAGCTAACGCAATAACTGTGACATAAGTTGAGCTGTATAATCAACCATAGGTACAATTCTTGCATAATTAAGCCGTGTTGGTCCAATAACACCCAAAGCACCAATTACCCTTTGCTGTGAATCGCAATAAGGTGCTACCACTAAAGAAGAACCTGAAAGCGAAAACAACTTATTTTCCGAACCGATAAAGATACGAACCCCCAAACCTTCATCTGCTAAATCAAGCAATTGTGCCATACTTTCACGCGTTTCAAGATCATCAAATAAATGCCGTAACCGCTCTAAATCTTCTTCTGCTTTTACATCTTCAAGTAAATTGCTTCGCCCACGAACAATAAGATGCATCTTATGATCTGAATCTTCTCCCCCCCAAAGAGCTAATCCAGTTTCAACAAGATGATGGGATAATTGATCAAGCGCAGCCCGCGTTTCCACACATAAACGTGCAATTTCCGTTTTAGCTTCATTGAGTGTACGCCCTTGAATATGAGCATTGAGAAAATTCGTTGCTTCCGTCAATTGCGAATGCGTAACGCCTTCTGGCAAATGAATGATGCGGTTTTCAACCTCACCTTGTTGTGTCACTAAAACTGCAAGAGCATGCTCGCAATCAAGACGTACAAATTCAATATGTTTTAATGTACCTTCATGTTTCATCGCTAAAACCAACCCCGCTCCACGTGAAAGGTCTGAAAGAATTTGGCTAGCTTGGATCAAAAAGTGTTCAACTGATTGTGTATGACCTGCTTCTTTGACTTGAAATTCAATATTCTCACGTTCCTCAGATGGTAAGTCGCTTACTTCCATAAATGCATCAACAAAAAATCGTAAACCTGATTGCGTTGGCATTCGCCCTGCAGACACATGAGGTGCATAAATCAAACCCAGGTGTTCAAGATCACTCATTACATTGCGAATTGTTGCAGGTGATAATGTTTGTTGTAAAAGCCGCGATAGATTACGTGATCCCACCGGCTCACCATCATTAAGATAGGCTTCAACAATATGGCGAAAAATATCACGCGAGCGTTCATCAAGCCCTTTAAGCTCATCGGTAATAGATGCTTGTTTTATCACAATTATTTCACCACTTCAAAAACACTTTTTCTTATATAAGTTTTATTAAGGTTTGGTCAAATAGTCTAAAGCAACGTAAAAAGCATATCACATATTTATTGCCAAAAGTACTATCGTTTTATCATCAAAGATACCATCATCAAAAGAGAAGCTATTTTATGTAGCACTCTAATCTTCATCCTTCTCAAATGCAAATAATCCTCTTTGAATAAGATCTCAAAAAAAATTATAGAAGGATCAAATTACGCAAAATTTGGCAATATTCACATTTTATAATTATTCAAGTTAGACACCACTATAAAAAATTTTCTCACGATAAAATCCTTAAAAACCATAAGGGTGTTATTTTTTGTCATATCTATAAAAATATATTCATGATTGACTTTAACTATGATGTAAATTTACAAACTAAACCTAATACTAATTTCGTTATAATAAGTCGCAAAACTTTTGTGGACGTGAAAAAACCACCGCAAATAAATCTCTCAAGCTGTATTGATCACTTCATTTATTGGAATTTACAAAACCGGTATTGTCAAATTTATTCTCCTATAAACAAACTCTCAATCCAACAAATAATTCATCCCTCATATCAGGAGAGATACGTATGAAACGTATAACAAATGAAAAACTTGTTATTGCTACACATAACGCCGGAAAATTGCATGAAATCACCGCATTAATTGCTCCTTTCGGCTTAACAACACTCTCAGCAAAAGAGCTCGGTTTGCCCGAACCAAAAGAAACAGGAACAACATTTGAAAAAAATGCCTATATCAAAGCCTTTGCAGCAGCAAAAACTACACAGCTTCCTGCTTTATCTGATGATTCTGGCTTAGAAATAGACGCATTAGGTGGTGCACCAGGCGTCTATACAGCCGACTGGGCCATTCAGCCTGATGGTACACGTAATTTTTCAAAAGCTATGCAAAAAATAGAAGATGAATTACAAAAAATTGGAGCCCTTGAAAAAGGCCAGCGTAAATGTCGGTTTATATCAGTCATCTGTGTTGCATGGCCCGACGGCTATGCAGATTATTTTCGTGGCAGCATTGAAGGCACATTCATTTGGCCACCACGTGGAGATAAAGGTTTTGGTTTTGATCCCATTTTTCTACCAGATGGATATGAAAATACCTTCGGTGAAATGTCAACAGAGCAAAAACATGGCTGGACACTTAATGATAAAACACCCCTTTCCCATCGCTCACGCGCTTTTAAGCTCTTTGTGGAAAATTTTTTGGCATCCTAATGGCTGAACCCTTCGGTATTTATATTCATTGGCCTTTTTGTGTTGCTAAATGTCCTTATTGTGATTTTAATTCGCATGTTCGCAAAAATGGGGTGGATCAACAGCGTTTTGTAGCCGCCTTTAAACGCGAAATGACAACACAATATCGTATGATAGGCCCCCGTCATATTACAAGTATCTTTATAGGCGGTGGTACACCTTCCCTTATGACACCTCAAACTGTTGATGCTTTACTACAAACTGTCGCCAAAAATTGGACAATCAACGATAAAACTGAGATCACGTTAGAAGCCAACCCTTCCAGTGTAGAAGCAGAGCGCTTTCGCGGCTACCGTGCGGCAGGTATTAATCGCTTATCTTTAGGTGTACAAGCACTCAATGATAAAGCCCTGCGACAACTTGGCCGTCTTCATGATGTTAAACAAGCTCTTCATGCTATCACTTTAGCACGTGAAATCTTTACACGTTTATCTTTTGATTTAATCTATGCCCGCCCTGAGCAAACGCTTAAACAGTGGAAATATGAACTTTCCCAAGCTATTGATTTAGCAGCAGACCACCTTTCCCTTTACCAACTAACCATTGAAGAAGGGACCGTCTTTAAAAAGCTTTACGCTGCAGGAAAACTTATTCTTCCAGTATCTCAGCTGGCAGCAGACCTTTATAATCTTACTCAAGAAATAACAACTATGCACGGCCTTCCCGCTTACGAAATCTCAAACCATGCAATGCCTGGTGCTGAATCTCGTCATAATCTTCTTTATTGGCGCTATAATGAATATGCAGGTTTTGGCCCAGGAGCACATGGACGTTTTATACAACGCCCGATGAAAAATTTCTCTACTTTTTCAAAAATACCACTATCCAAAACTGAAAAACTTGAACGTTATGTCACAATGAATGAAAAACATCCCGAACGTTGGCTTGAATTGGTAGAAACCACAGGACATGGCTGTATCGAAACAGAACAATTAACAAGAAAACAACAGGCCAACGAAATGTTGCTCATGGGTTTGCGCCTTTCAGAAGGTCTTGATCTTACACGCTATGAAACCTTAAGTTTAAAAAGTTTATCACCAGTCAAACTTGCCAATTTACAACAACAAGGTTTGATAGAAATGGTAGACAACCAGCGCTTAAAAGCTACAACTAAAGGATTTATTGTTCTCGATTACATCATTAATCAATTGGCAAATTAGCACTTCTGTTTCAGGTAAAAAATTACGAATAATGACCCTGACTATAAAACGCTTTTAATAATTAACCTATTTTACGTTTATAGTAATCGTTTTTATGCAAAAAAATCAACAATGAAGCGTTCATAAATCGAAGTGAGATTTTCCAATGCATCAAGAGTAACGCATTCGTCCACCATATGCATGGTTTGCCCTGGTAAACCAAATTCAACAACGGGGCAATAATCCTTAATAAACCGTGCATCTGAAGTACCGCCAGAAGTTGAAAGTTCTGGTCTATTTCCTGTCATACTTTCAATAGCGTTCGATAAAGTTTCAATCAGCTTACCATTTTGAGTTAAGAAAACGCTACCTAAATTTGGCACCCACTCAAGTTGATAACATGGAAGCTCATTATGATTGTTTTCTGATTGTACCGATGCAAGACGATTTTCAACTTCAGCAATGAGTGTTTCTCTTGTCCAAAGGTCATTGTAGCGTATATTGAAACGAATTACTGTGTGCATAGGAATAATATTGACAGAACAATTACCCGTATCAATACTTGTTAATTCCAAATTACTTGCTTGAAAATTTTTTGTTCCTTGATCTAGAGGAGTTTGTATCAGTGCCTGAACAAGCTTATGTGCCAAAGGTAATGGATTGGCTGCTCGTTCAGGAAAAGCAACATGACCTTGCCGACCCTGCACTCTAATAATACCGGAAATTGACCCCCGACGACCAATTTTGATCATATCACCAACAACTTTTACACTTGTCGGTTCACCAACAATAGCCGCAGTCCATTTTTCGCCCTTTTCTACTGCCCATTTTAAAAGTTTTACTGTGCCGTTAAGAGCGGGACCTTCTTCATCACCAGTTATTAAAAAACTTATTGTCCCTTTAATTGGCTGTTTCTTAAAAACCCGTGCTAGCGCTGCTATAAAGCACGCTATGCCTCCTTTCATATCAACAGCACCCCTTCCATAGAGTTTTCCTTGATCTATGACGCCTTTAAAAGGAGGATAAGTCCAATTGCCCAGCTCACCAGGTGGGACTACATCACTATGACCCGCAAACATAAGATGTGGACCTTTATTTCCAATCTTTGCATAAAGATTTTCAACATCTTCTGTATTTTTATCTACAAAAACAGGGCGTTCAACAGTAAATCCCAGTTTTGTTAAAAAGTGTTCCAAAGTCGACAAAGCACCTGCTTCATGAGGTGTAACAGAAGGGCAACGGATAAGCGCCTGTAATAACTGAATAGGATCTGTAAGAACAGGCATAAATATATTCCAATCTGTACAAAGAGTGATTTAAAAATGTTAAGCTAAATCATAAAAAAGATAAAGCAAAAATGTTAAAAGCCCTTACTAAACAAAGCAAAAAAACAATTTCAATAAAGCGACTTAGTCGCCTTTTATCAAAATATCATCAACAACATGGCTGGATATTAAGCCCACCTAAGTACAATTTTTTGCATAAAAGGCAGTGTAAAACACACTGTAAATATCAACTAAATAATGATTTCAACATATAGCTATTTTTTGATTTAATAACTAGTACTTCAAAAATCATAAAACCAAACCCACAGAAAGAACAAGAATAATTAAAAATAGTAAAAGAATCTGATCTTTTCATTTAATACATCTAATAATGATAGTATATTTTGGTCAATGCTTGCAAAATAATATCTGTTACAATAAGCCCACTAATCGATAGGTATGCATAAACTATAAAGGGCAAAAAACTTTGTATAAAAATACAAAGTAGGAGATGATATCGCACACAATGACAAAAAATAGCAGATAATTATCAATAAAAATGTATGAAGTTTAAAAAATAACCATAATATTCTTTGTATTAGTGAAAATTAATCGCGTGCAATGTATGACCATTTTTCTTTAACCAAGCATGATAAGTTTTACTACCTGGGCAAAGTTTCTCACAAAGATCCCAAAATTGTGATCTATGATTCATTTCGATAAGGTGAGCAACCTCATGTGCAACAACATATTCAACAATTTCTCTTGGCGCCATAACAAGACGCCATGAAAAAGATAAACGCCCATCTACCGAACATGACCCCCAGCGGCTTTTGATATCTTTATAACGGATTGATTTAACTTTACGTTCCACTTTATGTGCATACTGTTCTACTAGCGGTGTTATAATGATTTTAGCTTGTTTTTTTAAAACATCAGCAATTCGCCTTGGCAAATATTCTAACCGACTATAGATAATAATTTGCGGTTTTTGTTCCATACCACCTGCAATGATTTCATCCACCCCACGTCCTTCTTTATGTTTTATAATGTGTGCAACACCCAATAAAGGAATTGTTGCACCCTCCTTGAGATCAGAACTTTCACGCGACATGAGAACATGAGTAAGATGTGTTTCTATCCAACAACGATGTTTTTCAAGGAAAGACTGAACCGCATTAAGATTCATCGCTGGTGGTATTGTTAAACAAATCCCCTGTCCATCCGCATCAATGCGTAACGTAAAACGGCGTGCATGTTTATGTTCTCGTACCCGTAAAGGCACAACGCGATCAGAGAGAATAAAATCTTGCTCATAAATAGCCATGCATCATGTCTCTATAATCTAATCAACTAGATCTTGATGGTTCATTGATTCGATTAATTAATGACATCAACACCTTTTCAAAACAATCCAAATCTTGTGGACGTGAAAACCGGTGATTTGCATCACGAACAAGTGTTAATGTTACATCATGCAAAGGCAAATGATCAAGTAAAGCTAATGCATGTTGATAGGGAACTATTTCATCTTCCATTCCTTGTAGAATATGAACTGAGCACCCAATATCAATGCATCCTTTCATAACACAGTTATTTCGCCCATCTTCAAGTAATGCCTTTGTAAAAGGTGTTGGTTCTAAATCATAACTTGAAGAACGCTCAAAATAGCCTTTTTCTTCCAGAGCTTTCCATTCTACCGTGGTCAAAGTTGGTTCAATCAAAGCTTGTGTAAAATCCGGAGCAGGCGCAATCAATATCATCCCGGCAAGTGGTTTATTTTGCTGCGCGAGCATCATAGCAAGCCTTAAAGCAATCCACCCTCCCATAGAGGAACCAATTAAAATTTGTGGTCCTTCACAATAAGCTTCAAAAATCGCTAAACTTTCTTTCACCCAACGTGAAATCGTACCTTCAAAAAAATCTCCTTCTGATTCCCCATGACCAGAATAATCAAAACGCAAGCAAGACAAATTATTTTTTTGAGCAAAAGCATCAACCACCATTGCCTTGCTTCCCAGCATATCAGATCGATAACCAGATAACCAAACCAATCCCGGAGAACGACTACCTTTACGATGACGTACAGCAAGAACTGTATCTTCAAACGAAAAAAACTGACAAGGAATATTTTGATCTATCATCATTCTTCCTTAATAAAATAGTTTTTACTATAAAAGAAAAACCTCTTTTTTCAAAACTAAACTTAAAACAACGAATAAATAAGCTTGTATTAACGATAGTGAAAAAAACATGAATTCTTATTGTTTTTCTGTATAGATATTGTATATTAAGGCATTCTATAAATAAATCAAAATTAAGGAGCATAGACCATTCGCCGATCATTTAAAATGACGCCTAGCCAAAAAGATGGGCCACGTTCAAATCAAGATATTCGTGTTCCTTGCGTTCAACTCATTAATGATGAAGGACAAAATCAGGGAATTATTGCAACGCAAGAAGCGCTTGCTATGGCTGCAGATGTTGGGCTTGATTTGGTTGAGATTGTGCCAAATGCAGAACCGCCTGTTTGTAAAATTATTGACCTAGGCAAACTGAAATATCAAAATCAAAAAAAAGCAGCTGAGACGCGTAAAAAACAAAAGACTATCGAAGTCAAAGAAATCAAGATGCGACCAAATGTTGACGTTCATGATTATGAGGTGAAACTTAAGGCCGTTCATCGCTTTATTGATCATGGTAATAAAGTAAAAATTACTTTGCGTTTCCGTGGCCGTGAAATGGCGCACCAAGATCTTGGAATGAAGCTTCTTCAGCGAGTTAAAGAAGATACAAGTGAAATTGCTAAAATTGAATCTGAGCCTAAACTTGAAGGTCGCCAGATGATGATGGTTATAGCACCTAAATAATTTTAATTGAGGAAACGTGCTTTAATACAACTCGTTTTGGTCGAGTTGTGAATATGATCTTAAAATATTGTAGAGTGTTGATGTAATATTTTTGAAAACAAAAATTGGCACACTAAATCTCTCTAGAGAGTATTCCTTATAGAAGAGGGTTTGCTTTTCTATAAGGAGTACTTTAATCTTGCGTGAAATAATGAGAGAAAATAAAAGTATTTCATGGCAAAAATGCAAACATCCCTTTCTGGTAAATACCTTATCATCCGTCTTTTACGAGAGAATTTTCGTAAACATGTGTACTGGTATAGTGCAGCCATTGTTGCAATGATCATCATTGCATTGGCCACTGCAATTAGTGCATGGATGATGCGTGATATCGTCAATCATATTATTGATGGACACAGTTTTAACATGATTGTTTTCATCTCTAGTATTTTTGCATTTATTTTTATTCTCAAAGGGGTTGCAACTTTTGCTCAAACCTATTGTCTGAGTAAAGCAGGCAATAGTATCATTGCCGAACAACAGCGTAAAATTTACGCACGTCTTATGAAGCAAGGCGTTTCTTTTTATCAAAATAATTCTTCATCTGGTCTTCTTGTTCGTGTAACCCATAATGCAACAGCAGCTCGTAATATCATCGATATAATTATTACAACCTTTGTGCGTGATTTACTCTCTGTCATTGGCCTTTTGGTTGTTATGTTTATTCAAAATTTTACGTTAATTGCCATTACCTTAACAGTAGGACCTCTTGCATTTTTAGGAGTTCGAATGGCTTTAAAACGTATTCGTGGCCTTATGGAAAAAGAACTTCTCTCATTAGGTGAAATTATCAAAGTTATGCAAGAAACTGCTGTTGGTATTCACGTAATTAAAGCTTTTTCGTTAGAAGAGTTGATGAAAAAACGCATGAATAAAGCTATTTGTGATGTTGAAAAACAAGCAAATAGTATTGCAATGCTTGAAGCTGCTACACATCCAATCATGGAAACGCTTGCCGGCATCGCAATTGCAGTTATTATTTGTTTTTCCGGCTATCTTGCAACCCAGCGTGCTGGTGTTCAAGGCGAATTAATGTCGTTTCTTGTAGCTTTGCTCCTCATTTATGAACCTGCTAAACGATTGGCAAATGTGCGTGTCAAAATTGAATCTGGTTTGGTCAGCATTCGTACAATGTTCGAAATACTTGATTATCCACTTACTGTTATAGAACATAAAGAAGCTAAAGACTTTAATAAAACACACTGCTCTATTCGTTTTGAAAATGTTTCTTTTGCTTATATGGATGATCAAACAGTCTTAAACGACATTAACCTGGAAATAGAAGCAGGAAAAATGACAGCATTGGTGGGGCCATCTGGTTCAGGTAAATCAACCCTTATCAATCTTATCATGCGCCTTTATGACCCTACACAAGGATCTATATTCATTAATGATCAAGACATTCGCTTCATCACATTTCATTCCCTTCGAAACCTCATAGCTTATGTAGGGCAGGACACTTTTTTGTTTCAAGGAACTATTAAATATAATATCGGGCTTGGAAAAAAAGGTGCCAACAACAATGATATTATAAAAGCAGCAAAAGCAGCCAATGCTCATGACTTTATTATGGATTTGCCCCAAGGTTATGATACACAAGTGGGCGAGAATGGGAATAATCTTTCAGGAGGTCAAAAACAGCGTATCGCTATTGCCCGTGCAATACTTCATGACAGTAAAATCCTGATTTTTGATGAAGCTACAAGTGCATTAGATTCACACGCTGAGGCTCAAATTAATGAGACAATTCAAAACCTTACTAAAAAGTGTACAATTCTTGTGATTGCTCACCGTCTTTCAACAATTGCGCATGCTGATAAAATTATTGTAATACAAAATGGGCAATTAGTTGAACAAGGTACTCAGATAGAATTGTTAGCAAAGAAAAAAGGCCTTTATAAAAAGCTTCATAATACTCAATTTAAAAAGCAAGAGTTTTAGGCGACTAGCTTTTAAAAATTTTGTATTTAATACTCTCTTTCATAAAACAAACCAAAACTGGAATTGTTTTCATTTCCTATAGCACCTTTTGCCTTGAGATGGCGTGAAATATCTAAATCAATTGTTCCTTTTGTTGTGCCATCTAACCCTGCCTCAAAACCCAAATAAATATTATCGCGAACATAACGCCCAACACGTAAACCGGTATTGCCATTTTCATCAACAATAACGTCAAGATCATCAAGACCAACCTTAGCACGTAAAGTATTCAATAAAGATGTATTAGAAGCACCAGCAAGCTCAGCTACAGCTGCTGCAAGTTGAGCAATTTGAAATGGCGATAATTCATTAAGAGAGCGCTTAAAAATCAAACGTGCTAATACTTCATCTTGCGGTAAAACAGGTTGTGACTCAAATTGAATATCAAGGTTATCAATAGTTCCACTCACTGTTACAGTAACATGAATGTCGCCATTATTACTGTTAGTAACAAAATAAACAGTTGGATTGAGATTGCCACTAAAACTTACCTGTCCTTTATCAAAATTGAGACGTTGTGATAGAATATCAAACCGTCCACGAATCATCTGAAGCTCTCCAACTGGATGTACATCATGTAACGGACCTGTTAAACTAATACGTCCCCCCAACTCAGCATCCAAACCTCGACCACGAACAAAAATTTGGTTGTGTGCATTAATTTGCATATTTAATTGCACAACAGAAGAAGGTTCTTTAGAAATATTATGATTGCTTCTGTAAGCTTTAGCATCAGCACGTTCAAGCGTTTTTAGAATTAATTTAGTTAAATTATGATGTCTAATATCAAGGAATGTTGCATTTCGAAAATGATCAGGAATAAGAATTTCAGCCTTTTCAACTGTAACTTCACCATCAATAACAAGATTGCTCAACAAATGACCAGTCATTGTTGTTTTGCCTGTTAGCGTCGCAAAAATCATAGATCTATCATTATAATTGATACGGTCGAGGTGAATAGATAAATCTGTTTGCAGATCTGTAGAAATACGGCCTGAAACAGAAACAGATCCCTCACCAGATGAACGAGCAGAAGCATGCTCTAAAATTATATGATCGCCATTCAATTTGGCTTTAAGCATTATATTGCTTAGCTCCAAATTTGTTTGCGAATCAAAAAAACCACCATTTACTATCGAAAAAGATCCTATCAACTGTGGCTGAGACAATGTTCCATTTAAAACAGCATCAATTTTTGCTATTCCTGTTATATGCGCACCACGTTTTGCTAAAAATTGATCAACAAAAGCAAGAGGCATTACACCTTTAACACTCAGTTCAGTTGGTGAATTATCCAAAGAAAGACGCCCATTTACAAAAAGATCCAAATCTTTAGATCCAGTCGCTGTTATATGCTGAATATGAAGTGTTGATTTTTCATAAAAACCACGAGCATTTATATTAATTAATGATGCATTCTTATGAAGCATAGAATTGATTGTTAAATTTTGACTAGAAAATTCAAAATGCGCAGATGGATCCTTCAATGTCCCCCCAATATCGACCTTACCAGTTACCTCTCCTCTCAAAGCTTGCCCTTCAATAAAACTGTTAAACAAAAGCACAGATAAATTTTTCAAATCAATATGAAGATCAAGTTCGCCTTTATCTAAAGATACAGTTCCTTGTGTTTGCGCTTGCAACCCTTCTCCAGCTAAATTCGCCCCTAAAGTAAAAGTTTTATCTATCACCTTACCACTAGCAGAAAACATAAAAGGTTTTATCTTTCTCTCTTGGAGAGCTGCAATTGTCAGCTCATAACCTTTTATATCATAGGTCACATCAGGATTTTCAAAACGACCATGAATCATAATTTGCCCTGACAAAGTACCAACCGCACCAAGATCCGGTTTCCATAGGTTAGCTAAAGCTACAGGAATAGCATTCATAGTCAGATGCAAATTTAAAACATCCTGAAGAGTACCATTAAGCACAATCTTACCTTGATCGACAATAAATCCTAATTCACTTATTGTTATCCCGTTCTCACCAAAAATGATTGTTGCTGGAGTGAATAATTTTGCATGAAAATTGGAGTATTTTATATCCATAGCGTCGAATTGGATTTTTTGTTCATCGGTCAATAGTCCTGCCGTAATCATACGACCAGAAAATTGCGTATTTGTATTGTTAGGTAATACCGCCTGAACATTAAAAACCGTTCGCTCACTGTTACCATCAGCGTGAAATTTTAAACGATCGGCCACCATAAATGATGTTTGAATACGCTCTGCATTGACAAAACCTTCAAATTGTATCGCATTGAAAGGATTGAATATATCAGCCTGCATTGCTAATTTTTTGATTTCATTTTTTGCAAATATTAAATGATCACTCTTGATTTTCAGATTAGTTTTTTGCTTACCATTGTGTTCATCAAAAACAAATTCTCCTCTTACTCTTCCGCTACCTTTTTGCGAAAACAACGCAGCAAACGTTGAGATATCGTCAACGTCAATATGCAAAGTTCCCTTTATAAAACCTTCAAACGTTTGAAAAAGATCACCTGTTATTTTTGTAGATGCTCCTTCAATATTGATATCCTGAAATTTCCAAATACGGTTGAAATCTTCAAAAGAAGCAGACAATTGTAACGGTTGTTGAGCAAAAATCCCTTTACCTTCTACAAAGCCAGTTACATTAGAAGAAACCGATGTATTATCCACCAATGCATTGACATTTAATATTGTATTTTGAAGCTTTTTACCCATAAAAAGTGCCTCAGTAATATCAGCGTGCGTACTGACCATTATAAGACTATTATGTCCTCTAACAGCACCTTTTATAGTGATCGCACCCTTCATCCTCGGGTCTAACATAGTAAGGTCAGATATTTGAGCATAAACATCCATCTCAGCACTCACATTTGAAAGATGTCCATTAGCTGTTACATTGGCATAGTCATTTTTCAACTGCAAATGATGTAAAATTAAGCCCTTCGTGTTTCGAGCAACATTACCTGAAAGGGTAAGCTTTCCTTTTAATAAAGAATCAACAGCCTTAGTACCTATCATCACGTTATCAGCAGCTCCTGACAACTCAAGATCAAAAGTGCTACCAAGTAAACTCATACTCCCTTTGGCTTTAACATCTGCATTCCCAGACATTGGTCGCCCAATTAACATACCCAGAGGAACTAATGTCTGTGCTTTTAAACCAAGATCCCCTTTAAAAACAAAATGATTTACTTCTCCCTTTAACCAAGCAGAAAAACTTTGAGCCACAATACTAAAATCATGAACTAATATCGGTTTTCCAGAGACAACATCTGTATCTATATGGAGATGAATCGTTTGATCTAGACCATCTTCAAATGCATTCTTAGTATTTGCAACCCCCTGAAGAGTACCATTAACCTGAATGCCAACATGACGGGAAGCTGGATCATCCAGATTTTCGCTCACACCCCCCATATCAAAAACTGCATCACGAACATGAATATTTTCATTACTCAAATGATGTACAATAAGCCGACCTTTCCAAGCTTGTTGATCTTGGCGACCATAATCAATGGTTAAAGTAAAATTATTCACACGTGTTTGACCTTCTGGCAATAAACGAGCAGATTCATTTGTTTGATCAAAACCTATATTGCCATCAACAAAAAGACGCCGCAAAAATCCATCAGCTGTTATCTCAGCATTAGCTACAACATTAATTGCTTTACCTTGAACAACCATATGATCAAGGCGTGTGATACCCTCTTTTGTTATCACCGCCTCTATTCCCAATGTTACATTAGATTCAAAAAGGTTGCGATATTGAGAGGGCATTAAAAGGCCAATTGTACCTGCCAACTGCGCAGAAAGGCTATGACCATCTAAAACCCCTGCAAGAACAATATTGCCATTTAAAATAGGTTGGCGATCAACCTCTGCCCGAAGTGCAACAACTAAGTCATCAAAGGTACCATCACCTTTAATGACAAGATTTAATGCAGGGCGTTTCTCAATATTAAAGATACTAGCCAATATACCATTTTGCGGCTCGTTAGCGGTAATATCAATTTGAGCTATACGGCTTTTCTTGGATATCTTTGTTAAAATAGAAAAATAACCTGATGCATCCAAACGATGAGCCTTTACATCAGCATCAATAGCTGCATTGGTTAAAGCTAAATGTCCTTCTAATGATACATCAGAAGGAAGACCAAAAAGATTTTGTCCAAAAGTCACCTGTTCAGCCTTAAACATATTGACAGAAATAGACATAGGTAATTTGGGAATGGAAAACTGATCAGCTTCCAAAAAAGAAACAGATGTAGAACTGTATGGTTTGCGTAAAAATGTAACATGCCCTACCAAAATCTCGTTAACCTCAATACGCCCCCTTAACAACGCTAAACGATTCCAATTCATTTTCGCATTGGTAATGGTAAGCCAAACACCTTTATGATCACTTACTGTAATGGCATCAATCGATGGTTCAGACGATAATATTCCTTGTACATTATGCAAACGAATTTGACGATTAGGCGTTGAAAGTTTGTGTTCAATAAAAGAAACAAACCATGAACGCTCACCTCCTATTATGTTTTTAAAAGGTGAATCACCTTTCTGTACAAAAACAAAAAAGCTTATTACAAGAAAAGAAAATCCAAATAAGAAGGCAAAAAAACGCAATATTTTTTTCATTAGAATGCTTGCCCTATACCCACATAAAAACCTAAACGTGGATCACCTTTCTCCCGCTTAAGAGGCCAAGCCAAATCAAACCGTAAAGGACCAAGACCTGTCATGTAACGTCCCCCAATGCCTACCCCCCATTTAATATCTTGCGAAAAATCAAAATGTGCCTTCTCCCTCACAAGACCACCATCTATAAAGCTGACCAATCCTATTGTATCATTGACAGAAAGACGTAATTCAGCTGAACCTTCAACAAGTGCATGTCCACCAATAATAGTATCATTTCTCGCCTTTATGCCAATATTGTGATAAGCATAACCACGAACAGACCCTCCACCACCAGCAAAAAAAAGCATATCTGAAGGCAACTTCGCTTTATCGCTGCCAATAATTGTACCAAGTTTTGTTCGTGTTGCAAAAACAAAACGGTCTTGTTCATCAAGCACCCAATAAGAACGACCTTCTATTGTTATTTTCGTCACAAAATCATTAGCATGCGCTTCATATAATGGTTCAATTATCGTTTCACCATACAAACCTTTTGTCGCATTAAATTTATTATCACGGCTATCATAAATCAAACCATTCTGTAACCCAACCATCGTAAAATCACGGCTCCCAAGATAATCATCATGCGACTGACCATTAGAAGCGACCACAGCAAACTGCCCAGATAAATTATCATTAAAAATATGGGTAAGACCAAACTTTCCCCTGATAGCTTGTGTTGTATAATTATCTAAGCTATCTCGTTGCATTTTTAATTCTGTTTCAAAGTCTGTGTCAGGAGTGATTACACCAGGCTTTGTTAATGTTGTTCCAAAAAGATAATTAAAATTCTTTGGATTGTAAGATTTTGTTTTATGATCACCAATACCACTTATTTTAGTTTCAATTTTAAGGCGTTCTGCACGGCCAAAAAGATTGTTATGCATCCAATAAGCTTCGAAACCAGCGCCATCTAATGTTGAATAGCTACCACCAACACCAAAACGTCGTGGTTTACGTTCCTCTAAAACGAGCGTCAGGGGTAAACTCCCATCAGGGTTAATTGCATCAGCCTCTTGTATATTGACAGCACGAAAAACATCAAGCCGCGCAAGCCGTTTATTAGCTTTAGCTAATGCATCAGAATTATATTGCTGACCTGGCTTTAATGCTGTTATCCATTTAACATAATCTGAATCTATGCGTGGTTGTTCACTCACATTACGCACACTTAAAGAACCATAATAAGCTTTTTGCCCAGGGTCAGTTATAATCTGCGCATCAATAAGGTGCGTAGTGTGATCAGCAACCACATCACGGCTCACAATGTTAACTTTAGCATGTCCATGTCGACGCCACCCTTCAATTACCCATCGTTCTGCCTTAAAAATAGTTTCAGATTTTGCAACAGCCCCAATCTTATAACCCAACTCTTTAACTGAAGGCATTGAATTTGTTTTTTTTATAAGTGGAGCAGTCTGTGTGATACTTGCAGCACTAAAAACATACTGTGGCCCAGCATCAACTGTAATAACAATGGTAGATTGAACTGGCAATTGAGTCATAGGAGACAAATCAGCAACTTCCAGACCATTAATCTTAATACTGATAACACCCCCGTAACGTCCATCAGCATAAAGAGCAGAAAGAATGGCTTGATAATTTGAACGAGCTTTAGCCAATAAACCAGAAGAACTGGAAACTGCTTTATCTTGATCAGCAACAAGAGAAGACACGTCTTTAACTATTTGAGCCCCTATTTGCGGCGCACCTTGTGGTACAACAACTTCAACTTGATAAAATTTTTCCGTACCACTTATATCCCCTGAAGAAAGATTTGGCTTTTTTTTACCCCACAAATGAATGCCAAAAAGCTCAAACGCTGCAAGCGATTGCGGAAAAGCAAAAACTAAACATAAGCCCACAAATATGCTGTATATAGTTTTTGATTTCGATGAAACTTTTTTCTGATATATTACCAAATCAGATACTCTTAAAATAAATATTCTATAGTATGTTTTTTATACATAACATCTAAAAAGAAAATAAATATGTCTGTTTTTTAAATTCTTCACGCATTTGATTATATCAAACAATATTTTTATGGTGATATCATATCATTTTCCTGTGTTTATAAGCCTCTGATATTATAAAAACAAATAGGCTCGTTTTTCTTTTTTTAAACATCCTTATTAGCTTATTCTACAATATCTTGAGCTGTAATATTACCATAGTTAAATTTATGTAAATCCCCATCTGTAACTATGCCATAAAACTTGTATATATTTATTTATATACAAATAAATTGCTCCATCAAAAGCATCGCACACAGACCTTGCTTGATTTTTATAGGCAGATATGATTGTTTTTTCACAATCAAAAAAAGGGGGAGACTTATGGTCGCGCGTGTTACAACAATTGCTTTTCGTGGTTTAGAAGCAATCCCTGTTGATGTGCAGGTTATGATTGCTCCTGGTAGGATAGGAATGGCTATTGTTGGATTAGCAGATAAAGCTATCGCAGAAAGCCGTGAACGTGTGCAAGCAGCTCTGCATGCTTGTGGACTTTCTATGCCTAACAAACGAGTTACGATTAATCTTGCACCTGCCGATTTACCTAAAGAAGGTTCACATTATGATCTTCCTATTGCAATAGGTTTAATGCTCGCTATGGGACTTCTTCCCCCTCAAATAGCACAAAATTATATCATTTTAGGAGAATTATCACTGGATGGATCTATTACTGCTGTCAACGGGGTTTTACCAACCGCAATGACAGCTTTATCACTTAACAAAGGGTTAATTTGTCCCCACCAATGCGGACCTGAAGCTGCATGGGCAAATGCAGATATGGATATTCTTGCACCCGATACACTTCTTGCTATTGTCAACCACTTTAAAGGAACACAAATCCTAAAGCGTCCACAACCACGCCAATACACAATCCAAACTGAATTACCAGACCTTTGTGAAATTAAAGGACAAAAAGCCGCCAAACGTGCTTTAGAAGTATGCGCAGCTGGACGGCATAACCTTTTATTTGTAGGTCCTCCTGGCGCAGGAAAATCTATGTTAGCTCAATGCGTACCTTCCATTTTACCGCCTCTTGATAGTCGCGAGCTTTTAGATGTTTGTTTGATTGCCTCTATTACTGGAGAAATAGTACACAATACCATTTCACGCCACCGTCCCTTTCGTTCTCCTCATCATTCTGCTTCCATGGCAGCGATAATTGGTGGTGGCCTCAAAGGAAAACCAGGAGAAGTAACACTTGCGCATAATGGCGTTTTATTTCTCGATGAATTGCCTGAATTTTCTCCACAAGTCCTTGATTCTCTTCGTCAACCCTTAGAAAGTGGAGAATGTATTATTGCTCGCGCTAATCACCATATTAGTTATCCCGCTCGCATCCAGCTGATTGCTGCAATGAATCCTTGTCGATGTGGCATGGCAGGCGAAGAAGGCCATGTTTGTGCTAAAGGTCCACGCTGTCAGAGCGATTATCAAGCTCGTATTTCTAACCCTTTGCTCGATCGAATTGACCTGCGCATTTGCGTGCCTGCCCTAACAGCTATGGATCTCATGCAACCAGAACAATCCGAAAAAAGCTGTGACATTGCAAAACGCGTTGCACGAACCCGTGTTATTCAAGCCAAACGTTTTGCAAAATTGGGCCTTGGTCATATTCGCACCAACGGTGATTGCCCTGGCAAAATTATTGAACAAATTGCTATTCCAGATCAAAGTGCGACCACATTGCTACAAGATATTAGTGAAAAAATGCGCTTTTCTGCACGCGCTTATCACCGTATCCTCAAAGTTGCACGCACTATCGCTGATCTTGATGAAGCAGATCAACTTTCACGCCATCATCTTGCAGAAGCCATTTCCTATCGATTAAACAATGAAAAATTAACAACTATTGGTTGAAGAAGTTATTCGTCAATAAAAATGAATCGGCAAATAATATAAACAAAATTTTATTAGTTTACCATCATTTCCAAATATTTTAAGAATATAACTTAAGTGCATTAATTAATTTTGCATTTCTTGCAAAAATATTCCACATTTTTCTCTCTGACAACTGTAAAGCTACACAAAGTAGCACCAAATAAAATAAAACAATCAACTTATTAGGTTATTCAGCCATTAAGATTAAAGTTTATAATCATCAAAAATATTGTTTTCTTTTAGCTATAACTTGACCGAAATAGTGAGCGTTTTTATAGGCTAAAATGTCTGATGTTTTCAAAATTGTCAGAAAAAACATAATAATTCATACATTTATCCAGAACACATGGGAGGTAGGAATGTAAATCTCATTGTAAACGTTTTTGAAGCATAAACACAAAGAAAAGCGATCCTTGAGTACAGAAAATATCATCAAACCTTCCTGCTCTTCTTTTAATCAAATAAATGCAAAAAATAAAGATTTGACATCATTTACGTATGGAAAAATTAATCCACCTAATTATAGAGTAACAAATGTTGAATATATACTTGATATACGGTAAATGTTTTAATGCAATCATATTGTAAACAACACATTAGAATACTAAACCTGAGCAGAGCCAATAAAATATTGATATCAAATACAGAAATGGATTGACTTATGAGTGATGAAACAACCTCATCATCAAGTAGTGAGTATGGTGCCGCTTCCATCAAAGTTCTCAAAGGTCTTGATGCTGTACGTAAACGCCCCGGCATGTATATCGGTGATACTGATGATGGTTCCGGTTTGCACCACATGGTTTACGAAGTTGTAGACAACGCTATTGATGAAGCTTTAGCTGGTCATGCTACCCTTGTAAATGTTACGCTTCATGCCGATGGATCTTGTTCTGTTCGTGATAATGGACGTGGAATTCCAACTGATATTCACCCAACGGAAGGCGTTTCAGCAGCTGAAGTCATTATGACACAACTTCATGCTGGTGGAAAATTTGATCAAAATTCTTATAAAGTGTCAGGAGGATTACACGGCGTTGGTGTCTCTGTTGTCAATGCGCTTTCAGTTTGGTTGCGACTACAAATTAAACGTAATGGCAAAATCCATGAAATGTCGTTTACCCGTGGAGTGGCTGATTGTCCACTTAAAATTGTTGGCGATTGCGATGCAGAAAGTGGAACAGAAATCAGCTTCTTACCAAGCTCTGAAATCTTTACTAAAACTAAATTTGATTTCGAAACTCTAGAACGTCGTTTGCGAGAGTTAGCTTTTTTAAATTCTGGTGTACACATTCTTCTCACAGACCAACGCCATGCTGATGTTCAATCAGTAAAATTACACTATGACGGTGGGTTAATTGAATTTGTAAAATATATTGACCAGTCTAAAAAAGTGCTCATTGATAATCCTATTTACATTACAAGTGAAAAGGATGGGATGAGTGTAGAGGTTGCTTTATGGTGGAATGATTCCTACCATGAAAAAGTATTATGTTTTACCAATAATATTCCGCAACGTGATGGAGGAACTCACCTAGCAGGCTTTCGCAGTGCCTTAACACGCCAAATCAATGGTTATGCTGAATCTTCAGGTATTACAAAAAAAGAAAAGGTTAACTTAACTGGTGATGATTGTCGTGAAGGATTAACAGCTATTCTTTCAGTCAAAGTTCCTGATCCCAAATTTTCCTCACAAACAAAGGATAAATTGGTTTCTTCTGAAGTGCGTCCTATTGTTGAAAATTTAGTAAATGAGGGTCTTTCAGCATGGCTAGAAGAACACCCTAATGAAGCGAAAATTCTCATCAGTAAAGTAGTAGAAGCTGCAGCAGCCCGTGAAGCAGCGCGTAAAGCACGTGAGCTCACACGGCGAAAGGGAGCTCTTGACATTACTTCACTTCCAGGAAAGCTTGCTGATTGTCAAGAACGTGATCCCACAAAATCAGAAATTTTTATCGTTGAGGGAGATTCAGCTGGTGGTTCAGCTAAAAGTGGGCGTTCACGTCAAAATCAAGCGATTTTACCTTTGCGTGGTAAAATTCTTAACGTCGAACGGGCGCGTTTTGACCGAATGCTTTCATCTGAAATGATTGGTACACTTATCACCGCTCTTGGAACTTCTATTGGTAAAGATGAATTCTCGCCCGATAAATTACGTTATCATAAAATCATCATTATGACAGATGCGGATGTTGATGGGGCCCATATTCGTACTTTGCTTCTCACTTTCTTCTTTAGACAAATGCCTGAATTGATTGAGCGTGGTCACCTTTATATTGCTCAGCCACCTCTTTATAAAGTATCACGTGGTAAATCTTTTCAATATATTAAAAATGAAACAGCATTTGAAGAATTTTTGATCGATGCAGGGTTGGAAGATACGGCATTAGAATTATCAACAGGTGAGATTCGTACAGGCGCTGATTTACGCCAACTTGTTCAAGATGCTTGTTTGTTACGCCAACTGTTAAATGGTCTTCATACCCGTTATGACCGCAATATTGTTGAGCAAGCAGCAATTGCTGGTGTTTTTAACTCTGAAGCTTTTGCAACACCAGAGAAAACCCAAAAAACAATAGATAATGTCGTGCACCGCCTTGACTTAATTGCTGATGATATGGAACGTGGTTGGAGTGGGTATAGTACAACAGATAGAGGTTTGTGTTTTGAGCGCATTTTACGCGGTGTTAAAGAGGCTGTTGTGCTCGATATAGGGCTTATAAATTCAGCAGATGCACGTCAAATTGATCGTGTTTGTCAAAATCTCACAGAAATATATAATCCTCCCACTCTTTTGCGTCGCAAAGATAAATTAGAGCATATTTTTGGACCAATGAGCTTATTAGAAAGTATCTTTGTAAACGGTAAAAAAGGCATCACTCTACAGCGTTATAAAGGTCTTGGAGAAATGAATGCTGAACAGCTTTGGGAAACAACCCTTGATCCTGATGCGCGCTCTCTTTTACAAGTTAAAATCAATGATGCAACTGACGCAGATTCTCTCTTTTCCCGTTTAATGGGTGATGAGGTTGAACCACGGCGAGTTTTTATTCAAAATAATGCTCTAAGCGTTGCTAATCTTGATATCTAAAAGTACTTTTTTGTTTTAAGCTTAAGCACCATGGGTTTTGCGTATTACTTTTTTGTATATGAGAATTTTCTTTATTCTTCATTTACATAAAAGAAAAATAAGAAAGGTCGTCACATATGCCAGCTGAAATGAAACGCGTAGGGGCTGACGGTGGCATGGAATATTCTTTTGGTTTCAAAAAAGTTGATGAAATGCAAAAGCAGTCTATGGTCGATGATGTATTTCATTCTGTTGCGACAAACTATGACAAAATGAATGACATTATGTCTCTTGGGTTGCACCGTATGTGGAAAAATTCCATGGTTGCATGGCTCTCTCCACCAGCGATTTCTGGCTGGAAAATTCTTGATGTAGCTGGTGGCACGGGTGATATCGCTTTTCGTATTCTCAATGCTTCACGCAAACAAGTTCACGCTACAGTACTTGATATTAATAATTCGATGCTCAACATTGGCAAAGAGCGTGCGCATAAAAATGGTCTTGCTCCTTTTATTGATTTTGTTGAAGCCAATGCAGAAGATCTTCCTTTTGAAGATCAAAGCTTTGATGCTTATACAATTGCTTTTGGAATTCGCAATGTGCCACATATTGATAAAGCTCTTAAGCAAGCTTTGCGTGTTTTAAAACCGGGCGGGCGTTTTTTATGTTTAGAGTTTTCAAACGTCGAAATGCCTTTTCTTGATAAAATTTATGATCTTTGGTCTTTTCATGCCATTCCCCAACTTGGTCAACTCATTACTGGTGATGGCGATGCTTATCGCTATTTGGTTGAATCCATTCGTAAATTTCCCAAACAAGATGATTTTGCCCATATGATTAGTCGTGCAGGTTTCTCGCGAGTATCATATCGCAACCTCACCGGTGCTATTGCAGCATTACATTCAGGCTGGAAGATCTGAAAAATGGTACAAATTTCCGCTTATTTCCAACTTATGCGCGCAGGATGGATTTTAGCGCGCGAGGGTGTCCTTAGTGCTCTTCCCAGAGAAGGTCTTCATGGCCCTTTAGCGACATGTCACCATATAGCAAGGATTTTAGCACGGCGTAAAACAAAAAAGAAGCACCGATCTGAAAATATGTCACACGCCATTAATAAGCTTGGCCCCTCTTATATTAAGCTTGGTCAATTTCTTGCCACCCGACCTGATATTGTAGGGCGTGACATTGCTAAAGATCTGGCACAGCTACAAGACCGTGTCCAAACATTTCCTTGTACTGCAGCTATTGCCCAAATTGAAAGTTCGCTAGGTCGCCCTATGGATGATTTATTCATAGACTTTTGCCCACCTATTGCTGCTGCTTCTGTTGCCCAAGTTCATCCAGCTGAATATTATGATGAAACAGGTTATAAAAAAAAATGTGCCGTTAAAGTTATCCGCCCCAATATCAGAACTCGTTTTGCCAAAGATCTTAAAAGTTTCTACCTTATTGCCCGTTTGCAAGAGCGTTATATTCCCGCTTCTCGACGTTTACGCCCTGTTCGTGTTGTTGAAACTTTGGCACAAACTACCCGTATTGAAATGGATTTACGCTTAGAAGCAGCTGCTCTATCAGAAATGGCTGAAAATATTCAAAATGATGTAGGTTTTCGGGTACCTCTTGTTGATTGGGAAAGAACAGGGCGTGATGTTTTAACGATGGAATGGATTGATGGCATAAAAATGTCTAATATTCCAGCACTTAAAGAAGCAGGTTTTGATTTAAAAAATCTAGCAACCACGCTTATTCAATCTTTCCTTCGCCACACATTACGGGATGGTTTTTTTCATGCTGACATGCATCCTGGTAATTTATTTGTAGATCAACAAGGGTGTATTGTTGCAGTTGATTTAGGAATTACAGGGCGGCTTAGTAAAAAAGAAAAATATTTCCTCGCTGAAATTCTTTATGGTTTTATTACTCGTGATTACTATCGAGTGGCACGCGCCCACTTTGAAGCAGGATATGTACCACCTCATCACAGTATTGAAAGTTTTGCTCAAGCCAACCGAGCTATTGGTGAGCCCATTCACGGACAATCAGCACAAAGCATTTCCATGGCTAAATTACTCACGCTTTTGTTTGAAGTTACTGAATTATTTGACATGAAAACTCGACCTGAACTTTTGTTACTGCAAAAAACTATGATTGTTGTAGAAGGTGTAGCTCGCACATTGGACCCAGCTTTTAACATGTGGAAAGCCTCTGAACCCGTTGTTAAAGAATGGATTGGCAAAAATTTAGGACCTATGGGACTTATCCAAGATTTTAATGAGGGAGCACAAGCACTGTTTTCACTGGCACGTCAAACACCAAAATTAGTGAAAAACTTTCAACGTATAGAAGAAAATCTCAACCAAATGACAAAAACAGGACTGTATCTTTCCCCCCCCACCTTTAAGCACTTTGTTTTAGAACAAAATCGCAATCACCGTTATAGCCGTTATAATTTATTTATCACGACCCTTTGTCTCATTATTCTAGGCTTTTTTCTTTTTCATTTTTTCTAATTTGCTTAATATGCTAAAAAGAATAAAGTTTATGAAATCATTGAAATCACTTTATTCCTTTGGAAGCATTTTATGGCCAGTATCACTATCCGTAATCTTTCACCTGAAGCCAAAGCAATGTTGCGTACACGAGCAGCGCAAAATGGTATTTCTATGGAAGAAGAAGCCCGTCGTTTGTTAAGCAATCCTACCGCATTATCCACACCACCATCACAAGCAAGTACTGTTGAAACGCAATCATTGCAATCAAAATCTGTGCTTCTCATTATCGGCGGTGGAATTGCTGCCTATAAAGCACTTGATCTGATTCGTCGTTTACAAGAACGTGGAGCGCATTTGAACATTATTATGACAAAAGCGGCTCAAAAATTTGTTACCCTCTTAGCAGCTGAAGCTCTGAATGGTGGTGCTGTATATAGTGATTTATTTTCACGTGAAAAAGATCATGATATTAGCCATATTCGGCTAGCACGTAATGCTGATTTAATTATTTTAGCACCAGCTACTGCTGATCGTATTGCAAAAATAGCCGTCGGTATAGCAGATGATCTAGCTGGTTGTGTGCTTTTAGCAGCACGTTGTCCACTTTTGATTGCGCCAGCTATGAATCCGGCTATGTGGGCTCATCCTACAACTGTACGTAATGTTGCACAATTGCATGCTGATGGAGTTCATATAGTAGGGCCAGAAAATGGTAAAATGGCTGAACGAGATGAAATAGGTTATGGACGTATGAGTGATCCCTTAACCATTGTAGCCTCAGTAGAAACTCTTTTGAGGGAGCAAGAAAAACCACTTTCTGGTCGTCATTTCATTGTTACTTCTGGCCCCACATACGAACCAATTGACCCGATACGTTATCTTGCCAATCGCTCCTCAGGCAAACAAGGCCATGCAGTTGCAATAGCTTTAGCCAACTTGGGGGCTACAGTAACACTTATTTGTGGACCTGTTGATCTTCCTGATCCGCAAAATGTAAAAACTATTCACGTGGAAACGGCTTGTCAGATGTTAGAAGCTGTTCAAGCTGCACTACCTGCTGATGGTGCTATTTTTGTTGCTGCTGTTTGTGATTGGCGTAGCCAAACGCAATCTTTACAAAAAATCAAAAAGGAGAATAACAAAATTCCACCATCTTTGCATATGGTTGAAAATCCTGATATTTTGGCAACTATCGGTCATGCTTCAAACCGCCCCCCACTCGTTGTTGGTTTTGCTGCTGAAACATGTAACATTATTGTGAACGCACAAAAAAAATGTGTTCAAAAAGGAGTAGATTTCATTCTTGCAAACGATGTTTCTCTCCACACTGATGGAACAAGCGTAATGGGTGGAGATACAAACAGAATTTGTCTGGTCAGTAGAAAAACTGTTGAACAATGGCCATGTATGAGTAAACAACAAGTAGCTGAAAAATTAGCAAAGATTATTGTGTCATTTTTTCATTCTCTTTCCCTCACTGATTAGAAGAAGAAAGAGCTTCTTGTTTCAATAAAAATAAAAATTTTTAAAAGTTGATGATATTTTAAAAGCACAACATAAAATAAGAGATAAATTTTAATTAATACAATTTACGTAAGGACCATATAATTTACCAAACAGAGCTTATATAAAACACCATTAATACGGGCTATGATAATGCTATTTATTTAATCTATCTCTTGTTTTCTATTCTTCTCTTCTTATCTATCGTTTATGATTTTTACCGCTACTTATTTGGCTCTAAAACGCCTTTTTACCCCGCAATATTGCATTATGATGTTGAAAATTTTGGGGCTTACTTGTGTTGTTTTCATCATTATATGGCTACTCATAAACAAGCTTTTTATGCCTTATCTTTGGCTTTGGGTTACGCATTTTTTTCCCATATTAACAGATTGGACAGGATTATTAAAACTTAGCACATTAATCATTCTTAACTTTGGTCTAGCTTTCTTAGCGCCCTTTCTGATTGCTCCAACTACTGCTATAATTGGCAGTTTTTTCGTTGACGCTGCCGCTGAAATTATTGAAAAAGAAGATTATCCCAATGAACCTGTTGGGCAAACTATGTCGTTTACGTCTTCGCTTATTCTTTCTTTAAAATTTGCTGTCATAAGCCTTTTAGGTAACGCAATTGCCTTTATTTTATTTTTCATACCAGGTGTTAATTTGATCGCTTTTTATGTTATTAATGGCTATATGCTAGGTCGTGAATATTTTTTGCTCTCTGCTTATCGTTTTCAATCCCAGAAAGAAGCCCATAGTTTTTTACGCATCCATCATATGACAGTATTTTGGGCTGGTTTGGTGATTGCGTTTTTCGTTTCTATTCCCATTGTTAATTTAGTAACACCACTTTTTGCGGCTGCCTTTATGACATATTTATATAAAATGCTCCCCCATAATCATTCTACACTTATTACACTAAAATAACTTACATCCAAAAAATAATTTATACTCAATCAAGTCAAATAGTTGACTTACGAAAGAGGTATTTCATTCCAGAATTAATTTTATTAATAAAACGTGTTTGTTTTATTGGTTTTATTTTTCTTAATAAAGGTACAGCTTAAGTTAGTAATACTTGTAATTGAGATTATCATACCACTTTTAAAGCCATATACTTATAGATAAATGTTTCAAAACACCACATCATGCATTCATAAATTGAAGCAAATTTTTAAAAAATTCATTTTTATGGACAGCATTTTCCCATATAAATTCTTGCTTTCATTATTTTATAAGTTATTATAATGCTATAGTATTAAGCCCTTTTGGCTGAAAATTTACCTTATTCGGTTGATAATTTAATCACTGTTGACTTATCACAAAAAACAGATAAAAAATTTTTCCTGCTAAAATGAACAATGAATTTTTATT
Organism: Bartonella capreoli; assembly: GCF_902813205.1. Lineage (NCBI taxonomy): Bacteria > Pseudomonadati > Pseudomonadota > Alphaproteobacteria > Hyphomicrobiales > Bartonellaceae > Bartonella > Bartonella capreoli. The sequence goes on from NZ_CADDZX010000001.1 coordinate 193,112, forward strand.
TTAGCTATTAATATCTTAACAGTCAGTAACACACAGATATCAAAAATTTTGCAAAACAGTTTAAATTTTGTCTATTATGTTTTTGCAGTAAATGTCACTAATCAAATATTAAAGGAAATATCTTTGATTAACCAGAATAACTCTACAGTTAAAGTGACCAAACAATACATCCCTACCTGCTACAATAGGATTTAATATTCAAATAAATAAGCAAATTATATTGCTAAAATTGTTAACAGATTTATTAAAGGGAATACTCTCAATTCATGCCATTTTTGCTCTATTAAACAAACAAGGGAAGCTAAAATGATATATTGAAAGCTAACACTGGTAAAAAATAAAACAAATAGTTGATTAATCAGTCAAAAGAATCCGACTATTCAATCCCAATATGCCCTTAAGCCATATAAAGTGTACAACATCTAAAGGGAGGTTACCAAATGAATTGGATTACAAATTATGTTCGTCCTAAAATTAATTCTATATTAGGTCGCCGCGAAATTCCAGATAATCTATGGATCAAAGATCCTACTAATGGTGAAATGGTATTTCATAAAGATTTAGAAGCTAATCAATATGTGAGTCCTTCTTCTGGTCATCACATGCGCATTAGTGCCAAAAATCGTCTCATGCATTTTTTTGATGATGGTGTTTATACATTACTTGAAAATCCAAAAGTTGTCACAGACCCATTAAAATTTCGCGATACAAAACGCTATACTGATCGGTTAAAAGAATATCGCTCTAAACTCGGTGTTGATGATAATATTTTAAATGCACGAGGAACTATTGAAGGCTTACCAATTATTGCCACCGTTCAAGACTTTGCCTTTATGGGTGGATCACTTGGCATGGCTTCAGGGGAAGCTATTATCAAAGCTTTTCACACTGCCATTGAAGATAAATGTCCTTTGGTTCTTTTTGCTGCTTCTGGTGGAGCACGAATGCAAGAAGGAATATTGTCACTAATGCAAATGCCTCGTACAACAGTAGCAATTGAAATGATGAAAGAAGCAAAACTTCCCTATATTGTGGTTCTAACCAACCCTACCACTGGTGGTGTAACTGCTTCTTATGCGATGTTAGGAGATATCCACATTGCCGAACCTGGAGCCATGATTGGTTTTGCGGGGCCACGTGTCATTCAACAAACCATTCGTGAGACTTTACCAGAAGGCTTCCAAAGTAGTGAATATCTGCTTAATCATGGTATGATTGATATGGTTGTATCACGCTTGGAAATGAAAGCCACTATTGCACGACTTTTACGCTTGATGATGAAACATTCTGCACCTCAAAAACCTTCTTACCCATCATCTCAAAATTCTCAAACAGTATTTTCTGAAACAAATGCTGCTTAAATTATGAAAAAAAGCCACACACAAAAAGTGATTGATGATTTACTGGAAAGCTATCCAAAAAAAATTGCTCCTTCTTTAGAACGTATTTCTCGTCTTTTAGAGTGTCTTGGCAACCCACATTTAAAACTTGCACCCATTATTCACATTGCCGGAACAAATGGTAAAGGATCTGCTTCAGCCATTTGTCGGGCTTTGTTGGAAAGTTCAGGCTACCGCGTTCATGTATACAGCTCTCCTCATTTGGTGCGTTGGAATGAACGCTGGCGACTAAGCGGTCAATTTGTCACAGATAACCAACTGATCAAAACAATTCACCAAATTATAGAAGTAAACCGTAACGAACCAATCGCTGTTTTTGAAATTCTCACAGCAGTTGCTTTTATGTTGTTTAGCACAAATCCGGCTGATGTAATAATTGTAGAAGTTGGATTAGGAGGGCGTTTTGACGCTACCAATGTAATTAACAAGCCAGCTGTATCCCTTATTATGCCTATTGACTATGATCATGAAACCTTTCTTGGCAACACTATTGAACAAATCGCTTTTGAAAAGGGGGGAATTATCAAACAGGCTGTTCCTGTGGTCATTGGCAAGCAAAATTATGATATAACTCATTGTGTTTTAAGCACTCTTGCTGATAAAAATAAAGCACCTTATTTTATTTTTAACCAGGATTATCAAAGTTATGAAGAATATGGGCGTATGGTATTCCAAAACAATCAAGGTTTAATGGATTTACCACTTCCTAACCTTATCGGCACTCATCAAATTGCTAATGCTGGTGCTTCTATCGAAGCAATCTATCAAGCAGGGTTTCAACTTTCACAACAAACAATAAGCAAAGCTTTGCGCAATCTTTACTGGCCAGCACGAATGCAGCACCTCACCCATGGACGACTGGTTGATCAACTTCCTCTCAGTACTGATTTATGGCTAGATGGCGGACATAACCCCGCTGCTGGAAAAGTTGTTGCAGCAGAACTTACACAATGGAAAAAAAAATCAAACCGTCCTATTATTATGATTGCTAGTATGCTTAAAACTAAAGACGCTATTGGTTATTTTCGCCTCCTAGCCAATCTTGTAGATAAAGTTTACACGATCCCATTAAATTCCAATGATGCGAGTGTATGCCCAACAATCTTAGCTCAATCAGCTCAAAAAGTAGGACTTATTGCTAGCCCACAAGTTAATCTACAAACTGTTTTTCATAAAATTAGTTTAGAACATAAAGATGCAATCATCTTTATTGGTGGCTCTCTTTACTTTGCAGGTGATATTTTACGTGACAATGAAACACCACCATGTTAAAAAATTCCCTTTCATAAAGCTTTAATAAATAAAATTTTTTACCATGAAACTTGATTGTACTCTTTATCAACATCCTAAACTTATCACTGTTTTCGGTGGGTCAGGTTTTGTAGGACGACATATCGTTGAAACTTTAACCAAACAGGGTTATCGCGTTCGTATTGCTGTTCGTCATCCACAAAAAGCTTACTACATGTTACAAGTAGGCGAAGTGGGTCAAACCCAAATGCTTGCAACTGATGTTAAGAACCGTGCTTGTGTTGCCCGCGCATTGCTTGGAGCAGATGGTGCAATCTTTCTTCCTGGAAGTTTAACACAAGCAAGCCAGTCGAATTTTCAAAATGCACAAATTGATGGCGCAAAAAATGTTGCAGAATTATCAGCTCAAGCGAATATTCCGCTCATTCACATGTCTACACTCATCGTCAATGATGAAAATACCTTGTGCTCTTATGCTCATGTCAAATTTACAAGTGAGCAAATTGTGCGTCATAGTCACCCTCAAGCAATTATTATGCGCCCATCGGTTATTTTTGGGCCGGAAGATTGCTTTTTTAATACCTTGGCAAATTTATCTCGCTTTTCGCCTATTATACCACTTTTTGGTGGTGGGCAAAGCAAATTGCAACCTATTTATGTTGGTGATATCGCTGAATTTGTTGCACGCGCTTTGGAAGGAAAGGTTGCTTCTGGAAAAAGTTATGATCTTGGTGGACCTGTAGTTATGACATTCCAGAATATCGTTGAAAATGTACTAAAAATCATTCACCGCAAGAAAATAGTTTTATCTATGCCTCTTTCCATTGGTCTCTTCATTGGAAATATTTTAGGAAATATCGGTAAAATACCCTTATTGCCGGAACTTATGACAGCTGATCAAATACGCTTTCTACAAATAGACAATATTGTCTCTCAAGAAGCTATTAAAAATGGACGAACTTTAGAAGGGGTCGGGATTACTCCTAAAACAATGAGCGCTATTTTACCCAGTTATCTATGGCGGTTTCGTCCTCAAGGACAGTTTTCTAAAAGTTTATCAGCTTAATATACATTTTTTGTGATTAAATTGATAATATCTACACTTTTAAAATCTAAAAGAAAAAGAACCAGATGTATTGACGCTCAAACCTTATTCATGTGTTATTTTTCAGACAATATAACCTCATGAATAAATTCTTTGACCCCTCTTTTTGCAATGTCAAAACCACTGCAAACTATTAGTATTTTGCTTTATCAATAGAATTTATGATATTTTATTGCCTGTTGCGGGTATAACCATTCACTATATCGATATATTATTATATCAATATATTGTCGCATAAGCTCATGAAAATCTAAAATCATATAAACATATAAAGAAATCTTTATATGTGCGTGCATTTTTTAAGCTTCTTTAATCACTTTGAACAAAGTAATTTTAAAAGAATAAAAATAATAGCTTAAATATTACGTTATCAAGGATACCGAATTTGCTGTTTATAGCTAGCAAGAAATCTGGTATTCCTTGCCAAAAATAGAAATATTTAATCTGATGATGTGTCGTAAAGAATTTTCTTCTAATCAACCTTTAAGTGAAGCATATATTTCTTGTACAGAAAACTACAAAAATAAAACAATCGTTTTGCCCAAATATTCTAATGAAAAAGTTGCATACCTTTATCTTGATCGGTTAAAAATAAAATCAAACGTTCTATCAGAAGATATAAGCCACCTATATTGGAGTTACCTACAAAAACCTTATAAGCCAAATCTAACCGTTATTAGAACGTTTCCCTGGTAAAAAAAGGAGATGCATCGTGCGCAACTTTGGTGAGTATACCTCCAAAGAAAAAACTCAAAAAATCACTCAAATTTATACCAGTATTTTTTGCTTCTTATTCTTTTTTTCTCCATTGCCAGCTGTTGCTCAACCGTTAGCATTCCCCTCTCTTTCTAACTTCACTTGGCCAGATGGTTCATGGCTTATTTTAGCTCTCTTTGGGGGTATTTCTTGTGCCTCACTGCTCATATGTATAGCGGTTATTGTGGCTATAAAAAAAGCTTCATGGAAACCGTTGAAAATGATTCAAGCAGATTTTTTTGAAAAGCTTAAATATTATGAGTGGCTTTTTGAAGAAACAGGCCAATGCCTTCTTATTTGGGAAAATCCAACAGCTTTACCGCATATAGTTGGTAATATTTCCGCATTACAAAAAATGGAAATTAACCAGAAAAATTTTCAATGTTTTGGGCGTTGGTTAGAAGAATCATCTCTAAGACAACTTGATCAAGCGCTGATTGAATTGCGTTGCAATGGTTGCCCTTTTGAGCTTTCTATTACTACGACAAATAAAATATTGTTGCAAGTTACAGGCGTCATTGCAGGAACAGCGGCCATTGCGCGTTTTCAAAATATTTCAACACAACAAAGTGAAAATATTCGCTTACAGAAAAATATCGCCGAATTACTTAAGGAACTGAACCTACAACGTAACCTTCTTGATCATATTCAAGAACCTGTGTGGATCCAAGACTGCAAAGGGAAAATCTGCTTTATCAATCGCGCTTTTCGAGAAATAACAGGCTTTAAAGAAGGCAGTAATCATATAACTGACCTTTTCAATGAAGCCACACAGTGCAAAACAGGTGAAGCAGAAACAGTTTTTCAAGAACATGTGCATACAGTTGTTGATGGAGAACGGCGCCACTTTCACCTCACCCGTGTCACAACAAGAGAAGGGATGGCAGCTTTCGCCCGTGATGATAGTGCACATGAAAATCTTACCAAAGAAATGAGACGAATTCTTCAAAATCATTGTGAGACACTCGATCAAATTTCAACAGCTGTGGCAATTTTTGATGCTCATCAAAAGTTAAAATTCTGCAATCATGCCTTTAAGGTTTTATGGCCACTGGAAAATTCTTTTTTAGAAAGTGAACCAAGTCATTCATTGCTTCTGGAACAATTGCGTGAAAAAGGATTGCTTGGTGAACATCCTGATTGGCGTGCATGGAAAGAAGAGCTTTTTAAAGCTTACCAGCAAATAGAATCGGACCAACAAATTTGGAATCTTCCCGATGGACGTACAGTGCGTGTTATTGCTAGCCCTCATCCGCAAGGAGGTGTTACTTGGTTTTACGAAAATCTTACTGAAAAAATTGATCTTGAGCGGCGCTATAACACATTAATTAAAATACAAGGTGAAACACTTGATAAACTTTCAGAAGGTGTAGTGGTTTTTGGAACTGATGGTCGCCTTCGTTTATCAAATCCAGCCTTATCAAAATTGTGGTCTTTACCTTATAATTTATTAGTAGAAGGGACCCATATTACACAATTACAAACCCATTGTTCAACTTTAACAGTGGGGCAAGAATGGGAACAATTTACCAAATTTATCACTGGTTTTGCTGATAAACGTGATGCATATTCAGGTCGCATAGACTTAAAAAATGGAACGATTATTGATTATACATTGGTACCATTGCCCAACGGACAAACAATGCTAACATTTGTTAATGTTACTGATAGTGTTCATATTGCGCGCGCACTACAAGAAAGGAATGAAGCTCTAGAAAGTGCTGATCGTTTACGCAACGAATTTGTCCAACATGTTTCTTATGAATTACGTACACCCCTTACCAATATTGTTGGATTTTCTGACATTTTACGCGACCAAATTTTTGGCTCTATCAATGAACGCCAACATGAATATCTTGGCCATATCCAATCAGAGTCAAATGCCCTTTTGAATATTGTTAATGATATTCTTGACCTTGCAACTCTTGATGCAGGCATCATGGAATTGGACATTAAACCAGTTAACATTGCCGATGCTATGGCACAAGCAGTTGCCCGAGTAGAAGAACATCTTAACGGGCGCTATATCACATTTTCACAACAGATTTCTCCTTCTTTAAATTTCATTTTGGCTGATGCAACACGTTTGCACCAAATTTTTGTTAATATACTTAGTAATGCTGTTAATTTTGCAACGGAAAAAAGCACGATTGAATTTTGTGCAAATAAACAAGGAGACAACATTGTTTTCAGTGTCCATAATGAAGGGTCTGATATCCCAACTGATATTATGGATCGTATATTTAAACGTTTTTCTTCTCGTCCGCACCATGGTGGACGTGCAGGAGCAGGTCTTGGCCTCTCTCTTGTCAAAAGTTTCGTTGAACTCCACGGTGGACACGTTAAAATTTTAACCGGTACGGGCCAAGGGACAACAGTTAAGTGCTTTTTTCCAGTGCAAAAAGAGGATATAATTTTTTAATCTTACTTTTAGTTATTATAATAATTTTTTTCTACAAATTTCATGGAATTCTTTATGAATTTTAGTTTTTTTCTCGAAAATGAAGAAGCAACTAAACTTTTTGCGCAAGATTTAGCCCTTGCCTTAAAACCAGGCGACCTTGTAACACTCCAAGGTAATCTTGGGGCAGGAAAATCAACACTTGCCCGCGCACTTATCCATGCACTTGCTAACGATAACACATTGGATGTTCCTAGTCCTACCTTTACTCTTGTTCAAAATTATCAGCTTCCGCAATTTGAAGTTATCCATGCTGATTTTTACCGCCTTTCTATGGTGGAAGAAATTGATGAATTAGGGCTTCATGAAGCACGTGAACAAAGTGTTTTATTGATAGAATGGCCAGAAAAAGGAGCAGATCTCTTAGGGCCTACTACCTTTGCCATCACCCTACAACATGAAAACTGTGGACGCTGCATTAGCGTAACATCAGCAGCACATTCTGCCCAGCGCTTGCAACGGTCCTTTGCCATTCGCTCTTTCTTAACAGCTCATGGCCGTGGCCATGTTCACCGTTATTTTTTAGCAAGTGATGCTTCAGCACGTTCCTATGAACTTTTAGATGATGGTCACCACCAAGAAGTTCTCATGGATGCAGCAATTATGCAAACAACATATGATGCCAATTCGGCTTATTCAGAAATAACACATCTTGCAAAAGATATCCGTCAATTTGTAGGGATAAGTCGGCTTATTTCGGATAATGGATTTTCTGCTCCTCGTATTTTTGTTGAAGATTTTGAAAAAGGCCTTTTAATTTTAGAAGATCTAGGGCGTGAAGGACTTTTAGATCAAACAGGCAATCCTATAGAAGAGCGTTATCTTGCTTGTAGTGAACTATTGGCGACTTTCCATCAAAAATCATGGCCTTCAGAAAAACAATTTGCAACATTTTTACTTCAAATTCCCTGTTATGATTACCAAACTATGCAAGCAGAACTTTCCTTACTGCTGGATTGGTATATACCCTTTCAAAAACAAAAACCCTTAGATGAAAAACAACGTGAAGCTTTTTTTACCTGTTGGCACCCTTATCTTGACATGTTAATCCAAGGAGAAAATACCTTTGTTATGCGCGATTATCATTCGCCTAACATTCTTTGGCGCGCTCATAAAAAAGGTATCGATCGTATTGGTCTTATTGATTTTCAAGATGGTTTGAAAGGTCCAACAGTTTATGACCTTGTTTCTTTAGCGCAAGATGCACGTTGCTATATTTCACCAACATTGGAAGAAAAAATTCTCGATGCTTATTGCAATGCACGCCGTCAAGCATCACAATCTTTTGATGAAAACGAATTGCGTAAACTTTATGCGTTTGCGGGTGCTCAACGAATTTCAAAAATTTTAGGAATTTTTATACGGCTTCATCAACAAGATGGAAAATCATCTTACCTTAAACATTTGCCCCATCTACAAGATTATCTTGCCCGTAATCTTTCACACCCAATTCTTGCTGATTTACAAAGCCTTTATCAAGAAATGGGTATACTTGCAGACACACCATAGACAATCCAACCATTGAGCGCATTATTATGCGTCTTATACACATTTTCTCATGAGTAGGAAACAATTCATGAGATTTAATTTTGTATCATTAAACCACCTTTTTTAAAGCAAAAAATCGTTTTCTCTTATTCTTAAAATGCAGATTTCCTCCTGATTAATCATAATCTTTTTGCTCCATACAAATGGGGATATTATTATCTTCAGCCCTTACAAATCTATTGCTTTAATCATTACGTGCCACAAAACTATAAAACAAAGCGTAATGGTTGTATTATAGCTGCAACCGCAACACTTCACTCCTCTCACTTCTTTTTTGGAAAAACCACTGTATAAACGCAGTTTTTCAAGCTTTTGCTAATTGAAAATTAATATACAATGGAAATAATCAAAAGATAACTAAGATGGAATCTTTATGCTCCAAAAACAAGGCTCAATGACTCGTAAACCGCGTGTATTTTCTATTTCTCCTGGAACTTCTTTTTTGCCTCATTTTGTTGATGCACTTCTCTCAGGTACCCTTATTGATGACTTTGCACCAAATGGAGATATCCAAGCTGCGCTTGTTGATACCCTTATTTATGTACCAACACGGCGTGCTGCTCGCGCTTTACGTGCAGCCTTTACTGAAAGAAGTCATACACGGTCGAGCTTTTTGCCCACTATCCGCCCTTTAGGAGATATGGATGAAGAAAGTTCTTTTTTTGTTGAAAATCATGATAGTATTTTAACACTCAATCCCCCTATTAAAGAAAGTGAACGTCTTCTCCTTCTAGCACGCCTTATTCGTCCCTGGCGTGAAAATCTGCCAGCCCATTTGCGTGCTATATTTGGTACAGAAGATGTGCTCATTCCTGCTAATACCGCTGATGCAATTTGGCTTGCTCAAGATTTAGCAAGCTTGATGGATGAAGTTGAAACAGAATCTGCAGATTGGTCAAAACTTAAAGATATCTGCCCTGATATGGTTGCTGAATGGTGGCAAATTACTTTAGATTTTTTAACTATTATTACACAAAATTGGCCTCAAATTTTAAAGGAAAAACAACGAAGCAATCCGGTTGAATGGCGCAACCAAGCACTCAAAATACAAGCAGACATTTTACACCGCACACAACCTAATAAACCTATTATCGTTGCTGGTGCAACAGGTTCTATTCCTGCAGTTGCCCATCTTTCAAAAGTGGTTGCCTACCTGCCCAAAGGAGCCGTTGTTCTCCCAGGGCTTGATCTTTATATGGATGAAGCGCAATGGGATGCATTAGGCACAATGAATAAAGATACAACAACTCTTGATTGTTTTGATCATGCTCTTGGTGCTTTTAGTCACCCTCAATATCATTTAAAGAAATTTTTATCTCTTATGAAATGTCAACGCATTCATGTGAGTGAAATTGGCCAAAGAAGTATAATGCAAACAAAACGCGCTGTCATTGTATCAGAAGCGCTACGACCCGTTTCTACTACAGATCAATGGGCACAAATCGTGCGTGATGATTATGAAAATGTTTGCGCAGATTGGTCACTGATTGAAGCCAGTAATGAACGCGAAGAAGCTTTAGCTATTTCTATTGCTTTACGTAATGCCATTGAAGAACCTCAAAAAATTGCAGCTCTTATTACTAATGACCGCAATTTAGCACGCCGTGTTGTCGCTGAATTACAGCGATTTGGGATTGAAGCAAATGATTCAGGTGGAATACCACTTGCACATACATTACCTGCAACCCTATTACGACTGCTGTTAGAGAATGTATTTAAGCCTGGTGATCCTATCGCCTTTCTATCTCTTCTTAAACATCCACTCACAATTCTAGGACAAAATCGTCAACGTTTACGTGAAATAGTAGAAAATTTTGAATTATTTGTTCTTCGAGGCAATCCTAATCATATCAACCTTTGCGAATGTGATCAATTTCTTGAAACATGGGTGCAAACATATTCCTATAATATGTCTGACAACTGCCCCCTTGATCCACAAAAAACCGAAGAGGCACGATCGCTTTGTCACTTTTTGGTTAAAGCAGTTGAACCACTAGCGTCTTTGATAAAACAGGATAAAGAATGTACCATCACTGAAGTTGCAAGAGCAACTGTTGAGGCATTTGAAAATTTTGGGCGAGACGATAATAACTCTTTTGTGCATCTTTACCAAAATGAAGCAGGAAAAGCTCTATCAATTTTTTTGCATGAATTGGTGAGCGATCAATCAGGATTAAAGTTTCATCTTTATGAATGGCCTGCTATGTTTTCAGCTCTTATAGCAACCCGTTGTGTAAGCCCCTCTCCCGGTGGGCATCCGCGTTTATTTATTTGGGGGACCTTAGAATCACGCTTGCAAACAGTCGATACAGTTGTTCTTGGTAGCCTTAATGAAGGATTTTGGCCTTCAACAACTCGCAATGATGCTTTTTTATCGCGGCCAATGAAAATGACACTAACTCTTGAACCACCTGAAAAGCGTATTGGCCTTGCAGCACATGATTTTCAATGGGCCATGGGAATGAATAAAGTGGTGATGAGCCGAGCTACGCGGGTCAACCATATTCCTTCTGTTCCCTCACGCTGGTTGCAACGTTTAGAAACAGTAGTAGGCAAACAAGTTTGGAAAAAAATCTGCTCACGGGGAGAGACATTTCTTCATTGGGCAAAAATGCTCGACAAAACAGATACGATTGGTTTTACACCACGACCTTGCCCTGTACCGCCACTCGATATGCGCCCACGTCATTTTTCAGTGACTGAAATAGAAACATTGCGCTATAATCCTTACGCCATTTATGCTAAAAAAATCTTGCGTCTCAAACCACTTAAGGCACTCATTTATAGTCCCTATGCAGCTGACCGTGGAATTTTATATCATGCTATTCTTGCCACTTTTTGCACACAAATAAAAGACCCAAACGTTGCTCATGCATTAGCGACATTTCTGTCCATTGGGCGCAAAGAATTTGACAAATTAAATTTGCCTCCTGACATTAAAGCAATTTGGTGGTCAATTTTTGAAAATTTTGCTCCTTTCTTTATTAAATGGGAACAAAATCTCGGACCTCGTAAACGACATGTTGAAGTCGCTGCTCAAAAAACGCCTATAGGCACAACAGGTGTCACTCTTTCAGGGCGTGCTGATCGTATTGATATTTTACCTGATAAAATGGTTGAAATTCTTGATTTTAAAACCAATACTCCTCCTTCATCTAAACAGGTTCGTGCTTTATTACATCCACAATTGGCGTTGGAAGCAGCTTTGTTAATGCAAGGAGCTTTTACAGACTTCCAAGATCTTACTCCTTCAAACTTATTTTACGTCCCCCTTAAAGGAAAAGGTCCAATCAAATCTAAATCGATTATTTCATACCAAAAAAAAGCAAAAGATCAGACAAGTGCAGTCTTACTTGGTCAAGAAGCATGGAAACGTCTTATTACATTAATTGAGTATTATCAAAATCCACAACAAGGTTACCTTTCACACGCACTCCCTTCACCTCATCGTTATGAAGGTGATTATGACCACTTGGCTCGATTATCGGAATGGTCTAGTAATTTTTATAAAGCAGGTTCATCATGACTACTTTTTTTATTCCTGAAGCAGCCCTTGATGCACAAAAAAAAGCGACACATCCAAAAACAAATGTATGGGTTTCTGCAAATGCAGGATCTGGAAAAACCCACGTTTTAAGTGAACGCGTCATCCGTTTGCTTTTAAACGGTACACCTCCAGCGCGCATTTTATGTCTAACTTATACCAACGCAGCTGCTTCTGTGATGCAATCGCGTATTTTTCGCACACTCTCTAGTTGGAATGAACTTAATGATGAGCAACTCCAAACAGTTTTATCGCAACTTGAAAATAAGCCCTCAAGTGCACAAAAACTCGCTCATGCGCGTAAACTCTTTGCTCGTGCCCTTGAAACACCAGGTGGCTTAAAAATTCAAACCATTCATGCATTTTGTGAAGCTTTATTGCATCAATTTCCGCTAGAATCTAATATTGCTGGTCATTTTGAACTGCTTGATGATACAAATCGAACACAGTTATTGCACCAAGCCCGTTGCCAACTTTTGGCACATAGCCATATACAATCGGCTTTAAAAGAGCTATTTAAAACTATTAGCGAAAGTACATTTGATCAATTGCTACATGAAGCTGCTCAAAAACAGCATGAACTTTCTGATTTCTTACCGTTCATTTTATCTGAAAGTGGAGAACAGCAATTACGTGCATTTTTTAATTTAGCACCCAATGAAACACATTCACAAATACTTAAAGAAATTCAACAAACCGCTTCATTGTCTCCATATACCTTCAAATATTTTCAAACCTACAGTAATAAAAAAGCAACAGACATTATAGCGAAATTTTCTCAGTTAGCGACTGTCTCAGATGAAGAAGATATTATAGACGTTGTATCAAGCATCTACTTTACAGCTGACGGCATACCACGTAATTTTTCATGTCTTTTTTCCAAAAAATTAGATGAAACTTCGTCTTTTATTCAAAAAGAAATTGAAGAAAAACAAAACAAGGTTTCTACTTTATTAGACAAATATCAAGGTATAAAACTTGTCACACTCAATATGGCTGCTTTTCAGATTTGTGCTACTTATCTTAAAATCTATGCGGATTTAAAAAAGGCCAACGGCCTGTTAGATTTTGATGACCTTATTGAACGTACACTCTATTTATTGCAGCGTAAAGGTGCGAGTCAGTGGGTGCAATATAAACTTGATCGTGGCATTGATCATATTCTTATCGATGAAGCACAAGACACCAACCCTGAGCAATGGCAAATTATTCAGCTTTTAGCGCAGGAATTTTTTGCAGACTATAGTCAACACACAAACATCCGCACTATTTTTGCTGTTGGTGATGAAAAGCAATCTATTTATTCTTTTCAAGGTGCTGAGCCAGAAAATTTTGCTAAAAATGGCAGGATGTTTCAAAAACAAGTGCAACGCATTAATCAAAAATTTGAAAAAATACAACTGCACTATTCTTTTCGTTCTACAGCTGATATCCTCAAAGGTGTTGATCTTGTATTTGAAACGCCAGAAAATTATAAAGGACTTTCAGCAGACAATGTAAAAACAGTGCATGAACCTGTTCGTATTAACAGCCCAGGGGAAATTATTTTATGGGACACCATTTCCAAAGAAACAAACAAACTTCCTGATGATTGGTATTTAACTGTTGATCATTTGGATACACCTGAAATACGCTTAGCCAATAAAATTGCCGCAACCATTGCTAACTGGTTGCACTCAGGTGAAATGCTTCCAGCAAAGGGGCGTCTGCTGCGTGCCAGCGACATTCTGGTTTTAGTTCGTAAGCGACATGATCAATTTGTACCAGCTCTTTCTCGCGCACTTAAATTACACAATGTTCCTGTGGCTGGCGCTGACCGTTTACAATTAACCAGCCATATTAGTGTGCGCGATTTAATGGCGCTTGCACAGTTTGTTTTGCAACCACAAGATGACCTCTCTCTTGCCTGTGTTTTAAAAAGTCCACTTTTTGCGCTTAGCGAAGATGCACTCTATCACCTTGCAGCAAAACGTACAGGATCACTTTGGCAAAGCCTTTGTACCCACGCTTCATCACATGTATCTTATAAAGATGCTTTTGAAAATTTAAGCAAATACCGTACCTTTGTTGATAAAATGCCCGTTTTTGAATTTTATAGCCATATTCTCAACAATGACAAAGGACGACAAAAAATCCTCGCTCGTCTAGGATCTGAAGCAAATGAAATTCTTGATGCTTTTATGGATTATACACTCACGATTCAAAAAACCGGTTTGCCAGGACTACAAGCCTTTTTAGAAACATTGAGTGCCAATAAACCAGAAATCAAACGTGAACTTGATCAAAACCATGAAGAAGTTCGCATTATGACTGTCCACGCTGCTAAAGGATTGGAAAGCGCTGTTGTTTTTTTTGTTGATCCAGGTAGTGCAATTTGGGATACACGTTATACACCACACTTTTTCACATTTCATTTGAATGGAAGACAAGCTCTTATTTGGCGCCCAAATGCACAATTTGATACAAAATTTAAAAAAGCACTCTCATATTTAAAAGAGCGTGCAGAAGAAGAGTATAAGCGCCTTCTTTATGTAGGAATGACGCGTGCTGAAGATCGATTAATTGTTTGCGGTTATAGCGGTCAACAAGAAAACCCTAATACATGGCTAAAATTAGTAAAAAAAGCCCTTCAGCCCCACACCGTTGCTATAAAAGACCCGACAGAAGATGTAGCAGCTTGGCGCTATTCTATTACACCTTCTTCTACCCTAATAAACAAAGAAATACTTGATGAAGGCAACCAAACATTGCCACCTTTACCTGATTTTTTTCATCATAAAATGCCTTCAGAACCAGCTTTACCAAAACCCTTAAGACCTTCTGTTGCTAGTCTTTTCATTGATGTTGACGCGGAATCTTTCCCTAATCAAACACACCTTAGCATTTCACCTGTTTTAGGAGAAAAAAATACAAACAAAATTTTTACTATTGAATATGGTAATTTGGTTCACCGCTTACTACAATATCTGCCTGAGTGCCCTCCCCAACAGCGTTTTGATTATGCCCAGCGTTATCTTAACATCAAGGCTTCCCATTGGCCTGAAATTCAAAGAGAAAAAGCATTCCAACAAGTTTGTAAATTGTTAGAAAATCCACATCTCAAATCTCTTTTTTCTGATAATTCCCGCGCTGAAGTTTCGCTTACGGGTACCCTTAAAATTCATGGTAAAGAACAGATAATTTCCGGACAAATTGACCGTTTATGTGTCACCCAAGACAGCGTTCTTTTTGCTGATTTTAAAACAGGAATTCTACCAGAAGATGAAACAACTATCGCACCAAATTATTTATTACAAATGGCTCTTTATCGAAAATTGCTGCAAACTATTTACCCAGATAAAAATATTGATGCCTTTCTTATTTATTGTAAAGAAGCAAAAATTTTTACACTTACTCCTGAAAAACTCGATGCATGTTTAAATGAATTTACCTGATAAAGAAGAAAAACTTTATAAAAGGTCTTGTCCTCCTTTATTTTATCATTACTTGACATTAATCGAAGTCATCTTAATATGTAAAAAGAATATATAAAGGCTCAATCAATGACATGTATAAAAGCTGACAATAGCAATTTCGAAAACGAAGTTCTTACCTCTTCCACCCCTGTTGTAGTTGATTTTTGGGCAGAGTGGTGTGGCCCTTGCAAAATGATTGCACCAATCCTTGATGAAATTTCAATGGAAATGCAAGGCCAGGTGAAAATTGCCAAAGTTAATATTGATGAAAATCCAGAATTGGCTACACAATATGGAGTTCGCTCGATCCCCACTCTCTTGATGTTTAAAAATGGAAATATCTCATCTCATATGGTTGGTGCCGTTTCTAAAGGACGCCTCTGCGAATGGATTAAAGAGGGGCTTGGTTAAATCTTCTTATAATAAACTTTTATATAAAGAGAAAAGTTCTAAAGAGCTCTTTACCTTCTTAAAACGATTTTCTTTGCTAAAAATTATTATTTAGAACGGATTTGATAATCCTTAAAAGGTGAAAATTTTATTTTTGGGGCTCGTTCTGCTTCATAATTTAATGAAAAATGATTTTCTGCTAAAAAAACCGGATCACCATCTAAATCATGAGCAATAGCAGAGCGGTGGTTTGTGATAAAATTTTGAAGTTCATCTTTATTGTCTGTAAAAATCCAACGACAAATATTAAAACGCGCTGGTTCAAAGTTTACGGGTAAAGAATACTCCACCTTCAGTCTTTCTATTAAAACATCAATTTGCAAAGCACCAATAACACCAATAAGAGCAGGTGATCCATCGTCAGGAATAAAGAGTTGAACAACTCCCTCTTCAGCCATTTGCCTTAAAGCTTCTTTAAGCTTTTTTGCTTTCATGGGATCGTTCAAACATACGCGACGCAAAATTTCTGGTGCAAAATTTGGTAAACCTTTAAAAAGAATATCCTCGCCTTCAGTCAAAGTATCACCAATTCGCAAAGTTCCATGATTAGGAATCCCGACTACATCACCAGCATAGGCTTGATCAGCAATTTGGCGTGAACGAGCAAAGAAAAATTGCGGTGTCGAAAGCGTCATTGGTTTTCCCGTCCGAACTAATTTTGCCTTCATACCACGCTTAAGCGTCCCCGAACATACCCGTAAAAACGCAATCCGATCACGATGATTAGGGTCCATATTGGCTTGAATTTTAAAGACAAACCCTGTCATCTTGGATTCTACAGCCATTACGGTGCGCTGATCAGCCACCTGATCACGAGGACTTGGACCAAAATCAACTAACGCATTTATCAAATCACGAACACCAAAATTACGTAAAGCTGAACCAAAATAAACAGGTGTCATATGACCTTCACAGAAAGCTTGAAAATCAAAATTTTTGCATGCATCACGGGCAAACTCTACTCCTTCAATAAAAGATGCGCGTTGATTTTCAGGAAGTAAATTAGAAACCTCAACAGGCCCAGAAACTATTTGTGGAGTTACTTCATCATCATGTTGACGAAAACGATTATGATGAAGATCAAAAGTACCTTTAAAATCTTTACCTATACCTACAGGCCACGTGATTGGAGCAGTATCAAGAGCAAGTTTTTCTTCAATTTCATCTAAGATTTCTAGGGGGTCACGCGCCTCACGATCCATTTTGTTAACAAAAGTAACAATAGGAATGTCCCTCATTCGGCAAACTTCAAATAGCTTTAATGTCCTAGGCTCAATTCCGCGTGCACCATCCAATACCATGATAGCACTATCAACCGCCGTGAGAGTGCGATATGTATCATCGGCAAAATCAGCATGGCCTGGAGTATCTAATAAATTAAAAATATGCCCCTCATATTCAAATGTCATCACAGATGTTACAACCGAAATACCGCGGTCACGTTCAATTTTCATCCAATCAGAACGAGTTTGAATACGGTCTTTTTTTGCTCTCACCTCACCAGCAAGTTGAATAGCTCCACCAAACAGTAAAAATTTCTCTGTTAACGTCGTCTTTCCTGCATCAGGGTGAGCAATAATCGCAAATGTACGCCGCCGCTTTACCTCTTGCGCTCTATTTTCCATTATTTCCCCCTTAAAATCGTGCAAGCACTTCAGCAATGAGCGCACGCATTTTATCAATTCCATAAAGTGCAATAAACGATCCAAACCTTGGTCCCCGTTCTTGTCCTAAAAGAACTTCATAGAGCATTTGAAAAAAAACATTCGAAACACCAGGGCCCCCTTCAGGACTTTTTTTGTTATGATCTTGATAACGTTCGGTTAAACGTGCCACATCAAGAAGCGCATTTTGAATTGTATTTTCATCAACAGTTTCTGGAAGACTGGCTAATTTTTCATCAATTTTAGCCAATGTTAAACGTTCATCTTCATCAGGTATGCGAAATTTCTTGTTTGGTTTTACAAAAACACCAAAATATTTAATGGCAAATTCTACTAACTGGTCAAGCATTGGGTACGTTTGTGGATTTGCTCCTTTAGCATAGCGAGAAATAAATCCCCAAAGAACTTCTTTATTTTCAGCATTTGAAGCGCTTACTAAATTCAATAACATAGCAAAAGATACAGGCAAACTAATCTGTGGAGGGCAACCATTATGGATATGCCATACGGGGTTATTTAGCCGTTCTTTCCATAACTGGCGATTATAAGCTGAAAGATGTGCATAATATTCATCAACAGCTTTTGGAATAACATCAAAATAAAGTCGTTTTGCCGTTTTAGGCTTTAAAAACATATAAAGTGCTAGGCTTTCTGTTGGTGCATAAGTCAACCATTCATCAATAGTCAAACCATTCCCTTTAGATTTGGAAATTTTTTGCCCCTTATCATCTAAAAAAAGCTCATAATTGAACCCTTCAGGCGGATTACCATCAAGTACTTTGCAAATTTTAGAAGAAAGAGTGACAGAATCGATAAGATCTTTTCCTGCCATTTCATAATCAACCCCAAGCGCTTTCCAGCGCATTGCCCAATCCACCTTCCACTGGCATTTAACCTTTCCACGTGTGATTTCTGTTTCAATAGTTTCACCTGTTTCAGGTTCTATATAAGTAACAGTGCCTTCCTCAACATTACGGTCAATCATTGGTACTTGTAAAACTTTTCCAGAAACAGGAGAGATAGGTAAAAAGAGTGAATATGTTGCCCGCCGCTCTTCACCCAATGTTGGTAGAATAATATCCATAACCTGGTCATAACAGGCGAGTATTTTTAAAAGTGCTTCATCAAAACGACCAGAGTTATAATAATCGGTAGAGCTGACAAATTCATAATCAAAATCAAAATGATCAAGAAAAGTGCACAAACGCGCATTGTTAGCTGCTCCAAAAGAAGGGTAAACATCCCCAAAAGGATCTGGCACACGACTAAGTGGCTGACCAAGATAACACTCCATCTTTTCACGGTTAGGTACATTATCAGGAACTTTGCGCAAACCATCCATATCATCAGAAAAACACAAAATTTTTGTTTTAACTTGGTTCTCAGTTAAAATGTGAAACGCATGACGTACCATGGTCGTGCGGGCTACTTCTCCAAAGGTACCAATATGCGGCAAACCAGAAGGCCCATAACCTGTTTCAAATAAAACGCTCTCTGGATAACCTGTTTTTTCATAACGCTTGATAATTTTGCGTGCTTCTTCAAACGGCCAAGCTTTCGACTGGGCAGCTGCATCAATTAATTCGGGTGTAAGACTAAGGGCAGCACATTGATCACGCATTTATAATTTTTATCCTTAAATTAAATTGTTTAATACCATGGTGTATGGTCATTGAATTTATTCGTCAATAATAGCAAAGTTAAAAGTAGCAAAATTCTTTTATCTCATTTTATTACTTCACAATAAGCCTTGCTTTTATATTTTAATTGGCTTTTTTAAGTGTCGTCATTTTAAACTTGACCCTACTACACTTACTCCAAAAGAAAACAAATCCTTTCATATTGAAGACAACATAGACAAATAACGTACCTGTTGTTGGTGAAAATGAGTAATAAAAACTTTGTTAAATATTTTGTCTAAAAGTTATTTTTCCAGAAAAAATATTAAAGTAGTTTTTTATTATTTTCGTAATTTTGATGAACGCATTGCTAATGTGCGTAAGCGTAAAGCATTTAATTTAATAAAGCCAGCAACATCTTTAACTTTAATATTGGGGCCAAGAGCATAAGCAAAAAGTTCAAAACGTACTTGATCATTCCCTTTTCCTGTTGCGCCATGAGCAATTGCATCTGCACTTATTTCTTTAGCAATTTCAATAAGATATTTTGAAATAAGTGGGCGAGCAATTAATATCCCCAAAAGATAAACCCCTTCATAAACTACATTTGTTCGAAACATTGGAAACACAAAATCACGTACAAATTCTTCACGCAAATCTTCAATATAGATTTCTTTAATACCAAGCATTTTGGCTTAAAACGTGCAGGCTCTAATTCTTCCCCTTATCCCAAATCAAGCTGTAAAAGTTACAACTTTTACACCGAGTTTGCTTTGTAACCATTTAAGAATGATTGACGTATCTAATCCCCCTGAATAAACTAAAACAACTTTCTTAATATCTTGCCATTTTTTCATTTTAAAGCTCTACATTATTTTCCTTCTTTTATTCAGAAATCAACCCCATGCAAACAATCAAAATAAATTCCCCTTAAACAATATTAAAAGGATGCAAAAAAGAATGAAAAAGCTTAAAAAAATGTGTATGTGAAAAGTCTTATATTATAGCAATCTCTTTATATAAAGGAAGTTTAAATGTCATTTTTCCCTGAATGGCCCATTTTTGTACAATTCGCTCTAATATCTTTGATTTTAGCGCTTATCCCAGGACCTGATATGATGCTTTCAGTGGGACGGACCATTGCACAAAATAAAAAAGCTGGGATTATGTGTGCCTTTGGTAGTGCAACGGGTTTTGCCATTCAAGTTACTGCTGTGGCTATTGGTTTATCAGCACTTATTGTCACCTCACCGAGGGCTTTTTTTCTTCTGAGAATTGTTGGTGCTTTCTTTCTTCTATGGCTTGCTTTTCAAACATTGTTAAAAAACTCAACATTTTCCCTACAACAAACATCCCCACCAAAACATCAAAGCCTCAAACGTAATTATCTTGCAGGAGTTGGAATTAATCTTTTAAATCCCAAAGTTATTCTTTTTAATATGACTTTCTTACCTCAATTTATCGATGTTAATGACCCTATGGTCAAACAAAAATTGTTTATTTTGGGGCTTTCCTATATCCCTATATCTTTACCCATTACAATTTTATTGGTTCTTATGGCCAACAAATTTTCCACGAGTTTAAAAGAAAACCCTTTTTATATTCGCATGCTCAATTGGCTTATTGCCGCTATCTTCATTATTTTTGCTTTACGCCTACTTATCATCAAAGCGCACTAAATTAAGCTTATTCATCCCCAGTTGTATTTTCGCAGTGCAATCGCTCAGATTTACGTAAGCGTTCTGAAGCTGATTTTAGCTGTCCACAGGCAGCTAAAATATCACGACCACGCGGCATCCGAACGGGTGAAGCATAACCTGCTTGATTAATGACATCAGCAAAGCGTTCAATTTGTTCCCAATCAGAACATTGATAATGACTTCCCGGCCATGAATTGAAAGGAATTAAATTGATTTTAGCAGGAATACCTTTAAGCAATTGTACTAATTGTTTAGCATCATCCAAACTATCATTCACGTCTTTCAGCATAACATATTCAAATGTAATTCGTTTTGCATTAGAAAGACCAGGATAATTACGACAAGCGTCCATTAACAGAGTAAGCGGATATTTTTTATTGATTGGTACCAATATATCTCGTAATGCATCATGTACAGCATGAAGAGAGATTGCTAACATAACTCCAATTTCTTTTCCGGCTCGTATAATTTCAGGAACTACTCCACTTGTTGAAAGTGTGATTCGCCGTTTCGATAAAGAAAGTCCATCACCATCAGATGCAATCAATAAAGCTTTTTTGACCGCTTCAAAATTATAAAGCGGCTCACCCATACCCATCATAACAATATTGGTGACTTTGCGCCCTTCGATTGAAACGGCTGCACCATCAGGTGTATTTTTCTCAGGAAAATCACCCAAACGATCACGTGCAACTAATAATTGCGCCAAAATTTCTTCAGCTGTCAAATTACGAACAAGTGTCTGTGTTCCTGTATGACAAAAAGAGCAGGTTAATGTACACCCTACTTGAGATGAAATACATAAAGTACCGCGCCCTTCTTCAGGAATATAAACCGTCTCAATTTCAACAGGCTTTCCAGCACCACGCGCTGGGAAACGCAAAAGCCATTTACATGTTCCATCGTTTGATTTTTGTTCTTCAACAATTTCTGGACGCGTAATAGAAAAATGATCTTGAAGCATTCTGCGCATTGGCTTGGCAATATTTAACATTTCATCAAAATGTGAAACACCACGCACATAAAGCCAATGCCAAAGTTGACGTACGCGCATACGCGTTTGATGCTTTGGCACACCAATTGCCTCTAAAGCTTGCACCATTTCATCATGCGATAAGCCAATTAAGGATAGTTTAGACCTCTCCTTTATCACAATATCATTTACTTTGAGCACTTGACATGCACCACCTGGTTGAAAAATCATATAAAATAGCCATCGATTTCCAGTTTATATAGCTATTTTTAAAATTATAGGTGCTTTAATGACATTTTTGTGCCATATTTAACGCAGCAGTCACCCCTTTTAAGGAATAAGTGTAAGTAGTATGCGTTCCCCGTTTTGAGATCGCCTTTACCACCATATTTTTACCTGAACGCATAGCAGAAACAAGCTGTTTTTCCATCTCCGATGATGCTAACCAAGCTGATGAATCCTTTGTAAAAAAGTCAAAATCCTTATCCCCAACAGTCACAGTAACTTTTGACCCTTCTTTAAGTGTATAACCAGCCATAAATTGTGGTTCGAATGTAACAGGTGAATCAGAACGTTTAGTGACCAAAAAGAAATTATCACCATGATTAACAGTTGTTGGAAGCGCACTTAAAGGTACTGACAACACATAACAAACTGTATTTTCTGATGATTTATAAGAATAAGCTCCCCAAGCTTCAAATTGATTTAGGCGGTTTGGCGTTTGTGCCCATGTTATCCCAGCAGCAGCTAGAATCATCACAGACGTAGTGATAAAAGTCTTTTTTAACATCTTCATTTAGCTCACTTCTTTATTCTCTTTAACAAAATTCTTTTATTAATGAAGCCTAACAAAGGCTGGCTAAATATTTAGCATTATTGTTGTTAATTATTTAACAATAAAATAAGGCTTCTAATTAAAATAAGCCTTTCATTCTAGTGTAGCCTTTTGGCTTTTATAGAATATAAATTTTTTTATTTATAACCAGATAAAAAGACAACACTCTGATTTCATTTCGTCAAATTTATTTTTGCATAAAGAACTTATGTTTTCGTAAACGAGTATATTTCTGCCGTTTAAAATAAAAATATACCTTACTCTGTTTGATAATTTGATTGCAAAATAGAACAAAAAATAAACACATTGTCAAATCGTTAAGCAACAAATTGTAAGAATTATACTGTATACAAATGAATTATTACACAACTTTGAAAAAACATATTTTTGTGGGAAATTTTGAATTTTAAAATCTTGTCGTTATCATTAATCGATATTAAAAATTGGATCTACACGCATAAAAATACAAGAGTAGTTTTGTCTCTATATTGATCAACTCTTTGCCTATACACGAAATACGAACACTTTAGTTCACTTATTAGAGTATGCTTAAAGATCAGGCATCACATTCCTTATCAACTAAGGCCAACTTTTAGATTTGTGCGCGATGCTATTTTACGCCTTTTCCTTATTTTGCTTATTCAAAAGAAATATCGCAAAATTATTAAATATTATGTGCCTTCTAATTTTGAAATACTTACAAAAGAGACTATCAGGATATTAATCTTTTTTTTTTAAGATTAATTACTTTAACATAAATTATGTCATATTCAGTCTTCGATTACTTCTACCATAATACATATATATGTACCAATATTGCCTCTCAGGCTGCATTTAATGTTAAATGTTGAAGTAATAAAGCATCAAGTGCGTCAACATCATGTGTATTGCGTAATTTGTCAATAACGTCAGAATAATGCAAAATACGCATAATTTGTGACAAAGCTTTCAAATTATCCGTGCCAGCATGCTCTGGTGCTAAGAGTAGAAAAACAAGATCAACAGGTTCATCATCAAAAGTTTCAAAATCAACTGGATGTTCAAGACGAGCAAAGATACAGATATTTCGATCAATATTAGGAAATTTCCCATGAGGGATCGCAATACCATTTCCCACACCAGTTGATCCCAATTTTTCACGCTGCAAAATAACATCAAAAACCATACGCTCATTAAGGCCTGTTAACTCATTAGCTTTCTCAGCTAAAATTTTCAGGACTTGTTTTTTCGAATTTGCTTTAAGCACCGGAATAATTGCTTCTGGTGCAATTAACTCATTCAAATTCATAATTTATTTCCTTTTTTTACGCTTAAATACTTATTTACAAATCCCAAAATAGTATTAATTTTTAAGAATTTTTGTCGATTTCTGTCAATATCTTACGTACGCTATTTTTTCATAATAGCTATGAATTATCTTTCTAATATCACTATTAATTTGATGATAAATACGTGCAGCTTGCTCTCAACAACATTGGGAAAACAAAAATAAGACTACCTTGTCAACCAAAAATTAATTCCCACTCTAGCAATAGCTATCATCATCTTTATTAACTTTTCAATTGTTATAGTTGATTTGTAACCCTTGGAAAATTGTTCTCTTTCTCACAATAAGCTGCATAATACCGCATACATATTGAGCTAAAGTGGTATTTTCATTTGGAGTATTAGCATATGGCTTAAAAAACAACTAATGACAACGACAAAGCTGTATAAAATACATTCAACTACTCTATAAAAGCTATGCGTACAATTTTGTAATTGGTTTGACGTATGTAAAGATGCAATTGATTGAAAGCAGCATCTTATTTCTTACAGTTATGATCTTTTAAATTTAATTTGATCTTCTATAGCACATTAAAATAATCAAAGAGAAAACTGATTGCCCAAATAAATTCTGCGGACATCAGCATTATTGATAATATCGTTCGGACAACCATCAATTAACACCTGTCCTTCATGAATAATATAAGCACGATCAACGAGATTTAATGTTTCACGCACATTATGATCGGTTATCAAAACACCGATACCACGTTGAGTTAAATGATGAACGAGTCTTTGGATATCAGAAATAGCAATAGGATCAATTCCTGCAAATGGCTCATCAAGCAACATAAAATTGGGGCGTGAAGCTAAAGCACGTGCGATTTCAAGTCGCCGTCGTTCACCCCCAGATAAAGAAATAGCTGGTGTTTTGCGCAAATGATCAATTTTGAATTCACATAAAAGTGCATCCAATTCTTCACGACGTTTAAAGCGATCTTTTTCGATCACTTCCAAAACAGCTTTAATATTATTTTCTACTGAAAGACCGCGAAAAATAGATGCTTCTTGTGGTAAATATCCAATACCCAAACGCGCACGTTGATACATCGGCATATGGGTGACATTAAACCCATTAATTTCAATTGTCCCCCCATCGGCTTCAACTAAACCTGTAACCATATAAAAACAAGTAGTTTTACCAGCACCATTAGGGCCTAAAATACCTACAGCCTCACCGGTGCAGACATTAAAAGAAACATCCTTAACAACCTGCCTTCCTCGATAAGCTTTAACTAAATGACGCGCAACTAAAGTTCCTTTTAAAGGTTGTTTTAAAGCCTCACTTGCAAGATCATATCTCGTTGTTTGTTTTGTTTTTTTGATTTTAAGCATAAAATCTTAATAGCTATTTTTGACTTGATTTTAAAATGATTGAAGCACGATTCTTTTTCTCAAACGCCTGACAACCTTCGAGAAAAGCTTTTCCGCTTTCCATATGTACTGTCAACTTGCACCCTGTCGCAACATTATTATTATCTTTCAAGACAACTTTATTACCTGTCAAAATCATCCTATTTGATTGTCTATCAAAAATACCTTTATCACCGGTAGCAATTTGCGTGGCTATTTTAATATAAACCTTTCCCAACGCTTCCATTTTCTTAATACCTGTTACATCAAAACCAACAGGCGATGTTGACTCTATGTTTTTCTTATTTTCATCAATTGTTTTATGTGTTTTATCATAATAAACAATTAATTGTGATGTTTGCATTAGCCGCTCACCTTGAACAATTGAAACATTGCCACTAAAAACAGCAATTTCCTCTTTATCGCGTATTTCTAAGGAATCTGCATGCAATTCTATGGGCTCTTTACTATTTGATAAATTAATCCCGAAATGAGCTTCCTCAGCATGTCCCCAAGCCATTGTCAATCCTAATGTTCCCAAGATTAAAGCCAAATATAAACCCATTTGTTTTTTATATGATGTTCTTGGCTGCACTTAAATTACCCTCAATTTTCCCATTTGTTTATGTACAGATTTATCTCTCATAAACATCATTTAAAGATTCGTGTTGGTTTCAATTTACTGTTTGTCGATCACTAAATGCACATCACCCTGAAAATATATCTTTTGCCCTTTTTCATGAATTTGCAAAGTATTTGCTTTAAGAGATAAGCCTGTACGTTTAATATGTACACATTGATCGGTTTTCAATTGGCTTTCAGATAAATCGATATCAGCAGCTATGAACTGTGCGACCATATTGTCCTGTGTTTTGACTGTAAACGGCTTATCTAATTTTAAATGATTATTAATATGATCATAAGTCCCACTTTGTGCCTGGAGAAAAGCTGTCCCCAATTTGCCTGAAGGTATCTCAGCTGTAATACCTTGTAATCCAACCACCTCAGAATGTAGAGAATCTTGAAAAGCTTCTTGCGCTTCAAGCCAATAAAGCTTGTGAGAACTTGTATAGCTTTCTAATCTTGGATTAACCATTATCAATTTTACTATCTCATCATCTTCATTCTTTAAAACCACACTACCAGAGGAAGCAGAAAGAGAAAAAAATATAAACCAAGAAAAAACCAGCACTATAATCAATGCCACGAGAGGTAAAAAGACTTTTAATAAACGGATTCGACACGAATGATGATATGCCTTCTTAAAAATATCATCAGAAGACGATTTTATTGAAAAATCTTCACGGTAATTGTGCATAGTCATATTTGTTTTATCTCTCAAATACTCTACTTTTTTCGATCTGTAGCATCTCTTAATATGTATTTTTAAATTTTGCTTCTTGCAATCTGACTGCTCTTGGTTTTATTCTGTTTTTATTAATCTATATGCGTAACGTGCGCATATGGAATGTATAATTGGTAAAATATAATCTTTTTTGTGTAAATAGAGAGGCTATTTTGATCAAATCAGAGCTCATACAAATTATTGCTCGTTATAACCCACATCTTCTTCAGCGTGATGTAGAAAATATTGTAAATGCTATTTTTGAAGAAATTTCAACAGCACTCATTAATGGCGACCGTATTGAACTTCGTGGTTTTGGAGCTTTTGCTGTTAAAAGTCGTTCAGCGCGTAATGGTCGTAATCCACGAACAGGTGAAACCGTCGTCGTTGAAAAAAAATGGGTTCCTTTCTTCAAAACAGGTAAAGATTTGCGGGATCGATTGAATAAATGAGTAAACTCATGACAACCAAACGTATTCTTTTGGCAATTATTTTGGTGCCTTTTACAATTTTTTTGATTGCTTTTACTATAGCTAATCGTCAAATTGTTACTTTAACGCTTGATCCTTTTCGAACTAATCCTGAAAATTTTACTTATCAAGCTCCCTTTTTCGTTTGGCTTTTTATTTTTCTTGCTCTTGGTATTTTGTTGAGTAGCGCAGTGCATTGGCTTATACAACGTCAATATCGTAAAGCTCTTAAAAAAAGTAAAGCAGAGCTTGAGAAATTAAAGACGTCGATTGCTAAAAACCTTAATATAACGACGCCTTAATGAATTTCACCCTTATTGTGTTTGACAATGAATCTTAAAGGTATTCTTGCTTTTTTTATAATGTTTAATTAATTTCAAATTTTCACATTATTCTAGAAATTCAATAGTCTTTCATAATAAACCTTCTTGCAAAGAAAGTACTATGACACCAAATATGTCTGCAAAATGCTTTCAAACACATTTCAATGGTGTGTACCCGCAAGAAAAAATACCTCTTGTTTTAGAAACAAGTCCCAGTGCAGACTATGCCTTAATTGACTCTGGCAATGGACGAAAATTAGAACGTTACGGCTCTTACCGCATTATCCGACCAGAAGGTCAAGCATTATGGAAACCCGCTCTACCACAAGAAAATTGGACCGATGTTGATGCCATTTTCAAAGGTAATCGAGATGAGGAGGGTATTGGTCGCTGGCATTTTCCAAAAAAACAACTTGATGAAACATGGCCTCTTTTTTGGAATGGTTTGCCTTTTTGGGGACGTTTTACTTCTTTTCGTCATGTCGGTGTTTTTCCCGAACAAGATGCTCATTGGCGTTTGATGGAAGAACAAATCATTAAAGCCAAGCGCCCTATCAAATTGCTCAATCTTTTTGGTTACACAGGCGTTGCTTCTTTGATTGGTGCACGTGCAGGTGCAACTGTTACCCATGTTGATGCTTCTAAAAAAGCCATCACTTGGGCAAAAGCTAATCAGGAAAAAGCGGGCTTATCAGATCGTTCCATTCGTTGGATTTGTGACGATGCTGTAAAATTCGTTGAACGCGAATTACGTCGTAAAAAAACCTACGACATAATTCTTCTTGATCCTCCTGCTTATGGACGTGGACCTCATGGTGAGGTTTGGCAATTATTTGACCATTTACCAGAAATGATTAAAAATTGTCGCAACCTTTTATCTGATAAACCATTATCCATCGTGCTTACAGCCTATACTATTCGTGCTTCTTTTTATGCACTTCATACTTTAATGCGTGATGAATTGATAAATCTTGGTGGTATAATTGAATCAGGAGAACTAATTTTGCGTGAAGAAACTGCTGGACGTGCTCTTTCTACTTCTCTCTTTAGCCGTTGGATTGCTTGAACATGGATACACAAAAAACAGGTCAAGTTAAAGAAATCACCTCTCTTAGCAACCCTATTATTAAAAGCCTTAAAGCACTCAATCAAAAGAAGAACCGTAATAGAGATGGAGTCTTCATGGCAGAAGGACTTAAACTGGTGATTGATGCTTTAAACCTTGGCTGGGCAATTCAAACACTTATTTTATCTAAAAATAAAGTTGGTAACACTGTTATTGAAAATATAGCTGCACGTACTGTAGCTCATGGTGGTTTTGTCATTAAAGCTTCACAAAAAGTTATGGAATCTATTACCCGGCGTGATAATCCGCAAACAGTTGTTGGCATTTTTAAACAACAGTGGCACCCTATTGAAATGATAAAGGGACTAACTCAAGATGTCTATATTGCACTTGATCGCGTACGTGATCCTGGAAATCTTGGTACCATCATCCGCACTGCAGATGCAGTGGGAGCAAAAGGGGTTATGTTGATTGGCGAAACGACAGATCCTTTTTCACCTGAAACAGTACGCGCAACAATGGGATCAATTTTTTCCGTACCACTCTACCGTTTTAGTGAAAGCGCCTTTTTGAATTGGTCTACACACTTTAAAGGCATCATTATTGGAACACATCTCAAAACATCTGTTGATTATCGTAGTGTTGATCTTAAAAAAGGTCCTATTATACTTTTAATGGGAAATGAACAACAAGGTTTACCAGATGTCCTCGCTGATCGCTGTGATCAACTGGTGCGCATTCCGCAAAATGGACGTGCCGATTCGCTTAATTTGGCTATAGCTACAGCTGTTATGCTTTATGAAATTCGCCGTCCTTATTTAACACTTGAACCCACGATTTAACACTTGAACTTATGTGAGGTCAAAATATGACACACAAATCATTATCCTTCCTTTTTTCTGGTTTGTTTATTACAGTTT
This sequence comes from Bartonella capreoli, assembly GCF_902813205.1. NCBI lineage: Bacteria > Pseudomonadati > Pseudomonadota > Alphaproteobacteria > Hyphomicrobiales > Bartonellaceae > Bartonella > Bartonella capreoli. Next base: position 222,676 of record NZ_CADDZX010000001.1, read on the forward strand.
TACTTGATCAAGCGATAAAATTTTGGGTTATACAGACTATACCTTTAGAAACAAAAATTCCGCTTCTTCCTTTTATTTCGCTTTACCACGTACGCAACTCTGGTATTGCGTTTTCATTTCTTTCTTCCTTTTCCCATTGGGGAATCATTGCTTTTACGCTCATCATTATTATTTTCCTTTTATGGTTTTGGAAAAATATCGAGCGTGATAAAATTTTAACACACTTTGGTATTGTCTTGATCCTTGGTGGAGCAATTGGAAATCTTATTGATCGTGTTCGTTTCCATTATGTTACTGATTATATATCATTCCACATTGATGGCATCTTTTCTTTTGCTATTTTCAATCTCGCTGATACTTTCATAACACTTGGATCCATTGCCGTGTTAATTGATGAATTCCGTATTCTTGCTTCGAAAAAAAAGCTATCTCAATAATAATACTTCCGAGAAATAATATACTACTTCATTATTTATGAAGCTATTTCTGCTATAAATATAACCTCTTATTTTATCTACTGATAAGGTTAACCCACAACGTATTTACATTCTATCTGCTACTGTTTTTTCTTTACAGAGCTTAGTAAAATTGTAATCCTAATTTACAATAGAAAAATTCGATACTCACTCTTTAGTTCGCGATATTATTAAAGCTTCTTCCAGCTTTGTGTAGTATTTTAATGTATAATAAAGCCGTTGTTAGAAAACTAACACCGGATTAATAACTACGGATTTAAGCTAATAGAAAAAAATGCCTTTAGGTTAAAATCTAACATCTCATAGGATGTTCTTTATTGCCATCAAATGAACAGTATAATATCGGAGATATTAGTAAAGCAGATTTTGTTACTGTTTAGATTATTCTGATTTGTTTTTGCAAAATTGACGATATAAAAATAGTGCCTCTTTTGGCTATTGAAGTACTGACAACCAAAATTTGGCTTGGATAGTACTTCAGTTATGAATTATTGTTAATCACCCAAAATAGAAAAATCTTTAGTATTCATAAAAAAATAAAGTGCTTAATTAAGTTTTTGAAATTATGCGCATTAATAAATATTACTGAATATAGCTAATTCTTTTCAAATTTATTTAAGCAAAATTGTTCATTCAAACTACTGATAAAATAGATTCCTAATCTTTTAAAATATCCTTGAAATAATTAAATATTTCCAGTTAAGATGTGCTCTTTCATTACGAATTTGTAAGTTTTCCTTTCAATAAAAGTCTCTTGTAATTTTTAAATAAATCTCCATAATAGAAAAGGCGTATGCTGGAATTTTACCAGCAACGTTTAGGGTCGTTTATATGAGCTTAATAATGGCTTATGTAACGTTATTAAAAGGAATTTTTACCTTTTAATCCTAACTCGTGACGGAACATATGCTAAAGGACTTTTTATTATGGCTGATTTCAAAAATTTACGTTCGGCGTCTGTTTCTCATGCCGATGCATCAATCGACCAAGGATTGCGCAGTTATATGCTGGGCGTCTATAACACAATGGCCATTGGTTTACTTATTACAGCTTCTGCTGCTTATATAATTGCATCATTGGCCACAACAGCAGATATAAATCAAGCAGTTGCACAAATTAATGGTAGCGTTTACTTAACATCATTTGGAGTGACATTTTATACGTCACCTTTGTCTTATGTTATTATGTTTTCGCCGCTTGTTGCTGTATTGTTTCTTAGTTTTAAAATCAATACGCTTAGTACCAATGCTGCTCGTAGTCTCTTTTTTGGTTATGCAGCGCTCGTTGGCCTTTCATTGTCGTCAATTATTTTGCGTTACACACCTGAAAGTATTGTGCAGACTTTTGTTATCACTTCTGCAGCTTTTGGCTCTCTTTCGCTTTATGGTTACACTACAAAACGTGATCTTACAGCGATGGGATCATTCTTATTTATGGGGTTGATTGGCCTATTACTTGCTATGGTCGTTAATATTTTTCTGGGATCAAGCGCCTTACAATTTGCTATTTCAGTAATTGGTGTTCTCGTTTTTGCGGGTTTAACAGCTTATAATACACAGACTATCAAATTAATGTATTATGAAGGTGATGCAGATGACACGCGTGGTCGTAAAATTATTATGGGTGCGTTAAATCTCTATCTTGATTTCATTAATATGTTTGTTTTCTTGTTGCAATTTTTGGGTTCAAATCGCAATTAACTATACAGTTATTGTTTTATTGAAAAGCCTTGTTTCATTCAAGAAACAGGGCTTTTTTGTTTTTAACATAAGCGCGTATTTTCTAATCTTTTAGCATTATATTTACGTGTACTGAACAACTAACTCAAACATAAAATGATAAAGAAGCCTCATAAACAAAAATTTCGCTGGCCTACTGCATTTATCCAGCAAAAGCTTCATAAACCCCTCTTAAGTGTTATTCGTAATCGTTCTGGTTACCGACCAAATACTATTAATTATGATAACGATTATGATCTTGTTGTTGCTTCTTATAATGTTCATAAATGCGTAGGTGTTGATAAAGTTTTTAACCCTACTCGCATTGTACGTGTTATTGCAGAATTACAAGCTGATATTCTCGCACTCCAAGAAGCGGATAAACGTTTTGGTGAACGCATTGGTTTGATTGATCTTAAATTGTTAAAAGCTGAAACAAATTTGATTCCTGTGCCTTTAAATACCATGTCACCCAATGGCCACGGTTGGCATGGTAATGCTCTTTTTGTGCGTCAAGGGAAGGTACATGATATTTTACAAATCTCCCTACCTGGTATTGAACCACGAGGTGCTATAATGGCAGAATTAGAAATGGAGACAGGTTTTATTCGCATTATTGCAGCTCATTTTGGCTTGTTACGCCATTCTCGCAATCAGCAAGTAAAAATGCTTCTTGCACTTTTGCAAAAACGTTCTTTTATGCCCACATTACTTATTGGTGATTTTAATGAATGGCGAGTAGGGAAAAAATCGTCATTAAATCATTTTTTTCCTTATTTTGATATTACACGAGGAACTGTACCAAGTTTTCCTTCTCGCTTTCCTTTTCTAGCTCTTGATAGAATTTTTGCTTTTCCTCCCCATTTGGTAACAAAAATTGAAAGTCATTATTCCCCACTAGCACGTGTTGCATCAGATCACTTACCAATTAAAGCTCACCTTAATCTTGCCAATGTAATGACGACATTTAAAGATCAAATAAGCGAGAAAAACTAATGTGCCTCATTCCAGTTTTGAGCAGCAGCGACTTTTACTTTAAGAGGGACAGACAAAGATAATGCAGGCATTGCAGCATTTTCCATTACCTTTGTAACAAGGACTTTTGTTTTTTCACTTTCAGTTTCTGGTACTTCAAAAATCAGTTCGTCGTGAACTTGTAGTAGCATTTTTGCTGACAGTCTTTCTTTTTTCAAAGCACCTTCCATCTGGATCATAGCACGGCGAATGATATCTGCAGCTGATCCTTGAATTGGTGCGTTGATAGCAGCTCTTTCATTGAAAGTGCGGATTTGGGAATTAGTCGCTTTTATTTCAGGGTAATAAATACGACGTCCAAAAATTGTTTCCACATAACCATGTTGGCGTGCAAATGATTTAGTCGTTTCCATATAATCTTTAATTCCTGGAAACCTTTCAAAATAAATATCAATATAGCGACTTGCCTCATTTCGTGAAATACTTAATTGGTTTGCCAATCCAAAAGCTGAAATACCATAAATAATACCAAAATTAATCGCCTTTGCACGTCGGCGTATATCTGAGGGCATTCCTTCTACTGCAACTCCAAATATTTGCGATGCGGTTATAGCATGAATATCTTGATCTTGCGCAAACGCTTCTTTCAATGCAGTGATATTGGCGATATGTGCAAGAATGCGCAATTCAATCTGACTATAGTCGGCCGATAATAGTACACATTCCTTTGGAGCAATAAAGGCTGTTCGAATTTTGCGCCCTTCTGGCGTTCGTATTGGAATATTTTGCAGATTGGGCTCTGATGAAGATAATCGCCCTGTTGATGTCGTTGCTAAAGAATAATTAGTGTGAACACGCCCTGTCTCAGGCAAAATGTAATAAGGTAAAGCATCTGTATAAGTGGATTTTAATTTTGTAAGTTGGCGCCAATCAACGATTTTATGTGGTAAAGTGTGACCTTCAGCGGCTAATTCTTCTAAAATTTGTGCAGAGGTTGACCACTGACCATTTTTGGTCTTAACGCCCCCAGGTAAACCCATTTTACCAAAAAGAATATCACTTAATTGTTTTGGTGAGGCAATATTAAATCGTTCACCAACCAATTGGTAAATTTCCTCTTCTAAAGAAAGAGCAGCCTGCGCTAACTCACATGAAAGACGTAAAAGAATTTGCCTATCAACCAGAATTCCTCGTTCTTCCATTTTTGCGAGAACTTCTATCAGTGGTCGATCAAGACGCTCATAAATTTTAGTCATGCCTTGTGCAACAAGTTGTGGCTTTAAAACTTGCCATAACCGTAGCGTTATATCGGCGCCTTCTGCTGCATAAAAGGTTGCCTGTTTTAAATCTACTTGTGCAAAAGAAGTAATTTTCTTTCCGTTATGCGTTAAATCTTTGTAAGCAATTGGTTTATGCTTAAGCCATCGTTCAGATAAAATATCCCTATCATGAGTCGAAGTTCCAGCATCTAAAGCATATGATATGAGCATTATGTCATCAAAAGGTTGTGTCACAATGGCGTATTGTTTCATAATCAACCAATTATATTTCATATTATAGCCAATTTTTAATACAGCTTGATCTTCTAATATTGGTTTTAAAAGCGCTAAAACCTTTTGTGTTTCAATTTGTGTGACTACACGCCCACCTCCTAAAAGGTCGCATCCTCCTTCAGTGTGTTCTAGTGGTATATAAACTGCTTTTTCTGGCTGTAATGCCAACGAAAAACCAATAATTTTCGCTTGTATAGGGTCTAATGAGGTTGTTTCTATGTTAAAAGCAAAATAACCTTGCTCTTGTGCTTCTAGTAACCATTCTCTTAAGATTTTCTCATCAAGGATGGTTTCATAAGAATCTCCTATATTTTTTTGTACAAGAGCCTGATCTTTACGTTTTTGTGCCAAAGTCTGTGGTGAATCTTTACAAAAATCATGGGTTAATAATGAACCAACTTTCTCACTATCCAAGTCAGGCCCATGAATAATAGTTTGGGTCCACTCAGTATCTACATCAAGTGCATCAATAACCTCTGCATCACATGCTGTTGCTTCTGCTACACGACGGGTTAACGTTGTAAATTCCATAGCTTTTAAAAAAGCAATTAAACGCGGGCCATCTTGTGGTTCTAAAATGAAATTATCTAAATTATTGTCTATAGGTACATCTGTTTTAAGCTTTACCAATTCACGAGAAATCTTTGTTTGCTCTTTATAAGCTTGAATATTTTCACGCCGTTTTACTTGTTTGATTTCTTCTGCGTGTTGCAATAAGAGATCGAGAGTACCAAATTGATTTAATAATTGTGCTGCAATCTTTGGACCAATACCTGGAACACCTGGAATATTGTCTGTGGTATCTCCAACTAAAGCTTGCAAATCAATCATTTTTTCAGGCGTTACACCCCATTTTTCTATGACTTCAGAAACACCAATATGTTTATCTTTCATTCCATCATATAAAGATACATGCGTATTTACCAACTGCATTAAATCTTTATCTGAGGAAATAATTGTTGTTTTTGCTCCCGCTTGAGTTGCCAATTGCGCATAGGTCGCAATTAAGTCATCTGCTTCAAATCCTTCTTTTTCGATGCAAGGCAAATTAAAAGCTTTTGTAGCTTGTCGTATCAAAGCAAATTGAGGAATAAGATCTTCAGGAGGAGCTGCACGATTAGCTTTATATTGAGGATAAATTTTTTTACGAAACGTATCAGATGAATAATCAAAAATAACAGCAAAATGGGTTGGCACAATACCAACAGCTGTATTGCGAGCATCACAAAGTAATTTCCATAACATGTTGCAAAAACCGGCTACAGCCCCTACAGGAAGCCCATCTCTTTTGCGTTTTAAGGGTGGTAAAGCGTGATAAGCACGAAAAATATAACCTGATCCATCAACTAAAAATAAGTGATCTTTTGTTTCCATGATAATTTCATTTCTTCATTTTAGCGCAAAATAAATTTATTTTTATATTTTTTTCGATCTCATTTCAAAATTTATAGAGTTGCCTCTGAAAAGCCATTTTTTTGTTTTTATAAGATATAAAGCCGTTGCGTTTTATAGTCAGTACCGAGAGCTTTTCTTTGTTATTATAGGATATGATAGCTTTCATTTTACTCCTTCTATGATAGCTGAGGTACAACGTAGCGGTAAGGTCGTTGTGGTGTTCCCCTCCCCACAACGGCCGTATTTTTAAGAATTATATTATCCAATCCAAATTTTTAATAATTTTTTCAAAGAAACTTAAATTCTTATTGAAAAATTCTAAAGTTATTCCACAAAGCCTTATCGCCCATTTTTTTAACTAAATCAGCGTGCATATCTTTTTCTTGTGTGCTCAACCTTGAAGGTAAAGCGTGGGGACGAGTTTTAACTGTATGGGGAATATTCTTGCCATTTTGAACATTTTCATCAAGGTCACTATTGTTATCAAAACTAAGTACACCCTGTTTTCCACCAATTAACTCAATATAAACATCAGCAAGAATCTCTGCATCAAGTAGAGCACCATGAAGAACACGATTACTATTATCAATCCCAAAACGTTTACATAAAACATCAAGAGAATTAGGTCCCATAGGGAATTTTTGCCGTGCTATAGCTAGTGTATCAATGACATTATCAACACTGATAAGCGGTTTATTGATCCGCCCTAATTCCGCATTAAGAAAGCTTATGTCAAAACTTGCATTATGAGCAACCATTGTTGCACCATCAATAAATTCTAGAAACTCATCAGCAATATCTTCGAATTTCTTTTCATTTTTTAAACGTTCATTGGTCAATCCATGAATCGCTACAACTTCGTCAGGGATAATAACTCCTTGCGGATTTAAATAAACATGGAATTGGCGTTTCGTAAGATAACGATCAACCATCTCTACACAGCCAATTTCAATAATACGATCGCTGTCTTTATCTAAACCCGTTGTCTCGGTATCAAAAATAATTTCACGCATTTCTTTAATTCTTTAAAGATACATCCTTTAGTAAACTCTTTATTATACGAAAAACTTGTTGACGTGTATTATCTAAACTTTTTCCCGTATCAATGACAAAATCCGCACGTTCTTTCTTTTTTTCATCGGATATTTGTTTGGCACTGATCGCTGCAAATTTTTCCTCACTCATATTTGAACGATTCATTACACGCTTCTTTTGTATTGCTGATGGTGCAGATACAACAATTACACTATCTACTCGATTTTCACTGTTTGTTTCAAAAAGAAGCGGAATATCAAGAACTATTAGTTTTTTTCCCTGTTGGCGTGCTCTATTAACAAATTCTTCCTCTTTTTTCCAAACTAAAGGATGAATTATTTTTTCTAAAGTTTGTAGTTTTTCGTGATTATTTATCAAAACTTTAGAAAGTTTTAAACGATTAACTTGACCATTTTCAACAACACCTGGAAAAATACGTATAATAAGTGATAAAACCGGCTCACTACAATAAAGTTGGTGCACTACTTCATCAGCACTAAAAACAGGAACACCTGCTTGTTCAAAAAAACGAGCAGTTGTTGATTTGCCCATGGCAATTGATCCGGTCAATCCTATAATTTTCATATTTTATTTTCACTTATATCCTCTACAATCGCTGTTCGCAATGCTTTTGTTACAAGCGGTCTTGTTCCAAACCATCGTTCAAAACCAGGTACAGCCTGATGTAAAAGCATACCAAGTCCATCAACTGTTTTCAAACCATGAGCTTTTGCTTGTTGCAAAAAAGGGGTCATCAATGGAGTGTAAACAACATCTGTTACCAATGCTGTTGGTTTTACTTTATGAAAATCAAAAAAAACACTCTTTTGTTTTTTATGATTTGTCATACCTACAGAAGTTGCATTAACAATGAGATCAACTTGATAAAATATTTTGTAAATATTATGCCAGTCATAGACCTCAACAGGTTTTCCAAAATACTCAGCCAAATCATCTGCATGTTGTCTTGTACGATTAAGCAAAAAAATACGTTCAAATCCACGTTTTTTCAAAATATATAAAACAGCGCGTGCAGCACCTCCTGCACCAAAAACAAGTGCTGTTTCTTTAACCCAATCAGGAGTAAACTCATCAAGATTAGCACTAAAACCATATGCATCAGTGTTTGTGGCACAAAGTTTTTGCCCTTCAAACCATAATGTATTAACAGCACCAATAGCCGTTGCTACCTCATCTTTATAAGTTGCTAAATGAAAAGCCTCCTGTTTATGGGGTAAGGTAACATTGCCTCCACAAAACCCCTTTTTTTGTGAAGATATAAGAAAACTCTTAAATTCTTCGGTTTTTACCTCTTTTGCAAGGTACTCACCTTGTAAACCATATTGTTTGAGCCAAAAATTGTGAATCTTTGGTGATTTTGAATGATGAATAGGATAACCAGCAATAAAAGTACACGGATACTCTTTTTTTTTGCAATTTATTGCAAAATTAACCATCAATAACTCCCAAATGACGCAATTTAGCCAACAAAGGTAATAATGGTAAACCAATGATAGTAAAAAAATCTCCTTCTATTTTATCAAAAAGATGGATTCCTTCTTTTTCAATTTGATATACTCCTACACTTTTTAAAACATCCGTTCCTACACGCATTAGATAACGTTCAATAAATTCTGATGAGAGAGAACGTACCGTCATATGAGCACTAAAAGCTTCAACCCAAATTTCTTGACCATTTTTGACTAAAGCTATTGCACTATGAAGAGAATGTGTTTTTCCTGATAAAGCACTTAATCGTTGATGTGCTTCTTTAATATCTGAAACTTTATGAAAAATCTGGTCCTCCAGATCGAGTATTTGATCACAACCTATAACTAATGCATGAGGAAAACGCTTGGAAACATTTTTTGCTTTTGAACTTGCAAGAAAACAACTCGTTTCTTTAGGAGTTTTAGCTCTTATTTTCTCTTCCACTTTTCGTTCATCAAAAGAAGCTCCTTCAATAGAAAAATTTAAACCAGCTTTGTCTAACAATTGTGCACGGTAAGAGCTAAGAGATGCTAATATTAACATATTTTCATCCATAATTTTTTTCATCCTCTCTCACGAAATTGTGATAAAAGTTTAAATACCGCCGCTGCAGTTTCTTCAATAGAACGTCTTGTTACATCAATAACAGGCCAACCAAAACGTTCATAAATGCGTTTTGTATAAATCAACTCTCTAGCTATGCTGGTGCGATCAGTATAATTTTCAATAGCAAAATCTTCTCCCAAATCTCGATTTTGACGAATATGTGAAATTCTTTCAGCTGAAGCAATTAAACCAACAACTAAAACATTTTTTTCTTCTAAAAGAGTTTGTGGTAAATCAATTCCTGGAATAAGAGGTATGTTAGCAGTTTTTATTCCACGATTTGCTAAATAGATACTTGTTGGTGTTTTAGAAGTTCTTGAAATTCCTACAAGAATTACATCTGCATTTAATATACTATCGGGAGACTGTCCATCGTCGTGGTCTATTGTAAAATTTAATGCTTCAATACGACGAAAATAATCTGCATTAAGACCATGCTGCGCACTAGCACGTAAATTTGTTGGTGTTCCAAGATAAGACTGAAAAGCATTTAAAACAGGATCTAAAATGGCAACACAAGGAGTGCCTATTTTTGCACATACTTTACTGAGAAGTTGTTTCATTTCTTCATCAATAATTGTGTAAAGAACAATACCCGGCTCTTCTTGAATTTCATCAAGAATTTTTTGCAACTGCGTTTTATTACGAATCATCGGATAAAGATGTTCTATTGCCTGATACATCGTGTATTGCGATGCAACAGCTCTTGCAGCAGAGATCAATGTTTCCCCTGTTGCGTCAGAAATCATATACAAATGAAAGCTTTTTTTTTCTTTTTGCATAAAAATTTTAACTTCTTGTTAATAAATGTGTATAGAACTTCACACTTATTCATAAAATAAAAACTTTTAAAAAATATTTTGTTTTTATACACAAACTAGATAACTGTGATAAATAAATTTCTCTTTTAAAAAAGAACGGGCATAATATTTCTAAAGTATTTTTATTATTTACTTTTTTTCTCTCTTCTTTGTGAACAAAACTGAGGATGAACAAGTATAACTAATAATCCACATTAAACACAGATTTTAATAAGAAGAATCCCTTTTTTAAAATATCTTTAAATTTAGATTTTTTTTAAAAAAAATTAGTCATAATAATGAATACTTAAATTACAGTAAAATAAAGTATAAATAATTTTATTTTCTATATAGATAATAATTATTAATTATTATCTATATAGTATAAATACAAATAAATATTATTAAAAAATAAAATAGAAAATATATGTATAATAATAATTAAAAATAAAAATTAATATTATTTAATTTAAAGAAATAAGTTATTTTTTATAGTATTTATTTAATTTCTAAACTTAATCATAATTATTACTTCTACTGTAATTATTATATTAAACATAAATCCAAGCTAACAGAGTAATGCTTGCAGTTTAAAAGAGTTAAGTGTATAATATTTACTTCTTGAATAAGAATGTTTTATTCTTCAAATTCCCCATAAACTCATTGATTTTTTTATTCTTCAAATTCCCCATCCTAATTAAAGAGAATATTTCATGCAAGAAATGAAACTACAAGAGCTCAAAAGTAAAAATCCGGTTGAACTTGTTACTTTTGCTGAAACATTAGAAGTTGAGAATGCTTCATTAATGCGCAAACAAGAATTAATGTTTGCTATTTTGAAAAAACTCGCTTTGCAAGATGTAGAAATTATTGGGGAAGGTGTTGTTGAAGTCTTACAAGATGGGTTTGGATTTTTGCGATCTGCTGATGCTAATTATCTTCCAGGGCCTGACGATATTTATCTTTCTCCTACACAGATTCAGTCTTTTTCATTAAAAACAGGAGATACGGTTGAAGGCCCTATTCGTGGGCCAAAGGAAGGGGAGCGTTATTTTGCTCTTCTTAAGATTAATACAATTAATTTTGAAGATCCTGAAAAAATTCGCTATAAAATTCATTTTGATAATTTAACTCCTCTTTATTCAAATGAACGTTTCCAAATGGAAATGCAAGATTCTACGAATAAGGATATGTCATCACGAGTTGTTGATTTAATATCTCCGTTAGGAAAAGGTCAGCGAGGGTTAATTGTAGCACCTCCTCGAACAGGAAAAACGGTTTTACTACAAAATATTGCTCACTCTATTACAACTAATCACCCTGAATGTTATCTTATTGTTCTTTTAATTGATGAGCGTCCAGAAGAAGTAACAGATATGCAACGTTCTGTAACGGGGGAGGTAATTTCTTCTACCTTTGATGAACCAGCAATACGTCACGTACAAGTAGCTGAAATGGTTATTGAAAAAGCTAAACGTTTAGTTGAATATGGACGTGATGTTGTTATCCTTCTTGATTCTATTACGCGTCTTGGACGTGCGTATAATACAGTTGTTCCCTCATCAGGTAAGGTTTTAACAGGTGGTGTTGATGCAAACGCTTTACAGCGTCCTAAACGTTTTTTTGGTGCAGCACGCAATATTGAAGAAGGTGGGTCTTTAACTATTATCGCAACGGCTTTGATTGATACAGGTAGTCGTATGGATGAAGTTATTTTTGAAGAATTTAAAGGAACAGGTAATTCAGAAATCGTTCTTGATCGTAAAGTTGCTGATAAACGTATTTTCCCAGCTATGGATGTTCTAAAGTCAGGAACACGTAAAGAGGATCTTTTAGTAGCTCGTCAAGATTTACATAAGATTTTTGTACTTCGTCGTATTTTAGCACCTATGAATGTAACAGATGCAATTGAATTTTTAATTGATAAATTGAAACAGACAAAAAATAATAGTGAATTTTTTGATTCAATGAATACTTAGAAACATCATAGTTTTAAAATAGGATTAGTCCTGTGGATACAATCTTTGCGCTTTCAAGTGGATTGTTGCCTTCAGGGGTTGCAGTTGTTCGACTTTCTGGTCCTCATGTCGTGAATATTGTTAAAACGCTTTGTGGCTGTTTACCTAAAGCGCGATTTATGCATTATGGAAATCTTATTGCACGTGATGGTAGTTTTTTAGATTCTGCTCTAACTGTTTTTTTTCCTGGCCCTCATAGTTTTACAGGTGAAGATTGTGCAGAATTCCATTTACATGGGGGTAAAGCAGTTGTTAATCGTTTTTTAGATGAATTATCTGCATTTCCTGAGTGCCGTATTGCTGAGGCAGGTGAATTTTCTCGTCGAGCATTTACTGAAGGAAAAATAGATTTAATTCAAGCAGAAGCTCTTGCTGATTTAATAGAGGCAGAAACAGAAGGTCAAAGACGTTTAGCTGTTATAGGTACAAGTGGACATTTAACAAAACTTTATCGTGGTTGGCGTAATGAGCTTATAACAGCACGTGCTTTAATAGAAGCTGAAATTGATTTTTCTGATGAAGACGATATTCCAGATTCTATATCTGATGAAATTTGGGAAAATATGAAAAAACTTAGCTGTTCTCTTTGTGAACATATTGCTGCAGGAGAACGTGCAAATATCTTAACTGATGGATTACGAGTTGTTATTGTAGGTGCTCCAAATTCTGGAAAGTCAAGTATTATTAATCGTTTGGCTGGAAGACCTGTTGCTATTGTAACAGAAGAAGCAGGAACAACTCGTGATGCTTTAGAAATTAGATTAATACTTGGTGGTTTGCCAGTTTTTTTTACAGATACTGCTGGTTTTAGAAAAACAGAAAGTAAAATTGAACAATTAGGTATAGAAACAGCAAAACAACATATTATAGATGCTGATTTAGTTATTCTGGTTGATGATATGAATAATCCTCAAGAAATTCATTTACCAAAAACATCAGCTGAAATATGGCGTGTTGGTAATAAACTTGATCTTTATAAAGGAGATAAAACACGTTGGTCTATACAGTTTTCAGCATTAAGTGGCTTAAATTTTGATCATTTTATAAAGGAAATAGAATCGTTTTGTCTGCGTCGTGTTGCTGAAATTGGTAATGTTGTTTCAGCACAAAAAAGACAACTCCAATTATTAAAAGAAGCCGTTAAAGAAATTGATGCTTCAATAAATCATATTTCTCTTGATTTAAGTTTACGTGCAGAACATCTTCGTCGTGCAAGTGATGCACTTGGACGAATCACGGGTGATATTAATGTTGAAGATTTACTTGATGTTATTTTTTCACAATTTTGTGTTGGTAAATAAATGATTCACGTGAAACTTTAAGATAGTTTGATATGGAATAAACAAATGCAATTGTATGATGTTATCGTTGTTGGAGGAGGTCATGCCGGCTGTGAAGCTGCTTCAGCTTCAGCACGTGTTGGAGCAAAAACAGCACTTGTTACGTATCAAATATCAGAACTTGGTACAATGTCATGTAACCCTGCTATTGGCGGACTTGGAAAAGGACATCTCGTCCGTGAAATAGATGCTTTGGGTGGTTTAATGGGGCAAGCTACAGATGCTGCTGGAATACAATTTCGACTTCTTAACCGGCGTAAAGGACCAGCAGTCAGAGGACCACGCACACAAGCTGATCGACAATTATATAAAAGAGCAATTCAAGGTTTTTTACAAAAACAAGAAAATTTAAAGCTCATTGAAGATGAAGTTATTGATCTGATTGTTGAAAATGATCATGTTTCAGGTGTTTGTTTAAAAAAACAAGGGAATATTTTTTCTAAAGCTGTGGTTTTAACAACAGGTACGTTTCTACGTGGTCTTATTCATATTGGTGATAAAACGTGGCATGCCGGTCGTATGGGTGAACAATCAAGTATGCAACTTGCTGAGCGCTTGAAAGAATATGATATAAAGCTTGGACGATTAAAAACAGGAACTCCCCCTCGCCTTAGTAAAAAAACAATTCGTTGGGATATACTTCCAAAACAACAAGCTGATGAATATCCAGTACCTTTTTCTTTTTTAACAGAGAAAATAGAGCAACCTCAGATTGAATGTGCAATCACACGTACAAATACACAAACACATCAAATTATTAGTGAAAATATACATCGCTCTGCTTTATATTCAGGAGCTATTGAAGGATTGGGACCACGTTATTGTCCTTCAATTGAGGATAAAATTATTAAATTTGGTGAACGAGATGGACATCAAATCTTCTTAGAACCAGAAGGATTAGATAGCGATATTATTTATCCAAATGGTATTTCTACCTCTCTTCCTGAGGATATACAAATTTTTTTCTTGAAGACTATTGAAGGATTAGAAAATGTAACGGTTTTACAACCAGGTTACGCTATTGAATATGATTTTGTTGATCCTAAACAACTGACCAGAACCTTGGAATTAAAATCTTTACCAGGATTATTTTTAGCAGGTCAGATTAATGGTACAACAGGATATGAAGAAGCTGCAGCACAAGGACTTTTGGCGGGGCTTAATGCTGCTCGTCAGGTAGCTGGTTTAAAGGAAATTATTTTAAGCCGTTCGATGGCTTATATTGGAGTTATGGTTGATGATTTAGTTTCACGTGGGGTTTGTGAACCTTATCGAATGTTTACATCACGGGCAGAATTTCGTTTATCTTTACGTGCTGATAATGCTGATGCTCGTTTAACTCCTTTAGCACAACAATGGGGTATTATTAGTGATACTCGATGGAACTTATATCAACATAAACAAAAATGTCTTGATCAAGCACGGTCAATTTGTCAAAAACTGTTTTTAACTCCCAATGAAGCATCTGCTCATGGATTACATATAAATCATGATGGAGTTCGGCGATCAGCTTATGATCTTTTATCTTATCCTGGTATGAATATAGAACGTCTTTCATCTTTTTGGCCTCAATTACAATCGATTGATGCTAAAACTGTTGAAACTCTAGAAATTGAAGCACAATATGCAGTTTATTTAGAAAGACAAGCACAAGATATTGCTGTTCTTCAACGAGATGAACGTTTAGAAATTCCAGCTTCTCTTGACATTCAAGCAATTTCTGGGCTTTCAAATGAATTAAAAACAAAAATTCAACAGTCATCACCACGCTCAATTGCTGATGCACAAAAAATTGATGGTATGACACCAGCAGCATTATCATTAATTATTACATCTATTCAGCGTCAAAGACGTGAAAAGGCAAAATCAGCTTAATGACTTTCTTGATAGAACAAAAATATCAGGATCTCTTAAATCTAGTTCCTTCTGTTTCACGTGAAACGGTAGAAAATTTAATGAGATTCGAATCTCTTGTGATTCAATGGAATAAACGTATTAATTTAATATCTACTGCGACAGTACCAGTTTTATGGACGCGTCATATTTTAGATTCTGCTCAGATTTATCCTTTACATAATCAGTGTTTGCATTGGTGTGATTTTGGATCAGGAGGGGGTTTTCCCGCAATTGTTATTGCTATTTTTCTTAAAAATAGAAAAGGAGGACATATTGATTTGGTTGAAAGCAATGGAAAAAAAGTAGCTTTTTTACGAACAGTCATTGCTCACTTGGATCTTCCAGCAACAGTTCATCATTGTAGAATTGAAGATGTATATAAGAAAATAAACAAGCCAGAGGTTATAACTGCGAGAGGTTTGGCTTCGCTCGATGTTCTTTTACAACTTTTATCTCCTTTGTTAACGCAAAAAACAATAGCTCTTTTTCAAAAAGGTCGGGATTATATGACAGAAATAAAAAATGCCTCTGCCAATTGGCGTTTTGATCTGCTAAAACATCAAAGTAAAATTGATACAAGTTCTGTTATCTTAGAAATTTCTCATGTTCGATCATGTAAAGGGTAAAGCAAAATGAGCGAAACACGAATTATCGCTATTGCAAACCAAAAAGGTGGGGTGGGTAAGACAACGACAGCTATTAACCTTGCAACAGCTTTGGCAGCTATAGGTGAAAATATTCTTATTATGGATATTGATCCACAAGGTAATGCAAGTACAGGACTTGGAATTGATCGTAATAGTCGTCCTTTATCCTCTTACGATGTTTTAATTTCTGGAATTTCTGTAGTTGATGCTGCTTTAAAAACAGTTGTGCCTAATTTGCATATTGTACCTTCTACACTTGATCTTTTAGGTGTTGAAATGGAAATTGCTTCATCGCAAGATCGTATTCAGCGCTTACGCAAAGCTCTGTGTGAAGATCAGATGGTGTCTCAAAAATTCAGTTATATTTTGATTGATTGTCCTCCTTCACTTAATCTTTTAACATTAAATGCTATGGGGGCAGCAGATTCTGTTTTGGTACCAATGCAATGCGAATTTTTAGCACTTGAGGGTTTAAGCCAATTGCTTGAAACAGTAAAACAAGTACGGTATGCTTTAAATCCATCTCTAGAAATTCAAGGTATTGTTTTAACGATGTACGATGGACGTAATAATCTTTCAAATCAAGTTGTTGAAGATGTACGCTCTTTTATGGGAGAGAAGGTTTACCGTACTGTTATTCCACGTAATGTACGTGTTTCTGAAGCTCCTTCTTTTGGTAAACCGGCATTACTTTATGATCTTAAATGTGCTGGTAGTCAGGCCTATTTACGACTGGCAACAGAGATTATTCAGCGCGAAAAACAAGCAAAAACTGCTGCTTAAAAAGTGTGAGAAAAGTAATTTAAAGTAATTTATTGTGAGGTTAGTTCAAAGAGTAAAATCATGAATGATGATCAATCAAAAAAAAGACTGGGTCGTGGATTGGCAGCATTAATCGGAGATGTCAGTTTAAATAATGATCCTGCACATCTATTAAATTCTGCAAGATTCACAATGAAGTCAAATATGGATTCTATCGTTTCTGAGCGGTTGGTATCTATTGAACTTATTTCACGTAATCCCAATAATCCACGACGTCACTTTACAGATTTAGAACTTGAAAATTTAGCTCAGTCAATTCGTCAACATGGTGTTGTTCAACCTGTTCTTGTAAGGCCTTCACCTCATCATCCCGGTCGGTTTGAATTAATCGCTGGTGAGCGGCGGTGGCGTGCTGCACAACGAGCCAATTTAAATCAATTACCCGTTATTATTCGCGATGTAGATGATAAGAAAGCTTTAGAATTAGCTATTATTGAGAATATTCAACGTGCTGATCTTAATCCTATTGAAGAAGCAATGGGATATGAAATGTTGCTTAACGAACATGGTTATACTCAGGCAGATTTGGCACAAGTTATTGGAAAAAGCCGAAGTTATGTTACAAATACTCTTCGTTTGTTAAAACTTCCACCAGAAGTACAGAAATTTTTGATTGATGGCCAACTTTCCGCTGGTCATGCACGTTGCCTCATTACTGTCAACAATCCACAAGATTTAGCTGAAAAGATTATTCATGAAGGGCTCTCTGTTCGTCAGGCAGAAGTGCTTACACATGAACAGGCAAATCCTAAACTTAAAAAACGAACTTTAGTGGAAAAAGATACGGAAACAAAATCTTTAGAAAAATTATTGACTGATATGATCGGAATGAAAGTAGCCATTCGACACGGTAAAGATGGTGGTGATTTAAAAATACATTATTCTTCATTAGAAGAATTAGATGATATTTGTCGGCGTTTACAAAGTTAATCAATAGTCCACAAAAGAGCACGAATTCGGTTAATATGTTTTTGACCAAATTCCAGATTACTTTGAGATAAAGTAATTTTTTCATCAAAATTATCGTTGTTTTCAAGTGCTGATACTGCAGCTAATGTTGCTTGAAGTGCCATAAAACCAATAACATAATCTCTTGGTGTAATATTATGTTTTTCTAAAACACCAGCAAGTTTTGGTCGACCAGATACAGAAGCAACAAGCCCTTCAATACTATTATCATTTCCAGTACCAGGTGCGTCTGGTTCTGCGAGTAAATTTGCAACTTCTATTTTAATTTGTTCCATTTTTACAAGAAAATTTTCTGTTAAAGGATAATTCGCAACGATATTTGAGGGGAGGGTAGATGTTATAACAGAATGATAATCTGTTTCATTTGCCATTGTTTTTTGAGCATATGTTGCAAAAGGAGAGAGTAAAATAAAAAACACATACAATGCCAATTTCAACATGGTTAGAACTATTCCCTTCTTTTACAGTTTTTCAGCAACAACTTTCTTTATTTGCTTTTTTGTTGGTAAGATTTTTCTACAAAGTATTATTCATTCCAGTAATGAAAAGAATTTATAATTTTTCTTGTTCTAAAATCGTTAGTAGAATTATAGCATTGTTGCATTGTGACAAAAAAGATTTTTCCATTCTTTAGATGATAAGTACGGCTCAGTAATTAATGCAAAAAGAGCGTTAATTTTAATATCTTTATGATTGTGATAAAAAGTATTTTATCAAAGAAGCTAACAAATCTTTCTTTAAATTCTAATATTTAATAACGCCTTTTTGAAAGAATATATACCAATGATAAGCTGGTATTATGGATTTCTTTGTCTTTAGAAAATCAAGTTAAATTATATTTTTATGCATGAATAGGCTTATCAAAAAATTTTCCTATAAATAAATTGCTCGATTAACATAGACTTTCTTCATAAATAATACTGGGCAAAAATTTATAAAATCATTCAATGATAATGAGTATTACTCTGCTTGAGAGTTAGATTTATCCTTTTTTATCAAAGGAGTTGTTGAATGTTTCATAATGATAGTTATTTGTGATAGCATAAATATGAGAGTTATGGACATAACACCAAATACTTTAAAACTAGCCCAGAAATTATCACTGAAATTACGCCAAATAACTTCATTTAGAACAGCAAGAAAAACGAAAAAAAATGCCCACCGATAGGTCAGTTTTTGCCATCCTGTATCGTTCATTTTAAGAGTAGAATCAAAAACATAACGCAATAATGGTTTTTTGAACAATAGGCCACCAAAAAGAATAAGCGCAAATAAACTATTGATGATTGTAGGCTTCATTTTGATAAAAGTGTCATTATGAAGCCAGAGAGTTAAAAACCCAAAGACCAGGACGAATATCCCTGAAATAAGTGGCACTATGGGAACTTTGCGCATAATGAACCATGATAAGCTTAAAGCAATAATAATCGCTATCATAAAAACAGCAGTTGCAGGAAAAATAGGCTTGTTAAAGCTTTTAAAGAGTCCAATATTATTAATTAGCCACTGCCCTTTATAATTGGCGAGAAAAAAAACAACCAATGGGCCCATTTCTAAAAGAAGTTTAAGTGTTGGTGAGGATGTTTCTCGGTTGTTGTTGATATTCTTCAAATTTGGATTATTGGATGAATTAGATTTAGAGTGTTTCATGAAGATTTTCCCACAATAGCTTTCGCAAAATCAGAGGCAGAAAAAGGTTCAAGATCCTCAATCTTTTCTCCTATACCGATAAAATAGACGGGTAATTTATATTTATTTGCAATGGCGATTAGAATTCCTCCTCGTGCAGTACCATCAAGTTTTGTCATAACTAAACCATTAACACCAGCAACATTATGGAAAATGTCTACTTGATTGAGTGCATTTTGCCCGGTTGTTGCATCAAGTGTTTGAAGGACTGTGTGGGGTGCTTGAGGATTATGTTTCTTTAAAACACGAATAATTTTTGCTAATTCATCCATTAATTCACTTTTATTTTGTAGGCGTCCAGCGGTGTCAATGATTAAAACATCACTTTCTTCCTTTTTTGCTTTTTCATAAGCATCAAAAGCTAAACTAGCAGCATCTGCACCAAGTTTAGTTGAAATAACATTAGCTCCTGTACGTTCACCCCAAATATGTAATTGTTCAATGGCTGCAGCACGAAATGTATCACCCGCAGCCAACGTGATTTTCAGCCCACCTTCTGCTAATTTAGCAGCTAATTTTCCAATAGTTGTTGTTTTTCCTGTTCCATTGACACCTACCAGCAAAATAACATGAGGTTTATGACTAAGATCAAGTTCCAGCGGGATAGCAACAGGTTCAAGAACTTTTTTGATTTCATCAGCCATGATGGTATAAAGATCGTCTAGAGATAAATCTTTCTCGTAACGGCTGGATGCTAAGATATCAGTAATACGTGTGGCTGTCTCTACACCAAGATCCGCTTGAATAAGAATATTTTCTAATTCTTGCAATGTGTCTTCATCAAGTTTCTTTTTGATAAAAAGTGCACCAAGGGAATCACTTAATTGCTGAGAAGAAAGAGATAATCCTTTTTTAAGACGCTCAAACCATGCCTCTTTTTGTTCAATAGGCAAGGAATGTAAATGTTCTTCAATTGTCTTTTCTTTAATTGTGTCAGTGACAATCACTTTTCCAGAAAGAGATTCAAAAGATGAAGATTCACTGTTCTGTGTTGATGTTTCCCTTTGTTTTTCTTTTTCAATATGGGTATTTTCAGATGTAGAAGCGTGATTACTCTTTGTGTTTTGTTCAGCTGTATCAGCTGTAGAAGTTTCATGAAGGGCAGGAGCTTGTTTTTGTTTGATAGTTTGCTCTTTAGATTTACGGAAAGAGAATATTTTTTTAATAAAAGACTGTGTCATAAGAGCTTTCCTATTCAAGCTGCATTCCATTTAATATGTTCAGCAATTAATTTATTACCATCATGGCCAATAATAAGGGCTTTAATGATTGTTCCAGCTTTAGTACCTTTGATGCGTGTGAGTGTGTAATCTTCAGTTCGTCCAATCTCATCTTTTTCAACAAGGATTATTTGTTGGGTGTTTTTTAAATGAGCGAGATGTTTTTGATAGGCTTTTTTTCCTGCATTACGAAGCTTTTCTGCACGAATTTTTATTGTTTTGCGGTTAACTTGAGGCATACGGGCGGCAGGTGTTCCTTCTCTTGGGCTAAAGGGAAAGACATGAAGATGCGTTAAATTACATTCATCGATCAAAGCTAAACTGTTTTGAAACATTTCTTCTGTTTCGGTTGGAAAACCAGCAATTAGATCGGCGCCATAAACCATTGTAGGGCGTTTAGCATGTAAGTCTTGACAAAACTGGATTGCGTTTTCACGCAAATGTCGCCGTTTCATTCGTTTTAGAATCATATTACTGCCAGCTTGTAAAGATAAATGCAGGTAGGGCATTATTCTTTTTTCATAAGCTAGGAGATCGATTAATTCTTGATCTATTTCAATAGAATCGATTGATGAAAGACGTAGTCGTGGTAAATCAGGGACATGATGCAAGATGGCTGAAACTAATTTTCCTAACGAGGCTTTTCCTGGCAAATCGGCACCATAACTTGTAAGGTCAACACCTGTGAGGACTATTTCTTGAACACCATTGCCTATAAACTTTTTAATTTGTTCAATGATAGTACCCATAGGAACTGAGCGTGATGGTCCACGGCTATAAGGAATAATGCAAAATGTACAGCGGTGATCGCATCCATTTTGCACTTGTACAAAAACACGCGTACGACCTTCTATTGCACCAACCATGTGTGGGGCAATGTTGCGCACCTCCATAATATCATTAACACGCAATTTTTCATCGTGATTTATGCCAAAATCAGGAAATTGATGATAGGAATGAGTATGGAGTTTTTCTTCATTCCCTAAAACAAGATCCACTTCTGTCATAAGAGCAAAATTTTCTGATTCTGTTTGAGCTGCGCATCCTGTAACGACAATACGGGCATGAGGATTTTCACGTTTAGCTTTACGGATAGCCTGTTTTGCTTGTCGTACCGCTTCAGCAGTGACAGCACAAGTGTTAAAGATAATGGCATCATCTTTGAGCTTATCAAGACCAGCAGAAGCGCTTTTTTCACGAATAACTTCTGATTCATAACTATTAAGTCGACAACCAAATGTTACAATTTTTATAGCCATCAGGAATAATCCTTTTCATAAACCCCTGTTAAGGGATCAAAAAGACCGTTGAATTCATATTCTGCTTGGCCTGTCATGACAATATGGTTATCTTCTCGATAATGAATAGAAAGTGTTCCTCCTGGTAGATTTACATCAATATGGCGTTCAGTTAATCCACGTCGGTAAGCGGCTACAGCACTAGCGCAAGCAGCGCTCCCACATGCTTTTGTTAATCCAGCTCCCCGCTCCCATGTGCGTAAGGTTAGACTTTTTTGTGATGTTATAAAAGCAATAGAGATATTACACCGTTCTGGAAAAAGTGGGTCATGTTCAAGCTTTGGTCCATATTTTTCTAATGGAATAGATTGAATATTGTGATCGACGAAAAAAATAGCATGCAAATTTCCGACAGATACAAGACAGGCATCCTGTAGGGGGCCGGCAGTTATTTTTACGTGATTAGTATCGGCTATTTCGCGTGAAACAGGCATATCTTTTGCATTAAGATGTGGACACCCCATATCAACGCAAATAAGACCATTACTTTGGCGTTCACCTTCAACAACTCCGGCAGGTGTTTCTAATCGAAAGCTTTTATTAAGGGTGTGATTTGAGAGCCATTCGATAACACAACGTGTACCATTACCGCAGGCTTTTGCTATTGAACCATCAGCATTCCATATTTCGATGCGAAAATCTGTATCATTTTGAACTGGTGGATGAATAGCCATAATTTGATCAAAATGTGTTTGGGGATCTACAGCTAAGGTAAGAATTGCTTGTGGTGTGATGTTGTGTGTGCTTTCACGCATATCAGCAACAATGATTTGATTTCCAAGACCATTCATTTTGCTGAAAGGTATCTTCATAAGGTTTCTCTATTTTTTGAGTGGTAAATGATAAGCACAATAAGGCAATATATGACTGAAAATCTTTCAGATTACTAGTATTTGTTCGAGATAAAACTAAATAAGAAGAGGCATTATTATTCGAGATTGACAATTTTCATTGTACTTCCATGTTTTTTGCCTTTATTTCACGAGTTTTTTTATATGTTAATTTATCTTAATATAATGGTACATGTAAATGGTAGTACATATAAAAATGCGTTCATGTCTTTTGAGTACGTTTATTTATTATTATTTATGGGAGGTTATTATTATGGGAAGGAGAAAAATATGATCTTTTCAAGAATTTCGGCTTTCGTTGCACTATCAGCTATAACTATTTTAAGTGGTTGTTCAACATCCCGATTTGGGAACAATGATAGTGGTAACGCACGAGAAGTTGTTTATCCTGTTCAGCAGATGTTGGAATCTGTAACAGCATCTGATCTCCCAGAAATTGAAACGTCTGTCTCTTCAATTAGTGAGAGTGAATATCCTAGTAGTGAAATACAAGAAGCAAGTATTGAGCTACCAAGTAATACTGTTGATTTATTTCCTGCCAGTATTGCTGGTGTGTGGAATTTGTCTGTAAACGGTAAGGTTTGCCGAATTGCAACTCCACAGACAAAATTTGGTCAAGGGTACCGTGCTGGTCCTTTACTTTGTCCAAGAATATTTTCCGGAGTTAAATCATGGGCTATCAAGGGAAAGAGATTGTATTTCTATGATGGTTCAGGGCACGCTGTAGCTGCTTTTTATTCCCCTAGTGGGAATTATTTTGAGGGGCGGACATTTGATAACCAGCTAGTTTTTTTAAGCCGTTGATAAAAAAATATTATTCATAAATATGTGTGGATTTTTCTTTTACTAAAAGTGATTTGCAAAAGGGATGCTTGGATGGTTTTAGTTTCGACGCGCTATGAAGATTTAGTTTCCAAAGGAGAAATTAATTCGGATCCAGCTCAGTTAGCTTTAATAAAATATTTTGATTGTTTGCTGCAAGAAATTTCGGCACAAAATACTTTTCAGTTTTGGGCATTTTGGCGTCACTTTAAAAGAAAAAAACAACCTTGTTTACGTGTTTTTGAACAAAATAATAATCATAGTTGTATTCAGGGGCTATATATTTATGGTGAAGTAGGGCGTGGCAAAACCATGTTGATGGATTTGTTTTTCTCTTGTTTACCACAAGACAGTAAAAAACGCGCCCATTTCAATGATTTTATGGCTGATGTCCATGAACGTATCAAAATACATCGTCAGATGCTTAAAGGTACAAAAGCTAAACAAGATGATCCTATTTTAGCTGTTGCAAAAGGTCTTGCACAAGAAGCGCGCGTGCTTTGTTTTGATGAATTTAGTGTAACAGATATTGCAGATGCTATGGTACTCTACCGCCTTATTGCGGCTTTGTTTG
Organism: Bartonella capreoli; assembly: GCF_902813205.1. Taxonomy (NCBI): domain Bacteria; kingdom Pseudomonadati; phylum Pseudomonadota; class Alphaproteobacteria; order Hyphomicrobiales; family Bartonellaceae; genus Bartonella; species Bartonella capreoli. The sequence continues at coordinate 246,871 of NZ_CADDZX010000001.1, forward strand.
ATCATGGGGTTATTTTCGTTGCCACTTCGAATGTTGCTCCTGATGATCTTTATCGTAATGGTTTGAATCGAGAGCTTTTTTTGCCCTTTATTCAAATTTTAAAGACCCATGTTCATGTTGTTAATCTTGATGCAAAAACAGATTATCGTCTTGAAAAGTCAAATCTACACCATGTGTATGTAACACCGTTAGGGCCTGCGGCAGATGCAAGCATGGATCAGGCATGGGAGTTTGTGCTGCAGGGTCAAAAAGAAGTGTCTGATACTCTATCTGTAAGGGAGCGCTTTATTCATATTGCACGTTCTGGTGCAGGGTGTGTGCGTTTTGATTATCAAGATCTGTGTGCAAAGCCTTTGGCAGCAGCTGAGTATTTAGCGTTAGGGGAGCGTTATCATACAGTTTTTATTGATAATGTTCCGGTGATGGATGATACACATCGCAATGAAACAAAACGGTTTATTTTACTTATTGATATCCTTTATGAACGCCACATAAGACTGTTTATGTCGATGGCAGCAGAACTTGAAGATTTGTATCAAGGGTACTGGCAAACAACAGAAACATTTGAGTTTCAAAGAATACAATCACGTCTTTTTGAAATGCAAAGCCAAGACTATCTAGATTTTTGGAAAAAACAGTTTTTGGATAAAATAAAATGATTATTACTTTGTCTTTAGGTAAACTATAAAATAATAGTTCTTTGAATTAAAAGTATTGTAATAATCTATTGTGTTTTTTTAAGATTCATCTTATCGGTAAAATACAGTAAGTTTCTAATTTTTGATTTATAGAGGGATTTTATGTCAATGAAGAGAGAAATGTGATTCATTTCATACTTTCCCATTTTTGATAAATTTAGGGGAAATATTCAATCTTATTGGCACTGAGAATTTTGCACTTAGTTATCTGATAAAAATTGAGGAAGAAAAAATGGCACGAAAGAAAATAGCTCTTATTGGCTCCGGTATGATTGGGGGTACTTTAGCACATATGATTGGGCTTAAAGAACTTGGTGATGTTGTCTTGTTTGATATTATGGAGGGAATGCCGCAGGGTAAAGCTCTCGATATAGCTGAATCTTCACCGGTTGATGGTTTTGATGTCAATTTAACAGGTTCTAATGCTTATGAGGCAATTGAAGGAGCTGATGTTATTATTGTAACTGCAGGTGTTGCGCGCAAGCCTGGTATGAGTCGTGATGACCTTTTAGGGATTAATCTAAAAGTTATGGAACAGGTTGGTGCAGGAATTAAAAAATATGCACCTTCAGCGTTTGTTATCTGTATTACAAATCCTCTTGATGTGATGGTTTGGGCATTACAGAAATTTTCAGGTCTTCCGGTGCAAAAAGTTGTTGGTATGGCCGGTGTTCTTGATTCGGCGCGGTTTCGTTATTTCTTGTCTGAAGAATTTAACGTTTCTGTTAAAGATATAACAGCGTTTGTTTTAGGAGGACATGGTGATTCGATGGTGCCTTTGGTGCGTTATTCGACTGTTGGTGGTATTCCTTTGCCTGATCTTGTTAAGATGGGTTGGACAACTCAAGAAAAACTTGATCAAATTGTTCAACGTACGCGTGATGGTGGTGCGGAAATTGTAAGTTTGCTCAAAACAGGTTCTGCTTTTTATGCGCCAGCTTCTTCTGCCGTTTCTATGGCTGAAGCTTATTTGAAAGATACTAAGCGTGTTGTTCCTGTTGCTGCTTATCTTTCAGGTGAATATGGCATCAAAGATATGTATGTTGGTGTTCCTGTTGTTATTGGTGCTGGTGGTGTTGAAAGAGTGGTTGAAATTGATCTTAATAGGGATGAAAAAGATGCTTTCGAAAAGTCAGTCGACGCAGTGCAAAGGCTCTGTGAGGCTTGCGTTTCTATTGCGCCTAATCTTAAAAAATAAAGCTCAATTCTACGCTTAAATAATAAGATGCTTTAAGTGTTTGAGAGTTGATTTAGTGGTCCATAAAAGAAAAGGGAAAACGAATGAATATTCATGAGTATCAAGCCAAACGTATACTTCACGAATATGGTGCACCAATTGCAAACGGTGTGGCTGTTTATTCTGTAGAACAAGCTGAAAAGTGGGCGAAAAAATTGCCGGGACCACTTTACGTGGTAAAAAGTCAAATTCATGCTGGAGGTCGTGGTAAGGGGAAGTTCAAAGAACTTGGCCCTGACGCAAAGGGTGGTGTTCGGCTTGCACAATCGGTTGAAGAAGTTGTTGCTAATGTAAAAGAAATGCTTGGTAAAACTTTAGTAACCAAACAAACAGGTGCAGAAGGTAAGCAGGTTAACCGCCTTTATATTGAAGATGGTGCTGACATTGAAAGAGAGCTTTACCTTTCACTTTTAGTTGATCGTACGGTTGGTCAGGTTGTTTTTGTCGTGTCAACAGAAGGGGGCATGGACATTGAGACGGTTGCTGAAGAAACACCCGAAAAGATACTCACTCTTCCTATTGATTGCGCAAAGGGTGTTACCTCTGTAGATTGTACAAAGCTTTGTGATGCATTAGATTTGTGTGATAGTGCGCGTGAAGATGGAGAAAAGCTCTTTCCTATTCTTTATAAAGCTTTTTGTGAAAAGGATATGAGTCTTCTTGAAATCAATCCGCTTATTGTTATGAAAGATGGTCATTTGCGCGTTCTTGATGCGAAAGTTTCTTTTGATAATAATGCTTTGTTTCGTCATCCAGATATTTTAGAGTTACGTGATATTTCAGAAGAGGATTCAAAAGAGATCGAAGCATCGAAACATGACCTTGCTTATATCGCTCTTGATGGTACGATTGGCTGCATGGTAAATGGTGCGGGTCTTGCTATGGCAACGATGGATATCATCAAGCTTTATGGAGCTGAGCCAGCCAATTTCCTTGATGTTGGTGGTGGTGCTTCAAAAGAAAAGGTTACTTCTGCTTTTAAAATTATTACCGCTGATCCGAATGTTAAAGGCATTTTGGTCAATATTTTTGGTGGAATTATGCGTTGTGATGTTATTGCTGAAGGTGTCGTTGCTGCTGTTAAGGATGTTGGTTTGAAAGTTCCTTTAGTTGTTCGTCTTGAAGGCACCAATGTCGAGCGCGGTAAAGAAATTATCGATAATAGTGGTTTGAATGTTATTTCTGCTGATGATTTAGATGATGCTGCTCAGAAAATTGTTACAGCCGTGAAGGAAGCTTAAGTTATGTCGATTCTTGTCAATAAAAATACAAAAGTTTTAGTTCAAGGGCTTACAGGGAAAACGGGAACGTTTCACACAGAACAGGCACTTGCTTATCATGGTACGCAAATGGTTGGCGGTATTAACCCTAAAAAAGGGGGTGAAACGTGGGAAGGGGCAAAAGGAGAAACTCTCCCTATTTTTGCCAGTGTTGCAGAGGGTAAAGAAAAAACAGGTGCTGATGCTTCTGTTATTTATGTGCCACCTGCAGGTGCTGCAGCAGCTATTATAGAGGCTATAGAGGCTGAGATCGGTTTAATTGTCTGTATTACAGAAGGCATACCGGTTATGGATATGGTTGAAGTTAAGGCTAAATTAGAACAGTCACAATCACGCTTAATTGGCCCTAATTGTCCTGGTATTCTTACGCCTAATGAATGTAAGATTGGTATTATGCCTGGTTCTATTTTTAAGAAGGGTTCTGTTGGTATTGTTTCACGGTCGGGAACTTTAACCTATGAAGCAGTGTTTCAAACGAGTCGTGAAGATCTTGGGCAGACAACTGCTATTGGTATTGGAGGTGATCCTGTTAAGGGGACTGAATTTATCGATGTATTGGAAATGTTTTTGGCTGATGATGAAACCAAGTCTATTGTTATGATCGGAGAAATTGGTGGTTCCGCTGAAGAAGAAGCGGCACAATTTATCAAAGACGAAGCCAAAAAAGGCCGTAAAAAACCGATGGTTGGTTTTATTGCTGGTCGTACAGCTCCTCCAGGGCGTACAATGGGGCATGCTGGAGCGGTGATTTCTGGTGGTAAAGGTGGTGCAGAAGATAAGATTTCTGCAATGGAATCTGCTGGAATTCGTGTTTCTCCTTCACCGTCACAAATTGGTAAGACTTTGGTTTCAGTTTTGAAGGGATAAAAGAAGGTATCTGGGTGGGTCTTTGTATCCATCCAGATAAACCAAAAAGTAAAAATTTTTTTTACAATGTCCTAACTCTTAGTTAAAAGTAATGTGGGTATATTAAGGAGACGGAACGAGATGTTCCGGGAAGATATATGACAAGGCAGAATGAGATAAATGGTCTTTTTGCGCAAACGTCGTTTCTATATGGTGGAAATGCAGATTATATAGATCAACTTTATGCCGAATACGAAAAAAACCCCACGAATGTGGATGAGCAATGGCGTGCTTTTTTTGAGAGTTTTCAGGACAGTAAAGAAGATGTTCTTAAAAATGCTGAAGGGGCAACATGGCAACGTGACCATTGGCCGTTAAAGGCAAGTGGAGAATTGGTTTGTGCTTTAGATGGTGATTGGTCTGCTCTTGAAAAGCATTTAGGTGATAAGTTAAAGGCAAAAGCTGCTGTGCAAAAGGGGGTGGCTTCTAGCAAGCAGGATATTGTTCAAGCAACTCGAGATTCTATTCAAGCGCTTATGATGATCCGTGCTTATCGGACACATGGGCATCTTCGTGCGCGGCTTGATCCGCTCCAGTTGGCAGAAAAACCTGAGGATTATAAAGAACTATCTCCAGAAACTTATGGTTTTAGTTCTGCAGATTATGAGCGCCCGATTTTTATTGATAATGTATTAGGGTTAGAATACGCAACCATTCCACAAATGCTTGAGATTCTTAACCGTGTTTATTGTTCAACAATTGGTGCAGAATATATGCATATTTCTGATCCTGCTCAAAGAGTGTGGATTCAAGAGCGTATTGAGGGATCAGGTAAGCAGAGTGCTTTCACACAGGAAGATAAAAAAGCTATTCTTAACAAGCTTATAGAAGCAGAAGGTTTTGAACAGTTTTTGGATACAAAATATAAAGGTGCAAAGCGTTTTGGTCTTGATGGTGGTGAGGCGCTTATTCCTGCTCTTGAACAAATTATTAAGTGTGGGAATGCTTTAGGTGTGCAAGAGATTCTTGTTGGAATGGCTCACCGTGGCCGTTTAAATGTTCTTTCACAAGTTCTGGCAAAACCGCACCGGGCTATTTTCCATGAATTTAAAGGTGGTTCTTATAAGCCTGATGATGTGGCGGGATCGGGTGATGTAAAATATCACTTAGGAGCTTCAGCTGACCGTGAAATTAATGGTCAAAAAGTTCATTTATCGCTTTTACCTAATCCATCTCATCTTGAAATTATTGATCCGGTTGTTATTGGGAAAGCACGCGCTAAGCAAGATCAACTTGTTGGCCCTACACGCACTGACGTTATTTCATTAAGTGAGCGTTCAAAAGTAATGCCTGTGTTAATTCATGGTGATGCAGCTTTTGCGGGGCAAGGTGTTCTTCAGGAAACTTTTGGTCTTTCAGGTTTAAAAGGTTATAGTGTTGCGGGCTCTATCCATGTAATTGTCAATAATCAGATTGGATTTACAACTAATCCGCGCTTTTCACGCTCTTCATCTTATTCATCGGATATTGCGAAGATGATTGGTGCGCCAATTTTTCATGTGAATGGTGATGATCCTGAAGCGGTTGTTTTTGCAGCAAAAATAGCAACAGAGTTCCGTCAAACTTTTCATAAGCCGGTGGTGATTGATATGTTCTGTTATCGCCGTTATGGACACAATGAAGGTGATGAACCTTCTTTTACGCAACCTCTAATGTATAAAGCAATTCGTAACCACAAGACGACAGTTCAACTTTACAGTGACCAGTTGGTAGCACAAGGAGTTGTTGGTTTAGAAGAAATTGAGCGCCAAAAGAAAGAATGGCGCGATAAGCTTGAGGTTGAATTTGAGGCAGGTGCTTCTTATAATCCCGATAAAGCTGATTGGCTTGATGGAAATTGGTCAGGCTTAAAAGCGGCTGGTGATGCTGAAGAACAGTGTTGTGGTGCAACAGGCGTTGAGTTGAAAACTTTAAAAGAAATTGGGCAAAAGCTTGTCGAGGTTCCATCAAGTTTTCATGTCCATAAGACTATTCAGCGTTTTTTAAACAATCGTGCTAAAATGTTTGAGACCGGTGAGGGAATTGATTGGGCAACAGCTGAGGCTTTGGCTTTTGGTTCACTTTGTTTAGAGGGAACACCAATTCGTCTTTCTGGTGAAGATGTTGAACGTGGGACCTTTTCGCAACGTCATTCAGTTCTTTATGACCAAGAAAATGAAACACGTTATATTCCTTTGAATAATTTACAAAAAGAGCAAGCACTTTATGAAGTTGTAAATTCTATGCTCTCTGAGGAAGCGGTTCTTGGTTTTGAGTATGGATATTCACTTGCTGAACCACGTGGTTTAACGCTTTGGGAAGCACAATTTGGTGATTTTGCTAATGGTGCACAGGTCATTTTTGATCAATTTATTTCATCTGCAGAGCATAAATGGCTTCGTATGTCTGGTCTTGTTTGTTTGTTACCTCATGGTTTTGAGGGGCAAGGGCCAGAGCACTCTTCGGCACGTTTAGAGCGTTATCTTCAACTTTGTGCGGAAGATAATATGCAGGTTGCTAATTGTACAACTCCTGCAAATTATTTTCATATTTTACGGAGACAAATTAAACGCGATTTCCGGAAACCATTGATTTTGATGACGCCTAAATCACTTTTGCGTCATAAACGGGCGGTTTCTTCTTTAAGCGAAATGGGGCCAAAAACGAATTTCCGCCATTTATTGCTTGATGATGCGCAATGTCTTAAAGATTCTGCGATTAAATTGCAAAAAGATGATAAGATCCGCCGTGTTGTTCTTTGTACGGGTAAGGTTTATTATGATCTTTATGAGGAGCGTGAAAAAAGGGGAATTGATAATGTTTATTTGCTTCGCGTTGAACAGCTTTATCCTTTTCCAGCGAAAGCTTTAGCGGATGTGCTGTCACGCTTTTTACAAGCTGAAATTGTTTGGTGCCAGGAAGAACCCAAAAATATGGGAGCGTGGTCGTTTATTGAGCCTTACTTGGAACAGGTTTTAACTCATATTAATGCAAAATATTCACGTGCGCGTTATACTGGGCGCCCTGCGAGTGCATCGCCAGCTGCTGGATTAATGTCTAAACATCTTGAACAACTTGCCGCGTTTCTTGAAGACGCGTTGGGTTCTTAACTTAATTATTACTCTGACGTATGGAAAAATATTATGGCTAGTGAAATCCGTGTTCCTACTTTGGGCGAATCGGTTACTGAAGCAACAATTGGCAAATGGTTTAAACAGTGTGGTGAAGCCGTTGCTGTAGATGAGCCTTTGGTTGAATTGGAAACTGATAAAGTAACGGTTGAAGTTCCTGCACCTGTTGCAGGGAAATTATCAGAAATTCTTGCAAAAGAAGGTGATACAGTTGAAGTGAATGCTCTTTTAGGGTTGATTGAAGCGGGAGCTGCTGGTGCTTCGTCATCGTTTGCATCTTCTCTTTCTGCACCAAGTCCGGTTGCAGCTTCTGGACCGGCTTCATCTTCTTTGGGTGGTGCAATGCCTCCTGCTCCTTCGGCAGCAAAGTTGATGGCTGAAAATAATATTGAAAAAGATAAAATTTCAGGTTCTGGCAAACGCGGACAGATTCTCAAAGGGGATGTTCTTGATGCATTAACACAAAAAACAGGAGCAGGTGCTTCTGTGCCGGTTTCTTCATCTTCATCTAATGAAATGCGTGAAGAGCGCGTTCGTATGACAAAATTACGTCAAACAATTGCTCGTCGTCTTAAGGATGCACAAAATACAGCAGCTATGTTAACGACATTTAATGAAGTTGATATGTCTGCAGTAATGGATTTGCGGAAGCGTTATAAAGATCTTTTTGAAAAGAAACACAATGTTAAGCTTGGCTTTATGGGCTTTTTTACCAAAGCTGTTTGCCACGCATTAAAAGAACTTCCTGCAGTTAATGCTGAAATTGATGGGACGGATATTGTTTATAAAAACTATGTCAATGCTGGAATTGCGGTTGGAACAGATAAAGGGCTTGTTGTTCCGGTGGTTCGTGATGCAGACCAAATGTCAATTTCAGAGATTGAAAAAGAAATTGGCCGTTTAGGGCGCCTTGCTCGTGAGGGAAAATTGGCAGTTTCTGATATGCAGGGTGGGACATTCACTATTACCAATGGTGGTGTTTATGGGTCATTAATGTCGACACCAATTTTAAATGCACCACAGTCTGGTATTTTAGGAATGCATGCGATTAAAGAGCGTGCAATGGTTGTTGGGGGGCAAGTTGTGATCCGCCCAATGATGTATTTAGCGCTTTCTTATGATCACCGTATTGTCGATGGGCAAGAGGCTGTAACTTTCCTTGTACGTGTCAAGGAAAGTTTAGAAGATCCGGAACGTCTTGTTCTTGATTTGTAGAAGTGCAGTTTTGGGGATGAAAGGAAAAACGAATGTCTTATGATGTTGTTGTGATTGGAGCGGGCCCAGGTGGTTATGTTGCAGCGATTAAAGCGGCACAATTAGGTCTTAAAGTCGCGATTGTTGAAAAACGTGCGACATTGGGTGGTACCTGTCTCAATGTTGGTTGTATCCCTTCTAAGGCATTGTTGCATGCTTCAGAGGTATTTGCTGAAACGCAGCATGGTTTTGAAGAACTTGGTGTTTCTGTCTCCAAACCTAAGCTTAATCTTAAAAAGATGATGGAGCATAAAGAAACCGTTATAACGGCTAATACGAGTGGTATTTCTTTTTTGATGAAGAAAAATAAAATTGATACTTTTTTGGGTACAGCAAAGATTTTAAATGCAGGCCAAATTGAGATTACCGCTAAGGATGGTAGCCAACAAACAATTGCAACAAAAAATATTGTTATTGCTACAGGTTCAGATAGCTCAAGTATTCCAGGTGTCAATGTTGAAATTGATGAAAAGGTTATTGTGTCTTCCACAGGAGCACTTGCGCTTGAAAAAGTTCCAACACGTATGGTTGTTGTGGGTGCAGGTGTTATTGGCTCAGAACTTGGTTCAGTGTGGAGCCGTTTGGGTGCAAAGGTTACCGTTGTTGAATTTCTTGATAAAGTTTTAGGATCAATGGATGGTGAAATTTCGCGTCAGTTCCAAAAATTGATGGAAAAACAAGGAATTGAATATAAACTTGGTGCGAAAGTTAAAGCTGTTACTAAATCTAAATCAACTGCTAAGGTGGTTTTTGAGCCTGTTAAAGGTGGTGCAGAAGAAGTTCTGGAAGCAGATGTTGTTTTGATTGCAACTGGGCGTCACCCGTATGTTGAGGGTCTTGGTTTAGCAGAGGTGGGTGTTCAGTTAGATGAACGTGGTTGTGTTGTAACTGATCAGCATTGGCAAACCAATATTCCAGGAATTTATGCAATTGGTGATGTCATTAAAGGCCCGATGTTAGCGCACAAAGCTGAGGAAGAGGGCATCGCTGTGGCTGAAATTTTGGCAGGTCAAAAAGGTCATGTTAATTTTGATGTTATTCCTGGTGTTGTTTATACGCAACCAGAAATTGCCAGTGTAGGTAAGACAGAAGAAGAGCTTAAAGCTGCCGGCATTGACTATAATGTTGGGAAATTTCCTTTTATGGCTAATGGACGTGCACGCGCGATGCAAAAAAGTGATGGTTTTGTTAAGATTCTTGCTGATAAAAAGACAGACCGAGTATTGGGTGGACACATTCTCGGATTTGGTGCAGGTGAGATGATTCATGAAATTGCGGTTTTGATGGAATTTGGTGGCTCATCAGAAGATTTGAGCCGTTGTTGCCATGCACACCCCACTTTATCAGAAGCGGTACGAGAAGCAGCTTTAGCGACATTTTCTAAGCCATTTCATACTTAAGAAAATTTTTAAAAAAGTTTTATGATGTTTCTTGAAAGAGACATCTGTTTTACAGATTAATCTATACCATGCGATTTTATTAACCGCCTCTTTAAAAAAGGGGCGGTTTTTTATATTTTAGCATATTGATGGATTAAAATTGTAATTGTTTATCTTCTTGTTTTTCTCTTATACAGGTTGGCAGCCCCATATGATCAAGTTGTTTAAGGAAGGGGAGTGGTGGTAATTCTTCTACATTAACCATGGTTTTTACATCCCATGTTCCTGTGGCGATAAGAATGGCAGCAGCTGCTGCAGGTACACCGGCTGTATAGGAAATCCCTTGTGCGCCTGTTTCATTAAAAGCTTGTTTATGATCAGCTATATTATAGATAAAAACTTCTCTTGGACTTCCGTTTTTTATGCCTTTAATGAAGTCTCCAATACAGGTTTTTCCTGTGTAGTTTGGCGCTAGAGAAGCTGGATCAGGTAAGACAGCTTTTACGACTTTCAAAGGAACAACTTCCTGGCCTTCTGCTGTTTTAATAACCTGTTCTGATAAAAGTCCAAGGTTTTTTAAAACGGTAAAAACATTAATATAGAGTTCACTAAAACCCATCCAAAAACGAATATTTTGAACATCGAGATTTTTGGATAACGAATGAATTTCATCATGTCCTGTCATGTAAGCTTTTTGTTTTCCAACAACTGGTAAATCCCATTCATGGTTGATTTCAAACATTTGATTGGAGACCCACTTTTTATTTTGCCATGACCATACTTGCCCTGTAAATTCTCGAAAATTGATTTCTGGATCAAAATTGGTTGCAAACCAACGTCCATGCTTTCCGGCATTGATATCAATAATATCAATGTCAGAAATTGTATCAAAATAAGTATCATGTGCTAACGCTGCATAAGCATTAACAACACCAGGATCGAAACCTGCGCCTAAAATAGCCGTTATACCTGCTTGTTCACATTCTTTACGTCTGGGCCATTCGTAATTGTTGTACCAAGGTGGTGTTTCACAAATTTTTAAAGGGTCTTCATGAATCGCGGTATCAATATAAGCGCATTTTGTTTTGATACAGGCTGAAAGAACAGACATATTCAAAAAAGGAGAACCAACATTAATAACAATCTCACATTTGGTCTGTTGAATAAGCTTTACAGTTTCTTCGATGTTCATTGCATTAAGCATATGGCTTTTAAGAACACCTGCTACTTTCATTGCTTTTTTATCTTTAATGGAAGCAATTATTGCCTCACATTTTTTGAGTGTTCGTGAAGCGATATGAATTTCTCCAAGTATATCGTTGTTTTGAGCGCATTTATGCGCGACAACTTGTGCAACACCGCCAGCACCAATAATGAGAACATTTTTTTTCATTGTAGTTGGTCTCCTTTTTAATATCGCTGCATAATTTTTATATTATTTTGATTATGAAAGACTGTTTTTATAGTCATTATAGTTGAATTGACGTTGAATGGTTAGATTTCCATTGCATTCTTTAATAACAATGGCAGGCATCGCAACGCCATTAAACCAGTTTTTCTTAACCATTGTATAGCCTGCGGCGTCTTGAAAAGACAGTCTGTCGCCTATTTTAAGTAATTCAGGAAATTGGAATGTTCCAAAAATATCGCCAGCAAGACAAGATTTTCCGCAAACCATGATTTCATGTGATCCTTGATTTGGTTCTAATTTTGCATTTTCACGATAAATGAGAAGATCAAGCATATGTGCTTCAATTGAGCTATCAACAATAGCGAGGTTTTTTTCATTATACAGTGTATCCAGAACACTAACTTCTAATGTGGTACTTTTTGTGATAGCAGCTTCCCCTGGTTCCAGAAAAACGGTTACATTACAAGTTTGAGAAAAACGTTTTAAACGTTCTGCAAGAGCTTCTAGAGGATAATTATCAGCAGTAAAATGAATTCCACCACCAAGGCTAATCCAGTCAACAGCGATGAAGAGTTTTTTAAATTTTTCTTCAATATGATTAAGCATTTGGTTGAAAAGATTAAAATCAGCATTTTCACAATTATTGTGGATCATTAAGCCATTTATAAGGGGTAAGACTTCTTCGATCGCACTTTGATTGGTTTCACCCAAACGGCTAAAAGGGCGAGAGGGATTTGCAAGATCAAAATTTGATGCACTAATACCTGGATTTAGCCTTAATCCTCGTTGAATAGTTTTGGTAGTATTCGCAAAACGTTGGAGTTGTTGAATTGAATTAAAGATAATTTTGTCTGCATAAGTACATACTTCATCAATTTCATCATCTGCCCAAGCAACCGAATAGGCGTGGGTTTCTTTTCCAAATTTTTCTCTTCCTAAGCGTAATTCATAAAGAGATGATGAGGTACTTCCATCCATATATTCAGACATGAAATCAAATACACTCCATGTTGCAAAACATTTCAAAGCCAGCAAGACTTTTATTCCCGACATTTCTCGTAAACGAGCAATAATTTCCATATTCTTTATGAGTTTGGATTTATCTATAAGATAATAAGGGGTTTTAATCATTGCTCATCCATTCTCTTTTGAAGAATCTTATTATTTCTACCAATGTTTAGTACCTATAGAAATAGGATGTCTCAAGGGAAAAAGTATCATAAAGGAAAATCTGCTATATCTAGTCATAAAAAGACGATCTATTATCTCATATTGTTTTAAGTTATTTTGAGATTTGTGCTGTATGCATTGCTTTTAAAATTTGTACTATTTTTAAAGCTTCTATATCTAGGGTAAGTGCTTTCATAATAACAAAAAATGCCACTGATTTAGCATAAAAACGATATTGAAATGGGAAAATTTTTTAGCTATTTTCCTCTAGAGATTTTAACAGTTACAAGATGTTAGGAGCTCAAGAATTTTGAGATTATCGTCATTATCAGTGTTGTTATTATAAATGTAGTAATAAGTGATAATATTTCGGCATGATGTTTGTTGTGTTTGCACATTCAGATGTTAAATAAGCGGCTATAAAGGCATTATTAATTCAAAGAAAGATTTATGATCTTTCTTTGAAAAAAGAAGATTACAGCCTTTAAGATATATATGATTTTTGTTTTGATCATTTATGATCCAAATAATCATAATTATTCATTGTGTCGTCAATTTTATTGTATCGTCAGCTTTATGGGTAAATGCTTTTTAAAAAGTCACAAGAGGCTAAGACGATGTGGGTGTGTATAGTTTTCTTTCAAAAAGCAGTTATTTTCTGAAAATTTGCGACATTTTTTTAATTTTGTTTAAATTTTATTATCATAATTGTGAAATAAAGAAGTTTTTTTACCAATACCAAAGCGTTAAAGATAGGGTGGAGCTTGGATAATGACAATACGGGAAGCAATGTTGATATTGCTAGTTTTGCTTCCCCTTGGTGGTAGCGCTATCATCGGTTTTTTTGGTTCAACTGCCAAAAATAACGAAGCATGGTTTGCTGGGGCAATAGCGTTTTTTAGCCTTCTTTTCACACTGATACTTTACCCAACGCTTTATGGAAATCATGTAGTACGTTTAGATATTGCTTGGTTACCTGAGTGGGGTGTTAATTTAACTTTGCGCATGGATGGTTTATCGTGGCTTTTTTGCCTTTTAATTACAGGGATAGGCCTGCTTGTTGTTGTTTATGCACGTTATTATATGAACCCGGCAGATCCGGTTCCACGATTTTTTTCTTTTTTTCTAGCTTTCATGGGATCAATGACAGGAGTAATCTTATCAGGAAATCTCGTCTTTTTAGTCATTTTCTGGGAATTGACCAGCATTTTTTCCTTTTTATTGATTGGTTATTGGTATCATAATGCTAGTGCGCGTGATGGGGCCCGTATGGCTTTAATCGTTACGGGTTTTGGGGGCTTTGCGCTACTTTTGGGAGTTTTACTCATTGGTCATATTGTTGGTAGTTTTGATTTAGATGAGGTCTTGCAATCTGGGGATCTCATCCGGTCGAATTCTCTTTATATACCCGTGCTTATTTGCATTTTATTGGGAGGGCTAACAAAGAGTGCACAGTTTCCCTTTCATTTTTGGCTGCCAAAAGCCATGGCTGCCCCAACGCCTGTATCATCTTATTTGCATTCAGCAACAATGGTAAAAGCAGGGTTGTTTTTGCTTATTCGTTTATGGCCAGTTTTATCGGGAACAGAATCTTGGTTTTTTCTAATAGGTTTTGCAGGACTCACAACATTGCTTCTTGGGGCTTATTTTTCAATGTTTCAGCAAGATTTGAAAGGTCTTCTTGCTTATTCAACTATTAGTCATCTTGGTTTAATTACAACACTTTTAAGTCTTGGCAGTCCACTTGCATGTGTTGCGGCAATTTTTCATATTGTTAATCATGCTACCTTTAAAGCGTCTTTATTTATGGCGGCCGGTATTGTTGATCATGAAACAGGAACGCGTGACATACGCAAATTAACAGGTCTTTTTCGTTATATGCCTATTACAGGAACTCTTGCTTTAGTCGCGGGTGCGGCTATGGCTGGTGTTCCTTTATTGAATGGTTTTTTATCAAAAGAAATGTTTTTTGCGCAAGCGGTTGAAACGCATATGGAATCGTGGTTGGATTGGATTGCACCTTACGTGGCAACGCTTGCTAGCCTGTTTAGCGTGACTTATTCTGTACGTTTTATTCATGGTGTTTTTTTGGGGCCAAAACCTGTCAATTTACCCAAAATACCGTGTGAACCACCACGTTTTATGCGCTTTCCGATAGAGTTTTTGGTTTTTATTTGTTTGGCCGTTGGTATTTTTCCCAGTTTAACAATGGGATTCATTTTAGATAATGCGGTTATAGCTGTTTTAGGACCTGCGAGAGTTTCTTATAGTTTGGCTGTTTGGCATGGCTTTGATACCCCTTTGATGATGAGTTTCGTCGCTTTATCAGGAGGGGTACTACTTTATATTTTAGGGCGTCGTTATTTTCTATCTTGTGATGAAGGTCCTCCTTTTTTTCGTTATTTAAAGAGGCAGCGTGTTTTTAAACGAATTCTCATGATGATTTCTTGGAAATGGGCGCGTGCAGCAGAAGCTCTTTTGTCAACACGTCGTTTACAAGTTCAATTGCATTGGGTGCTTTTGGTTTGTTTTGCGTTTGTTGGTTTTTTATTATGGCATGATGGTTTGATTTCAGCTGGTCCATTATTGCTTTTTCCACTTGATTTACCCTTCATAGCCATTTGGCTGATTGGTGGGGTTTGTGCTCTTTTAGTTGCTTTGTATGCAAAATTTCATCGTTTTGCATCATTAATGCTTTTAGGTGGCGCTGGTTTGATGACCTGTGCGTCTTTTTTATGGCTTTCTGCACCCGATTTGGCGCTGACACAATTGGTTGTTGAAGTTGTAACGGCAATTCTTTTACTTCTTGGTTTGCGGTGGTTGCCTAAGCGTTTGTATGATCCTGCTCCACAGCCTATTGGTTTTTTCGTGCGTTTGCGCCGTATGAGCGATTTTATCATAGCGTTTGTGGGAGGAGCAGGTATGGCGTGGTTATCATTTGCGATAATGACGCGCCCCCAAGGGGTAACAATTTCTGATTTTTTTCTTACTCATGCTTATTCTGAGGCTGGTGGTCGCAATGTTGTGAATGTGTTATTGGTTGATTTTCGTGGCTTTGATACAATGGGAGAAATTGTTGTTTTGGGTATCGTTTCGCTCACTGTTTTTGCTCTTTTGCGGCGTTTTCGCCCTGCTCCTGAAAGTGTTGATGCGCCTTTTCAGCAACGTATTCAAACAGCTTTTGATACAGCGCAACCTGATCGTGAAGTTGGAGATACTTTATCGGATTATTTAACTATTCCTTCTGTTATTATGCATTGGCTTTTTCCTGTTATTATCGCTATTGCGGTTTATTTATTAATGCGTGGGCATGATTTTCCAGGAGGTGGGTTTGCTGGTGGTATTACTTTAGCGGTTGGATTTATTCTACAGTATCTTGCTACTAATATTCGCTGGGTGGAAAGCCATTTACGTGTTTTACCTGTTCGTTGGATTGGTTTTGGCTTATTATTATCAGTGGCAACTGGGGCAAGTTCTTGGTTTTTTGGATATCCTTTTTTAACATCGTTTTTTCAATATGTTCATTTCCCTTTAATTGGAAACATTCCGATAGTATCTGCTTTGTTGTTTGATTTTGGCGTGTTTTCTGTGGTTTTGGGGGCGAGTGTTCTTATTTTAATTGCGCTTGCACATCAATCAATTCGCTTTTACCGAATTAGTAAGAAATCTATTACAAAGAAAAAGGAAAGTTAATGGAAGTTGTTCTTTCTTTAGGCATTGGTGTTTTTATTGGATCAGGCATTTGGCTTCTTTTGCGTCCACGAACTTTTCAAGTTATTCTTGGTTTGTCATTGCTTTCTTATGGGGTTAACCTTTTTATATTTTCAATGAGCAGACCACGCAATAATGCAGCGCCTATTGTTGACCCTTCTATTGTGATTAATCCTGCAAATTATGTTGATCCTTTACCTCAGGCTTTAGTTTTGACAGCAATTGTGATTGGTTTTGCAACAACAGCACTATTTTTAGTCATCCTTTTGGTTTCACGCGGTTTAACAAATTCAGACCACGTTGATGGGCATGAAGTAAGATGACAGAAATTTGGCTGCACCATTTACTTATTTTACCTGTTCTTGTGCCATTAAGCATTGGAGCAATTCTTCTGTTTTATGATGAACGTCGTTCACAACTTAAATCACGCGTTAGCCTTTTTTCCGCAGGTTTATTGGTTGTTATTTCTGTTGTTTTGCTTATGCGTACTGTTGAAATAGCTCCAGCTTCAGATGTATACCGGCTTGGCAATTGGCCTTCTCCTTTTGGTATTGTTTTGGTTCTTGATCGCTTAAGTGCTATGATGCTTTTGCTTTCAAATGTGTTAATTGCTGGTGGTTTGATTTTTTCACAAGCTTATTGGTGTAAAGCGGGCCCTCATTTTCAGTCGCTAATGCAGTTTTTGATGGTGGGGATAAATGGCGCTTTCTTAACGGGTGATTTATTCAATTTATTTGTATTTTTTGAAGTTATGTTAACCGCCTCTTATGGGCTTGCATTACATGGTTTGGGTCAATCACGGGTGCGTGCAGGTATGCATTATGTGGTCATTAACCTTGTTGCTTCATTGTTTTTCTTAATTGGCGCGGCACTCATTTATGGGGTGGTTGGTACGCTTAATATGGCTGATTTAGCGATCAAAATGAAACATATAGCTGATGCGGATATTGTTTTATTTAAAGTAGGTGCAACATTTTTAGGTGTTGCTTTTTTGCTCAAAGCTGGCATGTGGCCACTTAATTTTTGGTTGGTGCCAGCTTATAGTGCAGCAGCAGCGCCTATTGGTGCTTCTTTTGTGATTTTAAGCAAGGTGGGCATTTATGTTATTTTGCGGTTAACGCTGTTATGGTTTGGTTCTGAAAGTGAATATTTGGCTCATTTTGGTCATACGGTTTTATTTTATGGTGGGCTTGCTACGCTGACTTTTGGTGTTATTGGAGTATTAGCCAGCCAAGTTTTAAGACGTTTGGCATCTTACAGTATTCTTGTGTCTTCTGGTACAGTGTTAACAGCGATTGGAACAGGTAATGTGGCACTGACTACGGGTATACTTTTTTATATTGTTTCTTCCACTTTAGCGCTCGGAGCTTTTTTTCTTTTGGTTGAATTGGTTGAACGCAGTCGAGATATGGCTACTAATGTTTTGGCTGTTACGATGGAATTGTATGGTGAGGATGAAGAAGAAAAGGAAGATGAAATTGGTACTTATTTACCAGTAACGTTGGCTGTTCTTGGAGCTTGTTTTAGTATCTGTGCAATTTTGATTATTGGATTGCCTCCTTTTTCTGGTTTTGTTGCAAAATTTATGATGCTTACAGCTATTTTAAACGCAAACGAGGGAAATTTTTCTACTTATGTACCAGTTTTACGTGATTGGTTTTTTGTAGTTTTTGTTATTTTATCTGGTTTTGCAACTTTGGTTGCAATGGTACGTATGGGCATTCGAACTTTTTGGGTTCCTTTTGAAGGCAAAGTCCCACGTATACAAGTGATTGAATTTGCGCCTATCGCTGCTCTTTTTTCTTTATGTTTTATTATGACAATTATAGTTAGCCCTGTGAGTCATTATATGTCTGAAACTGCTAAGACTTTGCATGATCCTAAAAATTATATTGAGAGTGTTTTATTTGATTTTTCTCTCAAAAACACTGAGAGGAATCAATGAAGCGCTTTTTTCCTCATCCTTTCTTAAGTGGTGCGATTGTTTTTATGTGGCTTATTTTAAACGGTTTCAGTTTAGGCCAGTTCCTTTTAGGAAGTGTAATTTCTTTGTTTGGTGGTTGGATGATGCAGCTGCTTGAACCGAAAAAAGTTACAGTTAAAAGTTGGAATGCGGTTTTTCGGTTGATTTTTCGAGTGTTGGTAGATTCTATTTATGCAAATATTATGGTGGCTTGGTTGATTTTAACAAAAAAGCACCAGGAACAACATTCTGGTTTTATTATTGTGCCTCTTGCACTTAAGAGTCGTACAGCTTTGGCTATTTTAGCATGTATTTTTTCGGCAATTCCAGGTACTGTTTGGATTGCATATAATAGCAAAAATAGTGAACTTCTCATTCATGTTCTCAATTTAGCAGATGGAAATGATTATCAACAGCTGATCAAACAACGATATGAACAATTGCTTTTGGAGATTTTCTAATGAGTATGATGATCCTTTATTGGGGAATTTTCCTCTCACAGATTTTCTTAAGTTTGGCGATGATTCTAGCGTTTTTTCGATTGATTTATGGTCCAAGGGCACAAGATCGAGTTGTGGGGTTGGATACTCTTTATATGACGACTGTTCTTTTATTTCTTATATTTGATATTCGTTCAGGGACAAATATTTATTTTGATGTTGCCCTTATGATTGGATTGTTAGGTCCGATCTCAAGTGTTGCTTTAGCAAAATTTTTGATGCGTGGAGAAATTATTGAATGAAAGGTGATGTTTCGCTCTGGATTGCTATTATTATTACTATTTTTTTAGTGCTGGGATCTGGTCTTACACTTATTGGAGCAATAGGGCTTATGCGCTTTTCTTGCTTTTATGAGCGTCTCCATATGCCTTCATTGGGTGCAAGTTTAGGAACTGGAAGTATTGTTATTGCTTCGATCCTTTATGCGATATTTGTAGATGGTCATTTTGTTGTACATGAAGCTTTGTTAGCAATTTTTACGCTTGTGACAATACCTGTTACGACTATGCTTCTCTCACAGGCTGGTGTGCATCGAGATCACTCAGAAGATTGGCTGCAAAAGCCGCCAACCTTTTTGTTAAATGAGACAGAAGAAGAACTGCCTACATTGGAAGATAAAACATCACACTGAAACCAGTGTGACTTTTAATCTAAAATTTGTTTTATTTTGTGTTTCTTTCTTCTTCACACATAATGGGCTTTTCTTCATTGGGATCATTAATAAGGTCATAAAGTGTGGCTTCATTTTTAGTTGTCCACCAAATGTATTGGGCTCCCGCATATTTTGAACCTGAAGCTGCAATTACATTTGCTCCAATAATGCGTTCACCGTTCCATGTGAAATCAACTAACGAAATATTGCCAGCGTTGAGATAAGTAACTTCAATACGTTCTCTATTGGTTTGAGTGCCACATTGATAGACAACTGTTTCTTTAGTGGGGTTTGAATTGCTTGGTACTTCAATGACTAAAGAACTGGAAAAAATATTTGTTTTATTGAACAAGGAATAAAAAATAACAAAAGCTCCTAAAGCAAAAAGTCCTAAAATAGGTAGAATTTTTTTCATTGATGCTTCCTTCTTACTCATAAGTAATAACCTTAATTGATGAAATGGTGTCTACGGCGGGATTCGAACCCACGACCCCAGGATTCATACCACTTCGATTTTCATCGCCAGTCTTTGTTATTGTAAGCTGTTTGTGGTCTGGACTGTCTCTTCACCTTGAAGTATACACTTTTTAGGTGCTGCCCGTTCAGTCTCTACACCTTCCTTGTTTTTTTAAAACAGGCTTGGCTCGGGATTGGCATACAGTCTCCTGTGAAGCTTTCCCCGAATTTGAGCAGATCCACTTTAAGGATTTCTCCTCAAAGCGCCCAATTCATTTAGGAATCCTGTGCTCTATCCTACTGAGCTACGCAGACTCAAATCACACCTATTCTTTTAACTAAAGTATAAAAATTAATCAATTAATAAATAGAAATTAATCAGATTTCATTAATTTTTGTTTCAGGAAAGTCAAGACTGCATTTGGTGAAACGTTTTTAGCGATAAATGATTGGCCCAGTGCGCGTGTTAGGATAAAAGTTAAGTTATTTTGCGAAACTTTTTTATCTTGGGCAATAAAGGTCATAAGTGTTTCGGCATCTGGAAGTTTGCCGGGGATATCTTGTAGTTTTGTTGGTAAACCAACGGTTTTAAAATGTGCTTTAATACGTTGTGTCACTGTGGGGCTGATTAAATTTAATTGTTCAGAAAATTGGTGGGCTAAAATTATTCCAATAGCTACAGCTTCACCATGGATTAAACGATTTGAATCATAGGTAGTTGCTGTTTCAAGCATATGTCCAAATGTATGACCAAGATTTAGCAAGGCGCGTTGGCCTGTTTCATGTTCATCGTGCGTTACAATATCAGCTTTAAATTGACATGAGCGAGCAATAGCTTCTATTTGTGTTGGGCCCTTGGAAAAGACTTTTTGCCAATTTTTTTCAAGCCATTCAAAAAAATGAGGTTGATTAATGAGGCCATATTTAACCATTTCTGCATAACCAGCACGAAATTCGCGTGAAGGTAATGTATTGAGAACATCAGTGTCAGCAATAACGCATTGGGGTTGATAAAAGGTACCGATGAGATTCTTACCATAGGGACTATTGATTCCAGTTTTTCCACCAACGGATGAATCAATTTGTGCTAGAAGTGTTGTAGGCATTTGAATGAAATGCATACCTCGGCGTATGATACTTGCAGCAAATCCTGCAAGATCACCAATAACACCGCCCCCCAAAGCAATAATGCTATCGCCTCTTTCTAAACGAGCGACAAGAATTTTATCGATCACATTTTGCAAAATTGGAAACGACTTTGATTGCTCTCCTGCTTCTACGATGATAGGGACCGTGTAGATTTCATTTTCTGCTAGTTTTGTCTGCAATGTGTTCAAATGAAAAGCAGCAACATTTTTATCTGTAACAATAGCTAAACGTATTTTTTGATGAGAACTCTTTTGATGCAAATAATGCTTAATCTTTGAGACTGCTTGTGCAATTAAACCTGAGCCGATAACGATATCATAACAATGTTTATTCAATTTGACAGTAACAATTTTGGTTTGCATGCTTTTTATCTCTATCGTTATTTTATGGATAAATAGCGTTGTACAGCCTGTATCACATTATGTGCTACTATGTGATAATGTTCTTCATGATTGTTAATTGTTAAATTTGCTTGTGCGTAAATAGGATAGCGTTGCTCCATGAGTTTTTGCATCGTTTCTTTAGGATTTGCCGTTTGAAGCAATGGTCGTGCAAAACACCCTGAAACACGCTCTATGAGGACATGAAGATCTGCTTTAAGCCATATGGATATACTATTTTGATGAATGGCTTTTCGGATGTTTTCATTCATATAAGCACCTCCACCTGTCGCTAAAATGAGAGGACCTTTTTTAATGATGTTTAGAATAACTTTCTGTTCAAGAGCGCGAAATTTTGATTCGCCATACATTTCAAATAATTGAGCGATTGTCATCTGTGCAGCTTTTTCGATTTCTTGATCAGAATCATAAAATGGCAAACTGAGCATAGCAGCGACATGTTTTCCAACAACGGATTTTCCTGAACCCATAAGGCCGACGAATACAAGTGTTTGTTGGTTAAGACGTGATAATAGTTGGTTTTTTATTTGTGTTATTGGAATATTTTGAAGCTGCTTATTTTTCATGATTTTATTTCGATATTTATCTTCTTTAAAATCAATTTCTGTTAATCTTTGTCAGGCATAATAAAGTTAGGAATATTTTTGGGATAATTTATTTTCTTATGCCAATATTCACCTGATTTTGATAAATTTTTTCATTATAATCAGCTATTTTCCAGTCTTATGATAAATAGTGTTTATAATTTGGGTTGAATTTCATAATAAAAAATATGCGTCGCAATGTTCCTTTTTATTTATGCAATGTATTTTTGAAAGCAAATCCATGAAAAGTAACGCTGTGATAGATCGTTTTCTTGAAATGATGAGTGCTGAACGAGGGGCTTGTGCCCATACACTTTCTGCTTATCAGAATGATTTACAATGGGCACATGACCAGTTGTGTTCACGCTCTGTTTCACTTTTTTCGGCACAAAGAGAGGATTTAATCAATCTTTTGTCGCTTATGCATACTGCTGGTTTTGCAGCCACTTCGCAAGCACGTCGTTTATCGACTTTGCGTCAGTTTTATCAATTTCTTTATGCTGAGGGATTAAGAACAGATGACCCTTCTCATGATATTGATACGCCTCGTCAAAGACGTCTTTTACCAAAAACCATGAATGAAGATACAGTGACAAAATTACTTGATCGTGCGCAACTAGAAGTAGATCAAACAGATTATGGATCAAAAAATCACATGCGTGCGTTGCGTCTTCAGGTATTAATTGAAATGCTTTATGCGACAGGATTACGCATTAGTGAGTTGGTAAGTCTTCCAGTTCAAGCAGCACGCGGAAAGGAGCAATTTATTGTTGTTCGTGGTAAGGGAGAAAAAGAACGTATGGTTCTCTTATCAGATAAGGCGTGCCAAGTTATTTCTCAGTGGTTAGTTTTGCGTGATCAGGGCAAGGATGCGGCAAGCTTTTATCTTTTTCCTGCTCGCTCATCAACAGGATATGTCGCCCGCCAGTTTGTTGCACGAGGATTAAAAGAGCTTGCTGAAAGAGCAGGGGTGAAAGGCAACAACTTTTCTCCCCATGTGTTGCGCCATGCTTTTGCTAGTCATCTTTTGCAAAATGGTGCTGATTTGCGTGTGGTTCAGCATTTATTGGGGCATTGTGATATTTCTACTACCCAGATTTATACACATGTATTGGAAGAAAGGCTGTATTGTTTGGTTAATGAGCATCACCCACTTGCCGATCAGCATAAGGCCGGGTAAAGAAAAAGTAATATTTTGAAAAATACTTAAAAAAATTATGGATATATAAGTTATACACGAGTAAGTTAGGAACAATGTATAATTATCTTGATTTTGAAAAACCTGTTGCTGATCTAGATGTGCAAATTCTTGAATTGAAAAAGATTGCTCAAGAAAAGGGTAGTCTTGACATGAAGGATGAGATTGCGCGTCTTGAGATGCGTTCTCAGATGGCTTTGCGCGATCTTTATAAAAAGTTGTCACCGTGGCAAAAAACACAAGTGGCACGTCACCCTAATCGACCTCATTTTATGGATTATTCAGCATATTTATTGAGTGATGTTACACCTTTAGCAGGTGATCGTAAATTTGCTGAAGATGAAGCTATTCAAGCTGGCTTTGCACGCTTTAAGGGTGAAGCGATTGCTTATATAGGTCAAGAAAAAGGCCATGATACACAAACACGTTTACGCTATAATTTTGGTTCTGCTCGCCCAGAGGGGTATCGTAAAGCTGTGCGGATTATGGAAATGGCTGATCGTTTTGATTTGCCATTATTAACTTTTGTTGACACAGCCGGTGCTTATCCTGGTGTAAGTGCTGAAGAACGTGGACAGGCGGAGGCAATTGCACAATCAACAGCGGCAACTTTACGTCTACGTGTTCCTGTTGTTTCAGTCATTATTGGAGAAGGTGGTTCTGGAGGGGCAATAGCAATTGCTGCAGCTAATAAGGTTTATATGTTAGAGCATTCAATTTATTCAGTTATTTCGCCAGAAGGAGCGGCTTCTATTTTATGGCGTGATCCAACTCGTGCGAAAGATGCAGCAACCAATATGCATATTACTGCTCAAGACCTTTATAAGCTAAAGGTTATTGATGGCATTATTCCTGAGCCTTTAGGGGGAGCACATCGGGGAAAGGAAGCTGTGATGGAGACGACAAGTAATATTATTTCTGTTGCTTTACATTCTATGGCTGGTAAGGATGGTGAAACCATAAGACAGGAGCGTTGGGAAAAATATCTTCAAATTGGCCGTTCTTTGGCTTAATTGGAAGTGGTTTGTGTGAGAGACTTTATAGGTTAGAGTTTTATTTCAATGAAATTAAGTCGATATTTTTTATCATTTTTTTTGTTAGCAGTTGGGATATTGACAGCGTGTCAGGAGCGGTTGCCTGCCTCCATTCAGGCTAAGGTTAAGCAACCATTACCCAAAGAAATTCAACATAAAATGATTGAGTATAATGTCGATCCATATGCACCAATTATGATGCGTTTTTTTAAGGAAGAAAATACTGCTGAAGTTTGGAAGCAAGACCGCACCGGGCGTTTTGTGCTTGTGGCAAGTTATGACATTTGTAAATGGTCAGGCCAACTTGGACCTAAATATAAAGAAGGGGATTATCAAACACCAGAAGGTTTTTATACTGTTAATGCAAGTCAAATGAATCCTTATTCGAGTCGTTATCTTTCTTTTAATATTGGTTTTCCTAATCTTTATGATCAAGCACATGGCCGTACGGGTAGTTATCTTATGGTGCATGGGGGTTGTACTTCTGTAGGCTGTTATGCAATGACTGATAATAATATGGGACAAATTTATGCTTTTGCACGGGATGCTTTTAAGGGTGGGCAGAAAGAATTTCAGTTACATACCTTCCCCTTTCGCATGACCGATGCTAATATGAAGCGTCATCGTGATAACCCTCATTATCCATTTTGGATGATGCTCAAAGAAGGTTATGATCTTTTTGAGACCAAGCGTGCGCTTTCAAAAATTGACGTTTACGAAAAACGCTATGTTTTCGATCGTTTTACCAAAAAAGGTTTAAGTGGGGTAAAACCATAAAATATGGTTTTATTATAAAAATATCATACCTTTTATAATTTATTAAAAACTAGAAAGATAATTAGCATTTATTTCGCTAAATTCATTTACGATGATAATATATCATGCTTTAGTAGAAAATTTGAACAAAATTACCGGAAAAACCTGAAAAACCGATCATGAAGGTAATGAAAACATATAGGCTATTTTCCTGTGCTCCACGTGGATCATCGATAATAATTTATTGTTTTCATTATAGAATATAGGTAGGTCGTTTATGTGGGATAGGGATTTTACGCGGTATTCTTGTATTAGTTTTATATACCTGTGGTGCGGCAATGAGTTGTACTGTCAAAGGAAGAACGGAAGAAGGTAAAGCTTTGATTAAAGGAGAAGTAAGGATAATATTTCCTTCCTTGTCGAAGGTGTCTTCTAGGCGTTTTTTTACAATTTCAGGATCGCATATTTTTTCTTCCATATCGGTGATTTTCATCATTTTAGTGCCATAAGGCTTTAAGGTGGCTAATGTTGATTGTGGAGAGCCTTGAAGAGAGAAACCTGTTTCAAGTAATTGTGCTGCTTTTCCTTCTCTTGCATCAATGGTATCTGACCCTAAAACAACAGCGATAATCATACGTTTATTGCGGGTCGCTGAAGCAACAAGATTGAAACCAGAGGCGCAAGTAAAACCAGTTTTCATACCATCTATGCCATTAAAACGGTTAATGAGGTTGTTTGAGTTCAATTTGATTTTTCGTCCATCACCAAAATCAATAGCTGGGATAGAAAAATAATGAGCATATTGGGGAAATTCCCGACGGATTTGAACAGCGAGAAGAGCAATATCACGCGCTGTGGTGTAATTATCTGGATGCGGCAGACCACTTGCATTGGCAAAATGAGTTCCAAACATGCCTAAACGTTGGGCTTGGGCATTCATTTGTTGCACAAAAGCTTCTTGTGAACCAGAAACAGCTTCACTTAAAGCAATGGCCAAATCATTGGTTGATTTAACTAATGTAATGCTTAAAGCTGTTTCCAGTGTAAGGATGGAACCTGCTTTATAACCTGAGTGAGAGGGAGAAGCTTGTGATGCATTTTTGCTAATGGTGATATGTTTTTGTGGTGAAATTTCTCCTGTGCTCATGGCACGAAAAATGACATAAGTGGTCATTAATTTTGTTAAAGAAGCAGGGTACCATCGTTCAAAAGCTTGATTGTGTTCTAATATTCGTCCAGTTGCAGCGTCAACAGAAATAAAGGGATGAGATAGAGTCAGAGTACTTGTCATACTTAAAATGAAAGATAAACAGAGGCTGTATAAGAGTTGACGCATATAATTTTTAAGTCCAATTATTGTTCAGTTTAAGTAACTTAGAATTGTTTTAGCTTTAAATACAATAGATTTGAATGTATAAAATAAAGAAAGAAACGTTTAATTACGTATAGGTCCCTTCCAATGATGACCGAGCACTTGAAGCTTTTTAACAGCAGAGGGCGGCATAGGTGGAGGAGTGGGGTCTTGAGCGGCCAATAAGAGCAATTCATCACAGGCTTTTTCTGTTTTTTCGATTAGTTGGTCTAAAAAATCACGTTTATTTAAACCAGTTTCGATAGGAGGAAGAATACGCACACGAATTGTTCCTGGATAGCGACGAAAATTATTACGTGGCCAATATAAACCAGCGTTGTGAGCAATGGGTACAACTTGGAGTTTTAATTCGTTGTAAAGAGCAGTAATGCCTGGTTTATAATTTGGTTCTTGACCGGGTTGTCGGCGTGTTCCTTCGGGAAAGATCAGAATTTGGCGCCCTTGTTTTGCTTTTTGTTTTGCTTTTTGTATGATGATTTTAAGAGTTTGAATAGGGGTTGCTCGGTTAATCGGGATAACTTGTGTTTTGGCCATATACCAGCCAAAAAAAGGGATCCACATCAATTCACGTTTTAAAATAAGAGCAGGATCATCAAAATAGGGTACAAGGCTAAAAGTTTCCCATGCAGATTGATGTTTTATCGCAATAATATATGCATCCTTTGGGAGGTTTTCTATGCCTTCAATTTCATAGTGTGTTCCAGCAATGTATTTTTGTAAAAATAATGTAACACGTGCCCATGTTTTAGGGATAACCCACGCTTTTTTACGGGGCATTAAAAAATAAAAGGGGGCATAAAGAATCATTTGCACAAAAGTGGTTGTATAAAAGGCAAACGTAAAGAGAAGAGAACGAAGGATAAGTACCATATTTTTATTTAATATTTGCAATGAAACTCTCGTTGTTCCACTCTATGTGTGGAAAATATCGTCATTATAATACACTTATTTTTATGTATTTTAGACTATAAAACAAAAAACTAAGAATATTACAAGTTGTTAGAAGCAAATTTTTCTCAACAAATTTTATCTATTAGTTGGTTTTGATCTTTTTCATCAGATTGGAATTTAAAGAAATTTAGAGTTTTTATTAGAAATAAAAACCTAAAATATTAAGTGTGGTAGTTAGTTGTGACTACATTAAATGCGTAAAATAGTCTTATGTTTTTTACGCAGACGGTACCTCTTTTATAACTGATCGAATTTAATTCGATTTGATACAATAATTCAAGTAAATATAGCTTAAAATGCCCAGATAACATAAATTATTACAGAGTGTTTTGCTTAATTATTTTTGTAAATACTTAAATCAAGAAACAATTCTTACAAAAAAAATCACTTGAAGAAGTGCTTTGCATTACAAAGTGAATTTTGGTGGAAGTAAAATATATTTTATTGGAGCGGGCGATGGGATTCGAACCCACGACCCCAACCTTGGCAAGGTTGTGCTCTACCCCTGAGCTACACCCGCTCACACATTCTCAAACGCCTTTTGTATGGCTTAGCCTTGTCTGAATTGCAACAAAAAAATCACGTTTCAGTAAAATTTATTTTAATTTATTTTGATGTTAGTGAAATTTATTTTTTAAGGTTAAAAAAGTATTATTCAACTGGTGATTTAAATAGTGCTAGATAATTGATTTATATTTTAGGAAATATGTCCTTCTCAAGGGAGGGTAAGTGATTATAAATTTAAGCAAAATACACTTTTATCTATCAATAAGTTAAAAAAATTGGCAATGTTGTTTGTATTTTTCAAGATTGATTAGCCAGTTAGGGTGGTCTTTTTAATGATTGAAAAAATTGATGCTTGTGATTCTTTGGGAGAAGCATTGAAAATTTTATTCGATTTTAAATCATGAGAAGCGGCAGTTTTTGCCAAATAGAGTTACTCAATGAGATTTTGAGTTTTCTAAAATTTTTCATAATCGTGTGGATAGTTTATTTAAGCAAGCAGTATCACGAGATTTATCTTATTTATGATTACTACTTTAGTGCAAGTGGATATTTTGGAGTTAAATAAATATAGTTTCAGCATTAGATATGTTAAGTATTTGATTTTGTAATACATTTAACTGAAAAAATTATTAAAGAGAATAAATTAATCACAATTATGATGATGCATTCTATATATCAAGTTTTGAATGTGAGGGATCGGTGTACAGATAGTGTATGGAGAGAGTGCGTAGTAGAACAATGATCTTGGACATGCACTAAAAAGAATGTAAATTGCATGTTAGAATTTTTTGGCATGATTGGCATACTTTAAAAATTTCACGATGAAGTTTTTGAAATGATATACTAATGATACACTATAATGGATTTGATATTTTGGTAGTGGATTAATATTTTGGCTGTAAAAAAAGCACATGAAGTTGATCATTTTCTCACGCATTTTTCGCGTTCCTTTCCCATTATTTTAATTTATGGTCCTGATCGTGGTCTTGTTTGTGAACGTGCGCAGCGTTTTGCTAAGCTAACGCAAGTGGCGATAGAGGATCCTTTTTCTACGATTCGTCTCAATGCAGCTGAGATTGATAAAGATCCCGTACGATTGCAGGATGAAGCACATACTTTATCGCTTTTTGGTGGTGATCGTTTGATATGGATATCCAATGGTGCGAATCAAAAAGGTTTTCTTGCTGCTCTTAAGCTTTTAATTAAAGAACCGCCCAAAGCATGTTTCATTTTAATTGAAGCAGGGGATCTAAAAAAGGGTGTTGGGTTGCGCAATATTGTTGAAACAGCATCAACAGCGCTGGCTTTACCCTGTTATACGGATGATGTCCGTTCCCTTGATAGAGTGATTGATGAGGTTTTGAATGGTTTTAAAATGACTCTTTCTTTGGAAGCGCGCAAGTGGTTATACGAAAATTTGGGGGCGGATCGCCTTGTTTCGCGTGGTGAGTTGGAAAAGCTTTGTCTTTATGCTCTAAAGAAAAATGAGGTTACACTTGAGGATGTGAAGGCTGTGGTAAGTGAGGCTAGCGCTCTTTCCCAAGATGAAGTTATTGATGCTATTTTACTGGGGGATGTAGCGAGTTTTGAGATGCATTTTAGTCGATATGCGACTATGCAAAATACGCTTTTTTTTGTTTTGAGTGCAGCGCAAAGGCATTTTCAACAATTACAGCTGTTGCGCTATCAAGTAGAAGTTGAAGGGAAAGCTCCTTTTGCAGTCATATCTCAAGCACGGCCACCAATTTTTTTTCGTAGGGAAAAAATAGTTGAAAAAGCCCTAAAATATTGGAGGTTGGAACAAATTGCTTATGCTATGGAAAAAATTCAGTGCGCTGTTTTAGATAGCCGTAAAAATCCATTTTTGGGTGAAGCTATTGTTCATCAAGTTTTATTAGGATTGGCAGTTAGTGCACAAAAACGCATCTCTTCTTAAAATATTGGCTCCATCGGCATTAAAGCGTTTTTGTGACTTGGGTAATTTTTTGTAATTTGGGTAATTTTATGAGATATATTTTTCCTTTAAGGTGATTTTTTTGTCAAAAGACAAAAAACAATAATTCATAAAAGCTTTTGATCATGAGATTGTAGTATTACTCGTAATACGAGCAAGCATTGTTTGTTTTGAGTAATTGCCAAATTTGCATCAAGATCAAAAAGATCATTGTACAACATGATTTAAGTATAAAATACAAGATTACTTAATATTTTGGGGTACGGTGTATGAAGAAGTACTCCTTTATTAATGATAACATGGGAGTTAAGCAATGATCTTAGCAATTTGAGGTATCAATGAAATTTGTTGATTTGTCGTTGTTGATTTTAGTATAGTTTTTTTAAATTTGGCTATCATAATTGTTATTCTTAAAAAGGTATCTGTTTTATACGAGAACAACTTTCATTTATGAAGTTTAGATCATTTTTATAAAGCTTAAAGAGACTTAAAGGGAAAGTTATCAGAGAGTGTGAAGATTTGGTAAAAAATGTTTTGTGCTATAGCTGTCGTATTCTCATTAATGCAATAAGTCATTATGTACGTGATAATGGCAGTGCTTTTGCAAGTCATATCGTACTTTCAGGGCTTTTAGCATTTTTTCCTTTTTGTATTTTTGGAGCGTCTCTGGCCAGTTTTTTTTGGGATTTTGCGTATACACCGCAAAAAATTGAAGCGCTTATACACTTGTTGCCCGATGCAATTGCAGAACCTTTTTCTAAAGAAATCGTCAATGTTTTGGTAACGCAACGAAGAGGCTTATTAACGCTTTCTTTTGTTGGGGCGGCTTATTTTGCTTCAAATGGGGTAGAAGCTTTACGTGCAGCTTTGAATAAGGCTTATCGTGTTGTTGATCAGCGAAGTTTGTTTTTTTGTCGTTTTCAAAGTTTATTTTTTGTGATCATTGGAACGATCGGTATTAGTGTTATCAGCTTTTTATTAGTTTTAGCACCTTTGTTGATAAAAATTACACAAAATCATTTTCCTTTTATTGTTGAATATATTGGTGTTATTCGTTTATGGCGTTACACAATTGCAGTGGTTGTTTTATTTACTAGTCTTTTGATTGTTCATAAATGGCTACCAGCAAAGCGCAGGAAATTGATAGATATTTTACCAGGAGTTATGGTGACACTATTTTTGTGGTTTGCGGCATCGATTACTTTTGCACATTATTTAACAATGTTTAATTATGTGTCCACTTACGCTGGGTTAGCATCTATTATGATTGCTATTATTTTTCTTTATATGTTGAGTGCGATTTTTATTTTGGGGGGTGAAATAAACGCAGCAATTATGTTTTATCGCACCCGTTTACAACATTCAAATCTATAAAGCCTTTTTGTTAAATATAGGAAATAAAGGTGCACATTCTACTATCGCTTTTTGGTGATTGATAAGGATGCTTTGTGCCTAAAGCTAAAATTGATTGTCTTATGCGTTATCAGTTTCAAATATGTATTATGGCAAGTTAAGTTACCTTTGTTTATTCTCAATTCTTAGAATATTTATTTAGTGAGACGCTTATTAACAAAGGCTGTTTTTAAGGAGTTTGACGGTACAAGATTTGAAATGTAAATTGTAAAGTGTGAGGTGTCGTGTATTGTGAAGACAGGTTAAGGCCCTTAGCAATGGATGATGCGGGTGGGAATAGCAAAGTGAAGCTTACCTTATACTTAATACTGAGTAGTGCATATTTTTATTCAGCTAGCTCAATCGACTAAACTTTAGTGATAGGTGTTTTAATAGGAGGTTTGTGAGGGTGGAGCAATTTGCAAATGGACTTTACTTTTTTTATTAATAATCATTTCTAATTTCTATTTTTGAGTGGTTTTAAGGCATAGTTATTTGTGGTCATTGAGAGCGTTATTTTGTTTCTTTAATGATAGCTTTTATGAGTGCTTTGGCATCGTTATTGGCCCATGGAGCTATACCATTAAATGAAGCAATAAGGTCACCATCTTGATCAACAAGGAGTGTAATGGGTAGCCCTAAAGCTAGTCCTTGTTTGCGGATGTTGGTAAAAATGTTCATTTTTTCGTCGCGGTAGTAGGTCAAATTATCAGCATGCACTTCACGTAAAAATTGTTTAATTTTTTCAGGAGAAGCAACTTTATCGATGTTAATGGCTATGACATCAAAATTCTCTCCCTCCATATCGCGTTTTAATTGTGCAAGTTCTGGCATTTCTACACGGCAAGGTGCACACCAAATGGCCCATAGATTAATAAGCAGTGGTTTTCCAGTAAATTTGGAGAATTTATGGTCTTTTCCTTGAATATCTTTAAAAGAAAACTGGCTTATATTATAAGAAGTATCGGCAAATCGGATGTGCTTAAAAAAGCCTTTGGCTTCTTTTTTGATCGTTATTATCTTTTCCTCTTTTATTTTGTTGGCGTTTATTTCTTGTGCTTTTGCAACTGAAATAAAATAAGGAAAAAGAGATGCTTTATTATCATGGTTTATTGTTGCGTATAAACTTAAGGCAATGATAAAGGATGTAAGTAAACGTTGTGTTTTTTTATTTTTCCAGTTGATAAAAGTTTGAGAGATCATAATTTTTATCCTTTGGATGGGCGCTTTTAAAGTATGACAGATAATAAATTGAGATAGATGTAGGGTGGCCGTTTTGCACAAGGCCCTGCTGCGGTTATGAAGATATTAATGCTTCCATTAATTGTGATCAAAAACTTTATTGGCAAGATATTGAAGGTTCACTTTCTCATGTGGCAACGTTAGCACAAACAAAAATTATTTCACACTCTGATTATGAAAAATTATGCATAGTTTAAAGCTTATTCGTCAAAAAATTGAAGAAGGCACATTTACTTTTTCGTGAGAGTTTGAAGATATTCATATGAATATTAAGGCGCGGTTTGAGCCAATTGATTGGTCTTGTAGCAGGCCGTTTGCACACAGCGTGTTCACGTAATGATCAGGTTGCAGTTGATTTTCGTTTATGGGTGCGTGACGAAACGCAAAAAATAGCACAAGTATAAAAGAGCTCGTAGAACAATTGCTTATTCGAGTAAAATAGTATGTCGATACTTTTATGCCAGTTTTACACATTTAAAAACTGCCCACCCAGTAACGTTTGGTCATTATATGATGGTTTATGTTGAAAATATTTAGCCGGGATTTATCACATATGCGTTGATGCGTTTGAGCGAATGAATGAGTCGCCTCTAGGGGCGCTTGTGCATTGGCGAGAACAGGCTTTTCAATCGATCTCTTGCTTTATGACAGCACAAGCTACTGGGGTTTCGTGAACCGACGCGCAATTCTAATAGATAGTGTTTCAGATCGTGATTTTGCGTTGGAATTTTTAAACACGCTGGTGCGCTCTGTGCAATGTATCTTTTAATGTCTTAGCAGAAGAGATTATTCTGTAGTCGAGGGCACAATTTCAGTTTATTCATTTATCAGATGCTTTTTTAATAGGTTCATCTATTATGCTACAAAAGAGAAATTTTGATGCTGCTGAGCTTATACGGGCCAGATCGGGACGGTTGAGTGGCGCGTTTATTGGATTTTTAACAGTAATGAAGAGACTACCTCTCGCTTATTGAATATGCAGGAAGATAAAACTTATGTTTTTGATGGGGCTTTGGTTTTGGAATTATTGGCTGGCAGCAATGACGGGGATCATTGGTGATTTGGAAGTAAATAAAAAAGTTATGAAATAAGCAGCAGATTCTGGTTATGCGATAGAAACAGATCTAGTTGATTGGCTTGTACGCAAATTGGGGCTTTTCTTTCGTGAGGCTCATCATATTACTGGATGCATTGTGACATTGGCAGAAAAAGAGAAATGTCGTCTTAATAATTTGTCATTGGCTGAATTTCAACGATCTATCCTGATATAAATGCAGCTGTTTTTGATGTTTTAACAGTTGAAAAATCAGTTGAAAGTCGTAAAATTTTTGGTAGAACAGGGCCTTTAGAAGTACTTCGCCAAATTGCCTATTGGAAAAGGCATCTTGTGAGTGCGTGAATAGATTTTATTATAAATACAAAAAAGATG
This sequence comes from Bartonella capreoli, assembly GCF_902813205.1. NCBI lineage: Bacteria > Pseudomonadati > Pseudomonadota > Alphaproteobacteria > Hyphomicrobiales > Bartonellaceae > Bartonella > Bartonella capreoli. The sequence goes on from NZ_CADDZX010000001.1 coordinate 280,567, forward strand.
CAGAAAAATATCAATATAAGAAGAAAAAGGCGTATGGGAACTATTTTAAAGAATTTAATAATTGTCCTTTTTTTTAATGTTGTTATAGTTGGGTGCGGGCGTAAAGGGGCATTAGAATTACCTTCTTTAACAACGATGGAGCCTTCGCAAGGAGCTTTTGTTTCTGAAAGAAAGACGGATAAACCTTTTATTCTCGATCGATTGATACAATAGAGGTTTTTATGCGTTTTTTCCCTTATCATCAAGACATGCTTTATGCTGAAGGTCTTTTACTTTCTACACTTGCAGATAAAGTTGGAACACCTTTTTATTGTTATTCAGCCAATGCACTTGTTACTCATTTTCAAGACTATCAAAATGCATTTCATGATATACCTAGCCTTATTGCTTATGCGGTTAAAGCAAATTCCAATCAGGCTATTTTACGGCTTTTAGCACGCGGTGGGGCGGGCGCTGATGTGGTGTCAGAAGGTGAATTACGACGCGCTTTAGCTGTTGGTATTCCTGCGCATCGTATTGTTTATGCTGGGGTTGGTAAAACGGTTAGAGAGATAGATTTTGCTCTTGCACATGATATTTGCTGTTTTAATGTCGAATCAGAGCAGGAACTTGAACAATTATCAGCACGGGCTGTTGCACTTTCAAAAAATGCACGCGTTTCGTTGCGTATTACTCCAGATGTAGATGCGAAGACCCATCAGAAAATTACAACTGGTAAGTCTGAAAATAAATTTGGTATTCCATTGGTATTGGCATATGATGCGTATAAAAAAGCAACGCAATTGCCTGGTCTTCAAGTGTGTGGTGTGGCTATGCATATTGGTAGCCAGATTTGTGATTTAAAACCATTTGAAGAGGCGTTTATAATTGCTGCAGATTTTGTGCGCCACTTACGCAATGATGGTTATGCCATAACCCATTTAGATATTGGAGGTGGGCTTGGGGTTTCTTATGGTCGTGAGTCGTATTTAGTGCCTTCTCCTTTTGATTATGCTGCACTGGTAAAGAAACATATTGCACCTTTAGGGATTACCGTAATTTTAGAGCCTGGGCGCAGTATTGTAGGCAATGCTGGTGTGTTGGTAACATCTGTTGTGTATTTCAAAAGAGGAAAGGGGCGCAGTTTTGTTATTGTTGATGCAGCAATGAATGATTTTATGCGTCCAACACTTTATGATGCTTGGCATGATGTGATACCAGTGAAAAAAACACCATTAAATGGTGAGATGATCAATGCAGATATTGTTGGCCCTGTTTGTGAAACTGGTGATTATTTGGCATTGGATCGTTATCTGCCAGTGTTAGAGGCGGGTGATCTTTTGGCAATTACTGGAGCGGGCGCTTATGGTGCGGTGATGGCAAATACCTATAATAGCCGACTTTTGGCACCAGAGGTTTTAGTTCAAGATACGCGTTATGCTGTTATTCGCCCACGTCTTGATTATGCGCAATTGATTGGTTTTGATCATATTCCAGATTGGGTTGAGAATTTTTAAATGTCTTTGACATTGTTTCCAATAAACTTTTATGGAACGATTTATATGGTACAAATTATTTTGTATAGGTCTTATGATTCTTAAACTTATTATAAAAAGGACAAATGATTGTCTATGAAAGATGAAAACATCAAAGGTTTTCTGAAAATAAGGCTTTTATTTGCGCGCCTTCTCGCTTGGTGTTTCTTATTTTTTGAGCGGATATGGCCGCGACTGTTGCCATTTTTTTTAGCGTTAAGTCTTTTATGTTCACTTAGTTGGTTTGGTGTTTTTAATCTCTTAAGTTATTGGTGGCATTTATTTTTTCTTTGGCTTGTACTTTTTGCTATTTTGGGAAGTTTGTTTCTGCTGTTTGGCTTTCGCTTTCCCACAGTAAGGGATGTTGATTGTTATATTGAACAGACAAATGGGTTTAAAAACCAGCCTTTAAGTGTTCAAAAAGATCGTTTGTGTGTTGAAGATAATGATGGTTCTAGTGTAGTTATTTGGCGTGAACATCAACGCCGCATGGCAGAACAGTTGCATCATGTTCAAATCGGATTTGCTTACCCCAATAGTGCTGCCTATGACCCTATAGCTCTTAGGGCACTATTTATTTTGTTGTGTGTGTGTGCTTTTAGTTTTTCTTTTGGCTCATCTGGGGGGCGTTTATCCGATGCGTTTGATCTACGCCCTGTGATTGATGAATCATCAATACGTATTGATGCTTGGGTAACACCACCTGCTTACACAGGTATTGCACCTATTTATTTAACACAAGGTGAGACAACAAAGCTTACTGTTCCTGAAGGTAGTGATGTCGTTGTGCGCGTTGTTAATGGCGCTGGTGTTAAGGTTAAGGCTGTATCTGAAGACGGTGGACACAAAATTTTACTTTCTGAAAAAAGTGAACAAACGGCTTTAAATGATCCAATGACTCGTTTTGAAACACGTTTAGATCGTTCAATGCATTTGTCTATGTCATCGCGTCATAGGCAACAACAATGGCATTTGCACATGATTAAGGATAAAGGGCCGACGATTCATTGGCTTGCAAAACCAGAGAGGATTTTGGCTGGTTCATTAGAGTTACGCTATGAAATGGATGATGATTATGGTGTAACAAAGGCTTTTGTTGCAATAGAACCTCTTCTTGATCAGAATAAAAATGCTTCTCCTCTTTATAAAGCGCCTGAGATAAAGCTTCTTTTAGCGCGTGGTGGAAAAGGTAAAATGCGAACAGTCCAAGATATATCTGGTCATCCATGGGCTGGTAGCGAGGTTAAAATCACTTTGGTAGCAGAAGATGGGGCTGGTCAGCAAGGGCGTAGCAAAACTTTTATTATGATGTTACCACAGCGTATTTTTGCTAACCCTATTGCCCGTGCAGTAGATGAGCAGCGTCGTTTGTTGGCACTTGATGCACATGCACAAGAACGTGTACTTGATATGCTTTCTGCTTTGCTTGTGCGCCCGGAAGATGGTCTTCAAAATGTGACACATTTCTTAGCATTGCAGAGTGCATGGATAAGGCTTTCTGCTGCAAAAACAGATGATCAATTGCGTGATGTGGTTCATTATTTATGGCAAATTGCTTTAGGTATTGAAGGTGATCAGTTCGAGTCTGCTCAGCAAAGATTAAAACAAGCACAGGCTGCTTTGCGTGATGCATTGCGCCATGGCACTTCAAGTGAGGAAATTGAGCGACTGATGGCAAATTTACGCCAAGCTGTGAATGATTATATTAGTGCTTTGCCTGAAAAAAAATCAAAAGATGGCAATGAGCGTAAGACTACACTTTCTGAGGATTCATTATCCCAAAAGTTAGATTCGATTGAAGAAATGGCTAAGTTGGGTTCTTCTTCTGCAGCTGAACAGCTTTTAGCTGAAATTGAGCAAACACTTGATCATTTGCAGAATCGAAAAAGCAATCAAGCTAAAGAGGAAAATGATCATCAAGAAACACAAATGAAAAAAAAGCTAGATCAACTTGGTGATTTGATGCGTCGACAGCAGGAAATTCTTAATGATACGCACCATTTAGAAAAAAAACAACGTTATGATGAAAAAGATGTCACAAGCAATGGGGAAAAGCAAAGCAAAGCTTTGGAAGATCGTCTGATTGAATTACAGTCTGAGTTATCAGAATTAGAAAAAAGACTCTCAGCACAAGGTCTTAAACAAAATGATGCGTTGAAAGAGGCAGAAAAGAAAATGAACTTAGCAAAGACCGCTCTTGATAATGGGGACTATGAAACGTCAATGCAAAATCAGTCAGAGGCTTTAGAATCCTTGCGACAAGGCGCGCAAAGTGTTCTACAAGAAATGCGTGAGATATTGAAAAAAGAAGGAAATAATCACAATGATGCTCATGGCCCTCAAGATCCATTAGGACGTCCGCTTTCTTCACAGACAGGTCAAGATCAAGAAAGTTTGGGGGGAACACAGAAAAATGATCAAATGCGTGCACGACAGATTTTGAAAGAAATTCGCAAACGCCTTAATAATGGTCGTATTCCTGAGGCAGAAAAAAGCTATCTTGAAAGATTGCTTCACTTTCGTTAGTCAAATGTAAATCAATATTAGAAAAAGCGCATTAAAAATTTTTATAAAGTAAGATGCGTTCAAAATAAAGAATACAGCAAAGTAACCGTGCTTTTGATGAAGTGATAATACCGTGGTGTATTTTACTTATGTTACTTTGTTTTTCAATTATTTTGGTTAAAAGTGGAAGGTGAAGATTTTGCTCTTGAGGGGAAGGGGTGCAAACCCATATAAGTTGATTATAAAGGGCTGCAACGTTTGATATTTGTTTCTACATGGTAATGTAAATTGGATATAGTTACACTCAAAGATTTTTATGCTTCTGCACTTGGTCTTCGGGTGCAAACAACGATTTGTGACCAATTGAATTTCTATTGGCCAAATCTTGCTGATAAGCGAGTAATGGGCTTTGGTTATGCAGTTCCTTACCTTTCTGTGTTGTGTACACGTGCACAACACTGTTTTGCTTTTATGCCCGCTAGTCAGGGTGCTTTACCTTGGCCTTGTGCTGATAGGGTTGCTACAGCACTTGTTTTTGAAGAAGATTTACCTCTTCCTGATGCTTCGATTGATTGTGTTTTATTGGTACATGCACTTGAATATACAGAAAATTCACGCGAAACTCTTAAAGAAATATGGCGTGTTTTGGCACCTAATGGTCATTTGATTGTTATTGTTCCCAATCGCAGCGGTTTTTGGGCATGCAATGATCGTACACCTTTTGGTTATGGTGAACCTTATAGTCGCCAACAAATTGTTCGTTTATTTGAGGAAACAAATTTTATACCCGGACCTGTGCAAGAAATTGTACATTATACACCTTCCTTAAATTATACAGCGCGGTTGTTTTCGTTTTTCTATAAACCATTTGTACGCCACCTTTTTCCTTATTTTGGTGGGCTTTTAATGTGTCAGGCGCACAAACATATTTATCAAGGCATAAGTATACAACGCCGCCAATCACGACGTGTGTTCATTCCTACATTATCACCACAGGCTCGCGAGAGATATACTTTGTCTGGATCTGATTTTGTTTCAGAGAAAAATTGATGATGTCAGAATTATTTTAAAGGTAATCATTGCTCATAAAATTCAAAGATTAAGGCGATAGCCGTTTTGATCTGTAATGAGGATCTGAGCATTAGAGGGGTCTTTTTCAATTTTTTTGCGTAAACGATAAATATGGGTTTCTAATGTGTGGGTCACAATGTTTTTATTGTAGCCCCAAATATGTTCCAGCAATGTTTCGCGGCTTACAACTTTGTTACGTGTGTTATAAAGATATTTAAGAATTGCCGCTTCTTTTTCGGTAAGGCGGATTTTATTGCCATGGCAATCAATCAGAAGTTTTTGCCCAGGTTTAAAAGTGTAAGAACCAATGCGAAAAGTTGCATCTTCATGGTGTTCGTATTGATGTAATTGAGTTCGAATACGCGCTAACAATACTGCAAAACGAAAGGGTTTTGTTACATAGTCATTGGCACCTGCTTCGAGGTTTAAAAAAGTATCACAATCTGTGTCATGATCAGTTATCATAATAATGGGAGCACGAAATTTTTGATCGCGTAATTTTTTAACAGCTTCACGACCATCTAGATCAGGCAGTTTAATATCAAAAACAGCAAGATCGATTTTTTCTTTATGAGCTATTGCGATTCCTTCTTTGGCTGTTTTTGCTTGGAGCACTTCAAATTCTTCATGGATTTGCAATTGTTCTAGTAGAATAGAGCGCAAGTCATCCTCTTCCTCAACAATTAAAAGGGTGTAGCTGTTCATTTTTTTTCCTTATAAAGCCTATGTGCGCTATACTTTGTGGAAAGTAATTTCATGAAAATAAAATCTTATGCAAGTAGAATTAAAAAAGAAATGCTATAAAAAACAAACTTTTGTTGCTTTTATGGTCATCCGTCGACAAGCAGGTGTCCATACACGGGGTATTCTTTGTGCTGGTCAGCATCGTTTTTTTTGTGCTTTAGGGCGAGGCGGTATTTCCCCTTATAAGCGCGAAGGTGATGGTGCTACGCCTTTGGCAAATATGCGTTGTTTGGGAGGATTTCGCGATAATTTTTATCGTCCTTTTCCACGTTCAGTTTTGCCATTTCATCGTATTCGCGCACAAGATGGTTGGTGTGATGCTAGTGGTGATGCTAATTATAATCGTTTGGTACGCCTTCCTTACCCTAAAAGTGCTGAAAAAATGCACCGTGAAGATGGTCTTTATGCGATTGGCCTTATTCTAGATTGGAATAGCACACAGCGCAAAATGGAAAGAGGAAGTGCTATTTTTATGCATTTAGCACGGGACAATTATGCCCCAACAGAAGGATGTATTGCACTTTCCCGCCGTGATATGGAACGTCTTTTACCCTATATTAATTGGCGGACAAGAATTGTTGTTTTAGGTTAAAAGCATTTCTGGTTTAAGCCCACCCATAGAGCAAACTTCTTTCCACTCATCTTCTGTGACAGGTTGTACTGATAAGCGCATGGTTTTAACCAGTGCCATGTTTTTTAATTTTGGATTAGCTTTGATTTGTTTTAATGAAACAGGGGTTGGCATATCACAAAGGGCACGAATATCTACGCATTCCCAGCGTGGATCAGAAGTTGTCGAATCAGGATGTGCTTGTGCACATACTTCTACAATGCCTACTATTTCTAACCCTTTGTTGGAATGATAAAAGAATCCTTTATCACCATATTTCATGGCACGCATATTATTGCGCGCTTGATAGTTGCGTACACCATCCCATTGTTCGCCGTGTGCGCCTTTTTGCTTTTGCATGGCCCATGACCATTTTTGAGGTTCAGATTTAAAAAGCCAATAAGCCATTTAGCCTCCTTTTTTATGAACTGAGTTTTTTGTATTGCACTGTGTTTGGTTTTTGCGTTTAATTTTATAAAAAATAAGTGTTGGAAAGATTTTAGCCATAGGGATTTTATATTCTCATACTTTTGCTCCTCGCCGTCCTGTACCGATTAAGGGGGGTGCTTTTTCATCCAACGGCCAGCGTGAGCGAGGGGCAATATCAAGAGAGCTTGTTTGCCCCTGTTCTATGCGTTTTGCACCGGCAAAAGCAATCATTGCGGCATTGTCTGTGCACAAAGAAGGAGGAGGAGCAATAAATTCAAAACCATGTTGGCAAGCCAGCTCTTGCAAACTTAAACGAATGGCTTGATTGGCTGATACTCCGCCTGCAACAACTAAAGCAGGGGGGCGATATTCTTTCTGATGAGCAAGGGGATAGTGGTGGGTAAAATATTGCAAAGCTAAACTAACACGATCTTGCAATGTATCAATGACTGCTGCTTGAAAACTTGCAGCGATGTCAGCAATATCACGCTGTGTTAAAGGAGCCATTGTTGTTGCGGCTTTGCGAACAGCAGTTTTTAGGCCGGAAAAAGAAAAATCTAACCGTTTTTCACCCTTTAAAGGTCGTGGGAGAGAGATACGATTTTTATCTCCTAATAGCGCTGCTTTTTCAAGAGCTGGACCACCAGGGTAAGGAAGACCTAAAAGATTTGCAGTTTTATCAAAGGCTTCTCCCAAGGCATCATCAATGGTTGTTCCTAAGCGTTGGTAATTTCCTATCCCGTGGACAAGAATGGTTTGTGTATGACCGCCTGAGACTAGGAGCAATAAATAGGGAAAGTTTATATCATGAGTCATGAGTGCTGTTAAAGCATGCCCTTCTAAATGATTGACAGCAATAAAAGGTTTTCCGGTAGCAAGAGCTAGTGCTTTTGCACTCATAAGTCCCACTAAAAGCCCTCCAATTAGACCAGGGCCACTTGTGGCTGCAATAGCGTCAATATCTTTCAACTTTATATTAGCTTGTGTAAGTGCTTTAAGAATCAAGCTATCAAGAATTTCAACATGAGCACGCGCAGCAATTTCGGGAACAACACCACCATAAGGTGCATGATGTTCAATTTGGCTCCAAACGATATTGGAAAGAATACAACTTTTTCCATTACTGTTGTGCTCAATAATAGCAGCAGCAGTTTCATCACAGCTTGTTTCTATTCCCAATAGACGCATTGCGGGATAACCTTATGTTGAAAGATTTTTTCATGTAGTGGGTATCACGGATCAAGAGGGATGCAAAGAGTTCTCTTAAAATATAAGGTATATGAGAGGCAATGCATCTGGATATGATCTATGGGGTGTATAGTCAGTGATGGATTATTCCTCCATTTGAAAATTCAATAAAAAAGTAGAATGTTTAGTATAGGATGCATTTTAAAAATATGGTCAGTTATGTTTGTTGACCAATTCTTGGGAATTTTTGTAGTCAAGCCATATGATGTAAGTGTGAGAGGTTGGCAGCGTTAAACCTGGAAAATTTTTTACAATTAGATTTTTATAGGTTTTTAGTACACTTGATGTATTTATTCCAAAATTGATGTGTTTTGTAATTTTTTGACAGTGAGTGGCTACTTTGACAATGAGTAACTGCCATTGGCTGTTGTTGCATTTACTGTTTATGATCAACAATTTTTAAGATTTTTTTTAACATCAATTTTGATGTACTTCCAAGATTTTTTCTCTAAAATATTAAGTGTACTTGAGGGAGGATAGGCTATTAAAATATTTGGTTTAATTGAAATGTCTGGCTTGTGAGTTAAGAGGAATTGAGTAAAAATACTTAAAAAGCGAGATATTCAATTAACGGTTAGCTTTTTAAAGTTTCTTTCATTTTATTATTTTATAATAAAATGAGCGGGAGAAAAGAGGCGTTTATGGCAAAATTTTCAAAACCCAAAGCAAAACCACATTATACTGATACTAACCGTGAAACATCTGTAATTGAGTGTGATGTGATAGATTATGATTTAGAGCAAGAAACACAAAATTCGGCAGAATCAATGACAAAAGAAACACAAAGTACACAAAAAGCAAAGGAAAGGAAAGTATCTGCTATTGCTTGGTTTCATTCGTTGATTTTAGTAATTGTTGGCAGTTTTATCACCTTAAGTTTTTGGATAGGAATGCAATGGGCGGGTTTTCTTTCTCCTTCTCCTTTTTTGAGAAGCGAGCATATTAGAGAAGAACAAGCTTTACAGATTGCTGAAATTGCAAAAAGCCAAGCTGAAGAAACAACGCGGCAATTGCATCATATTATTCAAGAACTTGATGCATTAAAGACAGCTTTTTCTATTTTTTCATCACAAGGTGATAAGTCTTTTCAAAGGGGTGAGGCATCACAAGAAGAAAATAAGGAAATTTTTGCGGCTTTAGAGAAAAAGGTCAATGTTCTTGAAGAGAATATACAAAATTTAGTTGCAATCTCACACGCTATTCATGAAGCTTTATTAGCTGAGCAGGGCAATACAAATGATTTTGCTGCGTTAAAGCAACAAATAGACACTCTACGAGAAGAAATTGCCGCTAAGAATGATATAAGAGGGGGAATAGACCCTGAATTTTTAATGGCGATTAATGCCTTAAAAAATGCCGTCGATCAGGGTAAACCTTATGCCAATGAATTGGAAATAATACAGCGTTTTTCACCTTCAGTTTCTGGGCTTGATCTTTTGCAAGAAACAGCAAATACAGGTCTTCCAAGCCCTGCTAAGCTTGCGGCTGATTTTTCTAGTATTGCAGATACGATTGTTGGGCAACAAAATATTGTTGCACCAGATGCTGGTTTTTTTGCACAAATTTGGGCCTGGATAAAGAGTTTATTTGTTTTACGGCCAGTTGGAAGTGTGGAAGGTGTGACAATAGGTGCGATTGTAGCGCGGATGGAAATGGCCATTCAAGTTGGAGATTACGAAAAGGCTTTAGCAGAGTGGCAAACATTACCCCAAAGTGCTCAGGATATTTCGGTAGATTTTATGCAGCAGTTAAAACGGCATTTAACTGTTCAACGTGTTTTTCAGCAATTACTGATTTTTGTGCAACAAGGATCTTCTAAGGCTATAAAAATGTAAATGGAGCCAAGAATGATACGTGTTTTTATTTATATTTTTGTTGTTTGTGTTCTTGGAGCAGCTTTTGGATGGGTTGTTAGCCATAATAGTGTTGTGACCATAACATTTATGCACACGCGATTATCTATTTCATTGTTAACTTTTTTAAGTACATTTATTGTATTTTTAGGGATTTTATGGGGACTTTTGTATGTTGTTTGTTTTGCACCTGGGGCTTTCTACAATTATTTTTATACACGCCGTCAAAGACGTGGTCGTGAAGCCCTTTCACAGGGCCTTCTTGCAGCCTTTATTGGTGACCATCTAACAGCGCAAAAAATGGAGACACAGGCGTTAAAGTATCTTGAAGAAAATTGTGAACCGTTGATAAAACTTTTACAAGCTCAAACTCTGGTTTTGCAAAAAGATTCTATTCGCGCCATTCACCTCTATGAGGAGATGAGACAAAAGAAATCAACAAAACTTGCAGGGCTTTATGGTTTGTTTCGTGAGGCTATGGATACAAAAACTTATGAAGCAGCACAGCACTATGCACAAGAGGCGTTTACTTTATCACCATCACTTGTGTGGGCTCATCAGGCTGTGCTTGATCGATTGAGTGCTGAGGGGCAATGGGATGAAGCACTGGATGTTTTTGAAAAAGTGCAAAAAGCTTTACCACGCTCTGCCCGTTTGACTGCAGAACGCAATCATACCCATGCTCTGTTACTAAGTGGAAAGGCGCTTCATGTCTTTAAAATCCATCCTGTAAAAGCACGTAGTGCTATTTTAAAAGCACATAAGTTGGTACCTGATTTTGGACCGATAACGGTTATAACAGCTGGTATTCTTTATAAATTAAATGAAACCCGCAAGGCTGATAAAATAATCATTGAAGCTTGGAAGAAGGATCCTCATCCTGATTTTGGAGCACTTTATCTTGGGAGAGAAGAAAGAGCTGTTGGACGTTTGAAAAAAGCTAAAAAACTGGCTTCTTATAATAAAAACACTTTTGAATCAGCCTTTCTTATTGCTAAAGCTGCTTTAGATGCAGGTGAGTTAATATTAGCAAGAGAACAAGCAAAAAAAGCACTAAATTATCACCCCCGTGAAAGTGTGTATTTATTACTAGCAGATATTGAAGAGGTACAAGGAAATGATCAGGGGTTAGTGCATCAGTGGCTCTCTTTAGCACGCAATGCAGAACGTGATCCAACATGGATTTGTGATGATACTCTTTTTTCTTCTTGGTCAGCGGTTTCTCCAATAAGTGGGCGATTGGGCTGTTTTGAATGGAAGGCGCCTCCTCGTCGGTTTCCTTTGACATTAGAAGCTGATGACATTGTACTGAAAAAAGAAGACAAACAAAGTGTTACTGAAATAGCTTTTAAGGATAATCTTTTAAGCAAATGTCCACCTAAAGAAAATGATAGCCCCTTTGAGGTTTACACAAACAAGCAGGATGAAGAAACACTCAATCAGATCCATTTAGATGTTGATGACTCAAACATTAAAACAACGAAAAAAAAGGTTTCTACATCAAAAAAGAAATTTCAATTATTTTAAAGAGAAAAGTTTAAAGTAAACTTTGTTGACAAAAATCATTTTCTTGTGCTTTAGAAGCACGTAACTAAACTATATTGCTGCAATAATAACTAAAAAGAAATTTTTGGCAAAAATGGATCTTGGTAAAAAACAGAAAAATAAAAAGCCAAGAATTGCAGTGGTTTTACATCGTCAATCTCCATGCATTGGCCGCTTGGGACAATTTCTGCAACAAAATGGTTTTGTTCTTGATGCTTATTGCCCTATTGCAGGACAAAAGCTTCCCGATACATTGGAACATTACGCAGGTGTTGTCATTTTAGGTGGCCCGATGAGTGTCAATGACGGGGAAGCATATATTCGTGAAGAAATTAATTGGATTTCTTTATCCATGAAAGAGAATAAACCTTTTTTAGGTATTTGTCTTGGAGCACAAATGTTAGCGCAAAATCTTGGTGGACGTGTTTGTGCTAGAAGTGATAAAATTGTTGAAGTTGGTTGGTATCCACTAGAAGCAACACCTCAAGGTAGAGCGATTATGGATTGGCCTGAAATGGTTTATCATTTTCATGATGAAGGTATTTATGATTTACCTAAAGAGGCAGTTCTTTTAGCAAGTGGTCAAACATACCCTGTACAAGCTTTTCGTTATGGAAATAATGCGTGGGGTTTGCAATTTCATGCTGAATTAACACGGGCTATGATGCAGCATTGGGTCGTGCGTTCAGCTAAAAAATTGACTAAAAAAGGTGCCCAACCTGCCTATGCACATTTACAAGGCCGCTTAATGTATGACAAAGTTTTGCGCCAGTGGTTTAAAAATGCATTGCAACAAATTTTTGGTGTTCCTGCCATTTAAATAAATTTAAAAATTATGTTTATTTTGAAAATAATCTTTGAAAAAAATTTTCGTTTTGTTGGTATTCTATTATGAATATCAAAATAAGAGCTTTTTGATGCTATATTGACGCATTTTGCTCTTCAAAACAGGCCTTTTATGATGAAGGGAAGGGAGAGAGACTTATAGTTGAAGTGCTTGGAAAACTGCTACCGTTTCATTGTTTTTAAAAATCAGAGGTTTAAAGAAATATCTGTGCGCAAGACAACAGGGGGAAATTTTGAAATTTAGATATTTTTTTCAGTGATGCTGATAACAAGATTTCGCATCTATTGGGTCTAAAAAGTATAATAATAGTATTTTAAATTAAGCCTGAGGATAATAATTTATTAGGGTATGTTACTTTTGATTTTTCTATTTTTACGACATTCTTATTTTGTTAATCTTCTCAAAGTTGATAGGGCTTTATGAGTGAAGTTTCAATGATATGCCTCATTTCTTGGAAGAAGATGCGATAGTAGATGATAGAATTGATTGGAAAACAGTATTTGTAGAGAAGAGATGTTTTTTCAGTATAACCAATTGATTTTCATACAGATGGAGTATCTGAGGTAAATAGCTTGTTTCTTTCGATAATGAAGGATATTTGACAAGCAAAATTTAAGTTTCTGTTTCTTTGCATGCAAAATCCTTCTCCACTATACAAGTGTTTGTTTTCTTGTACATAAGCCCGTTTTTTTAAGCTTTATTTTTAATTGATAGCTTGAAGAGTTGCAAACAGCCAGCTTATTTATCGTTTTAAGGTTATGCAGGGGTGAGTAAACCCTTGTTTTCAGCTTGGCTGCTTTGCACACCGCTTTAAGTTTGGAAAGCAGTATTTTTGAGCTGGGCAATCATGTTGGCTGCAAAGATGAAGCGAGAAATATTAAGATCGTTTTCAATAAGTGCACCAATTCGGTTTGTTACATCGCAAATTTGATCTTCTTCGGTTTTAATCCATGCTGCAAGTGGATCATTTTTATCACCGTAGTTTTTTAAGATTTTTATAACAATTTGCCGTACATTTTCAGCAATATTTTCTTTAGCTTGGCTTAAGACCATATCATCATAATAATCAAGAACAGGAATTGTTTGACTGGCGTCATTAATGCGGTTTATGCGAATAATCTGAGTCAATGAAAGATAGATTTTTGCAGTTTTAATAAGGTCGCTTTGGCTTTGTTTTGCGATTAAAGAAATATCACAAATCATTGGGGCAACTTCAAGAAGAGCTAATTGTTTTGCTAAAGTGTTTGGTATTTCTTCTTCGCTATATAATGCTACTTTTTCTGCAATTTTTTCATGTATATCTTCATTGTTGGAGTGTGTAAGCTGTTTTTCAATGGCTTTACGTGCTTGTTGAATTGTTGTCACAAGTTCTTCTAGTGGTACGGATAAATCGATATTGAGCAATCCCCAATTGGTTGTTTCAAAGAGCATTGAAGTAATTGCTGCATAAAATTTATTTTGAACAAGGCCGGGTATTTTATTGTCAAGATTATCAATCTGGTCAGAAAGCTGAGGGATTTCAAATCCATCACGAATAGCAATAAAAACACGAATAATATTTTCAGCCTTTTGTCCCGTTTTATCTTTCAGGCGACTAACAAAAGTAGGTCCTCCACGATTAACAATATCGTTGGCAATGAGCGTGGCAACAATATCACGACGCAATTGGTGGTTAATAATTTCGTTCTTAAAACTTTTTTGGAGTTGAATTGGAAAATAATTTAACAAGGCTGTATCAAAATAATGATTGTCAACAATGGAATTGTTAATGATTTCTTCTTGCAGTGTTAATTTAGCATAAGCCAAAATAACAGCCAATTCTGGGCGTGTAAGGCTTTGACCTTGAGCCATTCTTTGGCGCAAAATTTGATCATCAGGCAGAATTTCAACCCTGCGATCAAGCAGTTTTTTCTGTTCTAAATCATGTATAAAGCGGGCTTGGTAAGGCAGGTCAATAATGCCACGACTTTCAGCCAAAGAAAGGGCAAGAGTTTGCAGATAATTGTTGCGTAGAACTAATTGTTCAACTTGTGGTGTCATTTGTTTTAAAAGTGTATCACGTTCTTTACGCGTAAGCATTTGAGCACGCATTGCTGATGCAAGAACAATTTTGATATTTACTTCAAGATCGGAACAATTAACTCCTGCGGAATTGTCAATGGCATCGGTATTACACCGCCCACCATTTAAGACATATTCAATACGACCACGTTGGGTAAGACCAAGATTGGCCCCCTCACCAATGACTTTGGCGCGTATTTGTTCGCCGGTAATGCGAAGTGCGTCATTAGCACGGTCGCCCACTTGAGCATCGGTTTCTGTTATTGCACGTATATAGGTACCAATGCCACCAAACCATAAAAGATCAACAGGAGCTTTTAAAATGGCTGTAATAATTTCAAAGGGTGTTCCTGTTTGTTTCTCAAAACCGATGGCTTGTGCAGCTTCAGGAGAAAGAGTAATGGTTTTGGCTGCTCGTGAAAAGATACCACCACCTTTTGATAATTTCGCTTTGTCATAGTCTTGCCAACTTGAGCGGGGGAGTTGAAACAGACGCATACGTTCTGTATAACTTTCAGCTATATTGGGTTGTGGATCGATGAAAATATCGCGGTGATCGAAAGCAGCGATAAGCTTTGTTTGTTTGGACAATAACATTCCATTACCAAAGACATCTCCCGACATGTCGCCAACGCCGACACAACTAAAGGGGGTTGTTTGAATGTCCTGGTCAAATAATTCCCGAAAATGTCTTTTAACAGCTTCCCATGCACCTTTAGCCGTGATTCCAATGACTTTGTGGTCATAACCTGCTGATCCTCCAGAAGCAAAAGCATCATCAAGCCAAAAGTTACCTGCTTGGCTGATTGCGTTTGCAGTATCGGAAAAAGTTGCTGTGCCTTTGTCTGCCGCAACAACAAAATAAGGATCGTCACCATCATGGCGGATCACATTTGTGGGGGCACTTATTTTGCCATTGACGAGATTATCAGTAATGGAAAGCAAAGCTGTGATATAGTGAATATAAGCTTGTCGTGCTGCTTCTACCACCACAGCGCGGTCGTTGGTTTGGGGAAGGTGGTGGGGATAGAAGCCACCTTTTGCACCCACAGGAACAATAACTGCATTTTTAACCTGTTGGGCTTTGACTAAATCTAATACTTCAGTACGGTAATCTAATGCGCGGTCAGACCAACGAATGCCGCCACGGGCAATAGGACCAAAGCGCAAATGGACCCCTTCTACTTCTGGTCCGTAAACAAAAATTTCTCGATAAGGGCGTGGCTCAGGTAAGCTTTCAATTTGGCGTGGGTCTAGCTTGGTTGCCAAAATACGCCGTGGGTTACCATTTGGAAGAGGAACAAAAGCATTGGTTCGTAAGCTTGCGGCGATGAGATTGCGATAGCGGCGTAAAATGAGGTCATCATCCAGATTGGGGACCATCTGCAATTTTTCTTCGATACGCTGTTGAATGATTTGTTCGTTGTTTTGGCGTTCTTTCTCTTGGTGGCTTGGATGAAACTTCAAATGAAATAAAGCGTAAAGATCCTTGGTAATATCGGGATAAGCATTTAAAGTTTGAGCGACACGTTTTTGTGAATAAGGAATTCCAGCTTGTTGAAGATAGCGTCCGTAATGGCGCAAAATAACGATTTCACGCCAATCAAGTTGGGCCGTTTGTGTTAAGGCATTAAAGGCATCATCATCGGCATTTTTAGCCCAAATGGCTTCAAAGGTTTCAGCGTGTTTTTGACCATTTTCATTAAGATCAATACAGGTTTGGAAAGCACTTTCCAGTTGCATATCATGAAGATACACATATTTCCCATGCCCATCTGGTAACTCAAGTGTTTGTTCAGCGATGACACGAAAGCCCATATTTTCAAGAAGTGGGACACGTATAGAAAGGGCAAGTGCTTCGTGGCGATGAAAAAGTCTGAGAGAAATATTGTGTTTTTCTTTATGATGGGTGTGATAAAAAGTGACAAAAAGAGGCTTTTCATCGTTAAGGCTTAAAATATGGTCTGCATCTGCAATGGCATCTTCAGCTGAAAATAAATCACGATAGCTGTTTGGAAATTGGCTTGCTAGAAGGGTTTGTTGTTCTGTTGCTTTGTGGGCAAGAGCCACAGCTTGAACATTATCTTCCCAGTTTCTTGTTATTGAGCGAACTTGTTGTTCAAGTATAGTGCGTTCAATAACAGGAGCACTGTGGTTTCCTTTGCGGTGAATGATATAGTGAATGCGAATGAGTGTGCTTTCTAGGAAGAGCGGGTAAGATTCAAAAAAATCACCTTCATAAGTGTCAACAAAATACGCGCCAATTTTTTCAGGAATATTACTGCTGTATTGATCACGCGGGACGTAAACAAGTATGGAAACAAAGCGTCCAAAAGAATCAGTATGTGCAAGCACGCGTAAACGTGGACGTTCATCTAATTGCAAAATAAGTTCGGCATTTTCTGTTAATGTATCAACGTCAGAGCGAAACATTTCATCTCTTGGATAAGTTTCTAAAACGTTAATAAGTGCTTTTCCAGAATAGTCAGCCTGATTATATCCAAGGCGTTGAATAATGGTTTGTGTTTTTTCTTTTAAGAAAGGAATTTGCAAAACAGAGCGGGTATAAGCAGAAGATGTAAACAACCCTACAATACGTAATTCCCCACATATACGCCCTTCTTTATCAAAAATTTTAATTCCAATATAATCTAACCAAATGGGACGGTGAATTTTTGAGCGGCTATTGGCTTTTGTCACAATAAGAAGATCATTACTTTCCATAAAAGATAAAACTTCTTGGGGGCGTTCTTCTACGTGTGTATCGCCAATAATGCGAATGGAGGCATCTGTGAGAATACCCAATTCAATATTGCCAGCTTTCAAACTGTTTTGGGGTTCTTTATTTTTAATGAAGTCATAAGTACGCATTCCAAGGAAAATAAAATTATTATCTGTAAGCCAATTGAGAAATTCAATGGCTTTTTCACCTTCTTTTTGGTAATTTTGTGGGAGGTTTGTTTGATAGGCGTGGATATGCTTTTTAAGTTCCTCCAGCATAGGTTTCCAGTCTTGCACAGCGGCATTGACTTGTTCAAGAACTAGAGTGAGTTCATCTTTAAGTATTTTGGCCTTTTGTTTGCTTAATGCTTCAATGTGAATTTGTATAAGGCTAATGCGTTGTCCAGAAGGGCAATCAAGAACAGGATGCGCAATTAAATAAATGTGGTTTGCGTGTTGATTAAAGACGTTTAAAACAGAATCAAGTAGGAAAGGTTTGTTATCATTGACAAGTGTGATAGCAGTTATAGGCTTGCTGCTACGTGTTAGCTCTTTTTGTTCAAAGCAAATGGTGCTTTTTCCTGCTTGATGTAAGCTGAGCGCTTTAGAAGCAATAGCCGCAGCTTTTTCGAGTTCATCTTTTTTATAACAAGCAATATCTTCTTTATCAGTATGGGCGAAAAGGATTTTTGCTAATTGTTTTTGATTGTTCTTGATATCTAATGCTTCTTGTTTTGACATAGTTATACTCCCCTTTTTGCTCTTGGTGACCTTTTCTCCTCACAAGAGCAGGTCGTTTATGCCATCTTTATACTGTACCATTTTATTTTTGAATGAATAGTTATTTATTCAGATAATTATAAAATTTTTTCGCAAGTTAGAGTAATGCTGTAAATTTTGGATAAATAGTTGGCATAAGTAAAAGGATATTTTTATTGATATTTTTTCTATGAAAAAGTAACATGTTTTTAAAATATACACTAACAATAAATATAAAGATGACAGATCTTCCAGAAAGACTTTTAAACGGTTATCGGTCCTTTATGACCAATAATTTTTCGCAGCAGGCAGCGCGTTATCGGCAATTGGCAGAAGAAGGGCAAAAGCCTGAAATTTTGATGATTGCGTGTTGTGATTCGCGTGCAGCGCCAGAAACGATTTTTGATGCCAGTCCTGGTGAAATTTTTGTTGTGCGCAATGTGGCAAATTTTGTTCCACCTTTTTCTCCTGGTGATCAATATGATGCAACAGCAGCAGCAATTGAGTTTGCAGTGCAGTCGCTGAAAGTTAAGCACGTTGTTATTTTAGGTCATGGGCGTTGTGGGGGAATTAATATTGTTCTTGGTGAGGTGTATAAGCCCTTGTCATCGAACAATTGTATGGGGCTATGGATGGATCTTTTGGTTTCGGTGGGAAAAGGGGCTTGCTGTCGTGAATCGATGACTGAAACACAGCGACAGGCTGCGTTGGAGCATTTTTCTATTCGTTATTCGTTGAAAAATTTAGAGACATTTCCATGGTTAAAAGAACGTAAAGATCAGGGGCTTTTGACAGTTCATGGTGCTTGGTTTGATATTTCAAACGGTGAATTGTGGAGCTTAGAACAAGAAACAGGGCATTTTATGCGTGTTGAGGAAAAATTACTCACCCGGTCATAAATATCTTTAATATCTTTTTGTTGCCTAATCTTTGTGTGCAAAGGTAATTTATGATCAATCTTGACAAAGAGTAGTTTTTGTTGTTTGAAGAAACAAACATTCAGTGACAAGAATTAACTTGGAGCCACCGACTGGGACCCCACTTATTTTAAGGGTATAAAAAGATCCCAGAGGTCAACATCCGATAACGCGTTGCGTCCTCGGATGCCATTTTGATTTGTTTGTTATGTGGTCAATGAGGTAGATGATGTTTGAATCTTTGCAGGAGCGTCTTGGTTCCATTCTGTCCAATTTGACAGGGCGTGGTGCTTTGTCAGATCAGGATGTTGCAACAGCGCTGCGTGAGATTCGTCGTGCTTTGTTAGAAGCTGATGTTGCACTGGATGTGGTGCGTTCTTTCACTGATAGGGTTCGTGAAAAAGCTGTTGGCTCTGCTATTGTTAAATCTATTAAGCCTGGCCAAATGGTTGTTAAAATTGTTCACGATGAACTTGTGAGCGTGTTGGGTGATGAGGCTGTCCTTAGTGATCTAAACGCACCAGCACCAGTTGTTATCATGTTGATTGGTTTGCAAGGTTCGGGGAAAACAACTACGACAGCAAAGCTTGCAAAGCGTTTAACTGACAAACACAATAAAAAAGTTTTGATGGCGTCACTAGATACGCGCCGCCCCGCAGCACAAGAACAGCTTCGTCAATTAGGAGAGCAGGCGCAGCTTGCAAGCTTACCTATTATTTCTGGTCAATCTGCTGTTGATATTACTGCACGGGCAGTGCAGGCAGCAAAATTAGGCGCTTATGATGTTTTGCTTCTTGATACAGCAGGACGCAATCATCTTGATGATGCTTTGATGATTGAATTGGCTGAGATCAAGGCATTGTCGCTTCCTCATGAAATTATGTTGGTTGCTGATAGCCTTACCGGTCAAGATGCTGTTCATCTTGCGCGTTCTTTTGATGAACGTGTAGGCCTTACAGGAATTATTTTAACACGAATGGATAGTGATGGCCGCGGTGGTGCAGCACTTTCAATGCGTGCTGTTACAGGAAAGCCGATCAAAGCCATTGGGGTTGGTGAAAAAATAGATGCTTTGGAAGAGTTTCACCCTCATCGTATTGCAAATCGTATCCTTGGCATGGGGGATATTGTTTCTTTAGTTGAAAAGACTGCTGAAGCGATTGATCATGAAAAGGCGATGAATTTTGCAAAAAAGATGCAGGCTGGAAAATTTGACCTTAATGATCTTGCAGAGCAATTACAAAAAATGAAAAAACTTGGGGGTATGGGCAGCATTATGGGAATGATGCCGGGTTTGGGAAAGATGAAAGAGCAAATAGCGGCTGCAGGTCTTAATGATCATCTTTTGAACCGCCAATTGGCTATTATTTCATCAATGACATTTGCAGAGCGTGCTAATCCTGAGATTTTGAAACATAGTCGTAAACAAAGAATTGCTAAAGGATCTGGTACAAGTGCCGCTGATATTAATAAGCTTTTGAAAATGCACCGTCAAATGGCTGATATGATGAAAGCTATGGGAGGAAAAGGCAAAGGCGGTTTGATGGGAAAAATGTTAGGAGGGCTTGGTTCCAAACTAGGATTTGGGGCTGGGGGTGTTCCTGGTAATATGCCTAATTTATCGGGAATTGATCCGGCACAGTTATCGGCGTTACAAAAGCAGATTAAAAATGGTAATTTAGGAGAGAAATTACCTGGTCTTCCTCAGAGTGGATTACCATTTCCCGGTCTTCCCAGTGGCCTTTCTGGGAATGGGGGGAAATTGCCTCCGCTTCCTAAGAAGAAATCGTAAAGCACAAGAAAAAAGGAAGCGTGATGCAAAAGAAAGTACCAGATGGTTTGACGCGTTTACAAACATCTATTGATAATTTTGGTGTGACGCTGGTTCATATTTTAGCAAAATGCTTTTGCTGTATACAAGCAATTGGGGAGTTAAAAGCTTGTTATGATTTATCTGCAGTTTATGTGACGTGTGAGCAAAATAAGGTTGCTGGTTTGCGACAATTGTTTATGGACAATTGTCTTGAACCTGATTTTGCTGAAAAATTTTTAAATTTCACCATTAGAAGTGATTTACCATAATAATCGTTGCTGAAAGGCAAAGAAACAAAGCAAATTAATTTAGATAAAAATTAAAGTTGATCGGAGAAAAAGATGGCATTAAAAATTCGTTTGTCTCGTGGGGGCTCAAAAAAGCGTCCTTATTACCATATTGTTGTTGCGGATGTGCGTAGTCCGCGCGATGGGCGTTTTCTTGAGCGTGTTGGTGCGTGGAACCCCATGTTGCCTAAAGATCAACAGCGTGTAAAGCTAAACGAAGAACGTATTCAATATTGGCTTGGTCAGGGTGCTCAGCCGACAGATCGTGTTTTGCGGTTTTTAGATGCTGCTGGTTTGAAAAAACGCCCAGCACGTAATAACCCACACAAAGGTGAGCCTGGTAAAAAAGCACAAGAACGTGCTGCAGCAGCAAAGCAAGCTGCTGAAGAAGCATCAGCTTCAATTGCTGAAGAAACTGTATCAGAAGAAGTAGCTGTATCGCAAGAAGATGCTGTATCAAAAGAGGCGGCTGTATCAGGAGAAGCATAGGCGCTTTAAATCTCTTAACTTAAGAGAAGTGTTGTGAAAGCTTGTGTTTTAAGCAGGCAATCATTGCTTGTTTTTATCTGAAAGATGTTTGCTTGTCTTTTAAAAGGTGGTTTGGTTTTTTAAGCCATTAATTTGAGCCTTTTAAAAGTCAATAGCGCGGCCTTTAATTTCCCAATCTCCATAACGTGCTGGGTCTTTTCCGCCGCGCCCACCATTTTCCAAAGGCATATTTTCATGGAGTGCTTGTTTACGTCTTTGTGCAGCCTCTTTGAGGGCACGTTGTGCTTCTGGGGGAAGGGGGCGCTGCTTAAGGGAAGCTGCATTTTGTTTTGTTGCATCTTGTTCTATCACTTTATCTTTTTGGTCCATTTTATGCCTTTCTTCCATTGAAGAATCAAAAAATCCTTATCATATAGATATTATTACGCATTATCATGGAGTTTTAAAGCAATGAATATCCTGCGCACAACAATGCTTGTGGCTTTTATGACTGCACTTTTTATGGGGGTTGGTTATCTTATTGCAGGAAGCAATGGTATGGTTATTGCTCTTTTGATGGCAGGGGGTTTAAACTTTTTTTCTTATTGGAATTCAGATAAAATCGTTTTGCGTATGTATGGTGCGCGTGAAGTGGATCAGCATTCGGCACCCGTTTATTATAAGATTGTGCGTGAATTGGCGCAAAGAGCTTCTCTTCCACAGCCGAAGGTCTATATCATAGACAATAGGCAACCCAATGCTTTTGCTACAGGACGCAATCCGCACAATGCAGCTGTTGTTGCAAGTACAGGGCTGTTAGAGCGGTTAAGTCCAGAAGAAATTGCTGGGGTCATGGCTCATGAGTTAGCGCATATTCAACATCGTGATACCTTGATTATGACTCTTAGCGCAACAATTGCAGGGGCAATTTCTATGCTTGGTAATTTTGCTTTATTGATGGGGGGGCAGCGTTCTTCTTCAGAGCATTCGCATGGTGCTGGGGTGCTTGGTAGTCTTATTGCTCTGTTTGTGGCGCCTTTTGCAGCTATGTTGGTGCAAATGGCTATTAGCCGTACACGTGAATATGCTGCTGATCGACGTGGAGCTGAAATATGCGGTAATCCCTTATGGTTGGCTTCAGCTTTGAGTAAAATTGCAGGTGGGGGACATATGGTGTATAATGAACAGGCAGAGCATAATCCGGCAACGGCTCATATGTTTATTGTTAATCCTTTGAAAGGTGAGGGAGCAGATAGCCTTTTTTCTACTCATCCAACGACTGCAAATCGTATTGCGGCTCTTTATAAGCAAGCTGAGGAAATGAATATATTCAAAGCCAAGAATATAAAAGAAGGTAAAAAGAGTATGTTTGGTGAAAAGGTGAGCGGTTTAGATTTAGAGAATGAAGATTTAAATTTTAGTGCTCAAAACGATGCTCTTAATCGTCAGGAAAGGGGTGCTTTTCGGCGTACAACAGATCGTCCTTCTTGGCTTCGTCATCAGAATTTTAAAAAGCCTCGGTCATAGTGTTTTTAAAGGGGGAGGTGTAGAGGTGTTATTGTGCAAAATAAAAAAGCGGGATGTATGTCTGAAAAGAATATTCCGGGATTGGTTGTTCGCCAAGTTTGTGTCCGTCTTTTAGGTGTGGTGCTTGATAAGCATAAGTCTCTTTCTGGTTTGACCGATCATGAATATGGACATCCACATTATTTAAAGCTTTCACACCGTGATCGCCTATTATGTCGGGCTATTTTAATGGCGGCTTTGCGTCATCGAGGTCAGATTACAGCTGCTTTATCGCGTTTTTTAAAACGGTCTTTGCCGCTTCAAGCATTGTCGCTTCAGCATCTTTTACATATCAGTGCAGCACAAATTCTTTATCTTGATATTCCTGATCATGCGGCGATTGATTTGGCGGTGCAAATGGCTAAAATTGACCCGCGCACACGCCGTTTTTCAGGGTTAGTGAATGCTATTTTACGCAATTTTGCACGTGAGGCGGTGTGTTTGCGTGTGCAAGAGCCGACCATTAAGGATGTTCCAGCTTGGTTTGGGCAGCTTTTGGTGTCAACATATGGGGTTGATAAGGCGCATCAAATTTTAGCGATACAAAATAATGCACCATCGCTTGATTTGACTGTAAAATCAGACAGTATTGGTTGGGCAAAGCGGCTTGGGGGTGTTGTTTTGCCTAATGGTTCAATTCGGCTTGGCGCTTTGGATGGTTCTGTGGTTAATTTACCAGGATATGCGCAAGGGGCTTGGTGGGTTCAAGATTTTGCAGCAGCATTACCTGCTTGTTTGTTAGGAGATATTCGTGGCAAACGGGTTGTTGATTTTTGCGCAAGCCCTGGTGGAAAAACGGCTCAATTGGCTTTGCAAGGGGCAGATGTGACAGCTGTTGAGAGTTCGGCTAATCGGTTAGAGCGTTTAAAAGAAAATATGGAACGTCTTCATTTGTCAGCCCATTATTGGACTGGTGATATGAGAGATTTTTATTCTGAGCGGCTTTTTGATGCGGTTCTTCTTGATGCACCTTGTTCTTCTACGGGGACGATACGCCGTCATCCAGATATTTTATGGACTAAATCGTCTGACGATATCACCAAATTAGCAGCTCTACAGTATGATCTTCTTTTGGCAGCAATTGCTTTTGTAAAGAAGGGTGGATGCATTATTTTTTCTAATTGTTCATTGGCAAGACAAGAGGGAGAAGACCTTATTAAAAAGATTTTGTCTACGCGTGATGATATTATTTTAGATCCCATTTTAACAGAGGAGATGGGTTCTATGAAGCATTTGCTCTCTTATGATGGTACTTTGCGCACAACGCCTGCTGATTGTTGCTATGATAATTGTGATGTTGAAGACCCGCTGTTATTTGGAATGGATGGTTTTTTTGCAGCACGTTTACGCAAGGTGGCTTAATTAACGTTTCATTTACATAAATCGCCGACATTCACTGTGTTTGATAAAGAAATGATTGAGCATTTTGTTTGATAAAGAATGGCTGGAGAGATAAGTGTGGCGATTGCGGTGGGAAGTCATCAGGTAAAGACATCAGTTTTTGTGTATAAGGTGTTACAATCTCTACGGCGTTTATGGGTGGGGCCTTTATTTCGTTGGCGATTTTTGGGTTTTCATCCGCAAAGAATTTTAGCCCATCCCATTGATTTGCACTTAGCTGATTCAAAAGTAGCACATGAATTTTACCATGGCCGTTTTGCTTTTGCTGGTCGGGTTGTTCAGTCTGGTTCTCTTTCGCCTTTTTCATTAGTTCCACCAACGCCAGAATGGGAAGCAGCACTTCATGATTTTCATTGGCTGCGGCATATGACGCCAGCACGCAACCCATTAGCTATAGCACATGCGCGCTCTTTATTAGAAGATTGGCTTGATCATAGTGGTAAGAAAATAAAAGGGCTTTCTTGGAGTGGGGGGGTTGTTGCACGACGTTTGATTTCATGGATTTGTCATTCGCAAATATTGTTGGAAGGTGCAAGTGAACAGTTTAAAAAGCGTTTTTTGCATTCGTTTGGTTTTCAATTTCGTTATTTGCGTATATTAATTCACAGTATGGAAGAAAATGATCAACGCTTACAAGCGGCGATCGCTTTGGTATTTTCTTCTTTGGCTTTGCCTGTTTGTGCTGCCACAAGGAAGAAGATGCAAACCTATCTTATCCGTGAACTTTCACGTCAAATTCTTGTCGATGGGGGGCATATTTCACGCAGTCCTGCTATTTTGCTCAGTTTACTGTTGGATTTATTATCTTTGCGTGATCTTTACAAACATAGCAATGAAACACTGCCACGTGTTTTAATTGATTCAGTTGAACGTATGTTACCAGCTTTGCGGTTTTTTATCCATGAAGATCAAACACTTGCACATTTTAATGGGGTTGGTCCTGTTATGTCGGGGCACCTATCGACTATTTTAGATTTTGATGAAACAGGGGCAAATCCTTTTAGTTATGCGCGTTATTCTGGTTTTCAGCGTTTACAGGCCAATCAAACAACTGTACTTGCAGATACGGGAAAATTTCCACCACATTTTGCTTCAGAATATGCTTGTTCGGGATGTTTATCATTTGAGATGTCTTCTCAAGGAAACCGCTTTATTATCAATGCGGGTATTGCTCCTTATGGGGGGGAAGAGTATCGGCATTTCGGGCGTGTCACAGCGGCACATTCAACAGCAACAATCAATGATTGTTCGGTGGGCATTTTTCGCAAAAAAAAGAGCAAAAATACTTCCCTGTTGCTTGAAGGACCGACGGATATTAAAGTGCAACGTATAGAAGAAGCAGAAAAGATTGGTTTTATTGCATGCCATGATGGGTATGTGCGACCTTTTAATCTTATTCATGAGCGCGGTCTTACTTTAACGACAAATGGAGCGATTATTGAAGGGTTTGATCGCTTTTTCATGCCGCATACTGCTCACTCAAATGGACATAAGGCTGATTGTAATGAGTCTCATTGTGTTGTCGTTCGGTTTCATCTTCACCCCGAAGTTGAGGTCATCCATAATGGAGACAGTGTGCATTTGGCTGTGGAAGGTAAGAAGATGTGGCATTTTATGTCGCCTGATACGGATATTTCTTTAGAAGATTCGATTGATTTTGCTGAATTAACGGGCCCACAACGCACGCAGCAAATTGTTTTATATTTCCGCCCTGCGTTGACAGAAAAAATTCATTGGCGTTTTGTTCGCCTTGAGTCAGAGTAGGAATATGCTTTTGATGTTGGAATGAAGGTGGTTTTATTATTTATGGATTTCAGAATTTTAAGCCTTATATTCTTTCAGTTTTTTGGAAAAGAGATATATTCTATAATAATACATTATAAATTTGCTTGAATTTTAATCCTTTTATTTTTAGAATCTTCCTTATGGCTGCTATTTCAAAAAATTATTCTACGCCTGATCTTCATCAGGTTCGTCGTGCTCTTCTTTCTGTTTCTGATAAAACTGGTTTGGTGGAGTTTGCACAAGCGCTTCACGCTTATGGGATTGAGCTGATTTCAACGGGGGGGACATCCAAAGCATTAAAGGATGCTGGTTTACCGGTAAAAGATGTTGCTGAGGTAACAGGATTTCCGGAACTCATGGATGGGCGTGTTAAAACACTCCACCCATTGATTCATGGTGCTTTATTGGGCATTAGAAAAGACCCAGACCATGCAGCTGCTATGGAAGAACATGGTATTTGTGGGATTGATCTTGTTGTGGTTAATTTATATCCTTTTGAAGCAACAATTCAATCGGGGGCAGATTCACAAACGATTCTTGAAAATATTGATATTGGTGGCCCAGCGATGATTCGCGCAGCGGCTAAGAACCATGCTTATACGGGTGTTGTGACATCAGTTTGTGATTATGATTTGGTTTTGGATGAATTAAAGAAACATAATGGGTGTTTAAGCTTTTTATTGCGTCGTCAATTAGCAGCACGTGCTTATGAGCACACAGCTTCCTATGATGCAGTAATAGCGGCTTGGTTTGCACAAGATTTAAAAGTTGAAATGCCATCTTGGCAGAATTTTTCCGGTCATCTTGATAGTGTGATGCGTTATGGGGAAAATCCGCATCAACGGGCAGCGTTTTATCATACGCGTGATAAACGTTTTGGGGTTGCAACCGCAACGCTTTTACAGGGTAAAGAACTTTCTTATAATAATATGAATGATGCAGATGCAGCATTTGAGCTTGTGGCAGAATTTGATCCTTGTAGAACCGCTGCTGTTGCTATTATTAAACATGCCAATCCTTGTGGTGTTGCAGAAGGGCAGAGTTTAAAAGAAGCTTATTTAAATGCTTTAAGATGTGATAACATATCAGCATTTGGTGGGATTGTTGCTTTAAATCGCCCTTTAGATGAAGAGTGTGCAGGAGAGATTGTTAAGCTTTTTACGGAAGTAATTATTGCTCCTGATGCGACAATGGGGGCACGTGAAATCATTGCACAGAAAAAAAATCTCCGCTTATTGATAACGGGGGGGGTGCCTAATCCACGTTCTGAAGGGCTGATTTTTAAAACACTTTCAGGGGGAGTTTTAGTACAGTCGCGTGATAATGCGGTGGTTGAGGATTTAAAACTCCAGGTGGTAACGAAGCGGGCGCCAAGCCAAGATGAGATGCGTGATCTTCAGTTTGCGTTTCGTGTTGTTAAACATGTTAAGTCAAACGCTATTGTTTATGCAAAAAACAGTGCAACAGTGGGTATTGGTGCTGGCCAAATGAGCCGTCTTGATTCAGCTAAAATTGCAGTTCATAAAGCTGAAGAAAACGCAAAAGGAATGGGTTTAACAGAGCCTTTAACCAAGGGATCTGTTGTTGCATCAGATGCGTTTTTTCCCTTTGCTGATGGTTTATTGTCAGCTGCTGAAGCTGGTGTGAGCGCGGTTATTCAACCAGGTGGGTCAATGCGCGATAAGGAAGTTATTGCAGCGGCTGATGCGCATAACTTGGCAATGGTTTTTACAGGTGTGCGCCATTTTCGCCATTAAAGCGTATGGTTTTTTATTTGTTTTTGTTTACCAGTCGAATGAAGGAAATTTGGCAATATGCTCCTATGCTATAAACGCACGACAGTTATGTGATTATAGCACAACTTATTTGTGAAATTTGCTCTATCTTATGGATCTCAAGAATTTAACGTAAGATTTGGGTAAAAAACATGAACATTCTACAGTCTTTTGGTTCTTGGCGCCGTTATCGTCGGACAGTTAAGGCATTAAATAATCTTTCAACATATGAACTTAATGATCTTGGTATTAATCGGGGTGATATTCGTTCAATTGCATGGCGTTTTTCGCGCAAATCTCTTTGATGTTTGTTTTTGATGAGCACTACTTACACGTGATCACTTGGGTGTGAAATTTAAAGGGGGCGTTTTGATGCGGGGTTTGTGTTTTCCCCTATTGTAGAAATAGGGGAAGAGGGCAAAAAAGAGAATTGTTTTCCTATCAGCTTTACAAGTTTATGAATGATGTTTCTTTGAAAAGAAACCGAGTAAAGTCTATAATTTTCAGCACAATATGATGATATCTTAAGTAATGCATGCTCTTTTTAAAAGAGGGGGGGGTATTTGAGTATTTATTTTATGAGATGGGGATATTTGAGGGTTTTATCTTTTTTAGTTATTATATTTTGAAAGCAGAAAAAAAGATGCACCCAAAACACCAGCTGCTAAAATGAACCATGTGAGAGCATAGCTAAGGTGATTATTGTTAAAATGTACAACTGTTAGACCGACAATAGGAAGATTTCCTTGTGTGGTTATTTTTTGTGTAACATCAATAAAATAAGGGGCCACATTGGAAAGCCCTAGTTTTTGGGCCATGGCGGGGAGTTGGCGTGTATACCAGAGATTTTGATCAGGGTTATTTTTGCGTGGAAATATTCCCTCTCCTTCGCTCATACGTAAAAAACCGGTGATTGTAGTCTGCTCTGTATTCGTGGAAGAATGGGGATGAGGTGGGGTGTTTTCTTGCTCAAAGTGATGGCGTGCATCCATAGGAATAAAACCACGGTTTACAAAGGTTAGAGTATTATCGGCTGTTTGTAAGGGGGTTAAAACCCAATAACCAGTGGTATCTTGAGTGAGGGCTGTTATAAGAATATTTTTGTCTGTTAAAAGCTTTCCGGTAAGTGTGACGGGGCGATATTCATCTTTATCAAAAGTAACATGCTCCCATTGATCTTGGGGGGGAGCTTTGATGGGGGGTAAATGAATGCGCTGATTAGCACTGGCAATAAGATTCGTTTTCCAGTTTAGCCGTTGCATTTGCCAGACGCCTAGTGCACTGAAAAGCAAAAAAAAGCTTATACATAAAATGCCAAGCAGAATAGAAAAAAAACTTATATTTTTGTTGTGTGATTCTATAGGAGATTGTTTCATTTTAGTCATCAATTCTCTTTTAGCATGTTCAGCGTTTAAAGAAAATATTTTATGTGTTTTTTTCAAAAATGAGTAACATATCTGTCAAAAAGGCAGTAATATTGGTAATCACGCGAAAAAAATATGGTTGATATTGGTGATGGAACTGCAAAATTGATAAAATAAGTATCAATAAGCATTGATAAATATCAAAATGCTTGACCTTTTAGTGCTAACACCTTATAAACCCGACATTTCCAATGATGCTTGTTCAAGGCTAAATTTGGTGTGCTTGGCACCCGTTTTGTATTGCTGGATTTGGAATTTAAAAGTTTCTTAAAGTTTAAAGGTGAAGTCTATGTCTCGTGCCTGCGAATTAACAGGAAAAGCTGTCCAGTATGGGAATAATGTTAGCCATGCCAATAATAAAACGCGTCGTCGTTTTTTGCCAAATCTTTGCAATGTGACATTAATTTCGGAAGTGCTTCAGCAAAGTTACCGTTTACGCATTTCAGCGCATGCTTTACGTTCAGTTGAACATCGCGGTGGTCTTGATTGCTTTTTGGTGAAAGCTGATGATAAAGAGTTGTCGCAACGTGCGCGTTTATTAAAACGCCAGATCATGAAGAAAAAAGCTGAACAAGCTGCTTGATTGATTTTGATTCAAAGCAGAATTTAAAATGTTTGCTCTTGTTTTTTGAGGGTGAGATTTTAAATCTGTGGGTGTTTAGCTTATACTATTGATTGATTCGCGTTTATACCTCAGGTTACAAGGAATGTTTTCAACCTGTAAATCTTTAGCAGAGCAGCAAAGAAAAAAGCATATTGTTTTTGCAAGTTTTGCAATGTGTTTGGCGGTGACTGCTTCCAATATTTTGGTTCAATATCCTATCTATTGGTTTGATTTGAATGAAATCTTGACCTATGGGGCTTTTACCTATCCAATTGCTTTTCTGATTAATGATTTAACGAATCGTTTTTATGGTCCAGCTGCGGCGCGACGTGTTGTGTATGCTGGTTTTATAACGGCTTTTTTTGTTTCTTGGGTATTAGTTACGCCACGGCTTGCCATTGCTTCTAGTATGGCATTTTTATTTGCGCAATTACTGGATATTTTTGTTTTTACACCTTTGCGACGTAAAACATGGTGGAAGGCACCTTTAGCAGCAGCATTGGCTGGCTCAGCTTTGGATACGATATTGTTTTTTGCCATTGCTTTTTCTAGTCATTTTAGCTTTATCGATCACATGACAGGTTATGTTGATAGTTCTATCTTGGATAAAACAATATTTTTTGGGTTTGATGTTCCAGTTTGGTTCTCACTTGCTTGTGGTGATTTTTCGGTCAAAATAGTGATGAGTCTGGTTATGCTTGTGCCTTATGGTACAATTTTGAGAAGTTTTAGAGCTTCACTTTTATCAGAGAATTAAAAAGAAAGCTTTTCGTTAGTTTTTTTAAGATTTATCATCAATTCATAAATATGATCAGATTTTATAGTGTATTTGTGGAAATAAATGGCATTTGAAATGTGCTTTATTTATGTGTTTGGTGCATGCAAATCATTTATCGTGGATGTTTATCTTTTGAAAATATTGTGTGAGCGATTAGTTTTTTTAGGGTCAAAGAGTGTTGCTAATTGTTTTGTCATGGCATCTGCTAGTTCTTCAGCGTTGACGATTGTCACGGCGCGTTGGTAATAACGTGTGACATCATGACCAATGCCAATGGCAATTAATTCTATAGGTGAATGTGTTTGGATTTCTTGGATGACAGCGTGCAAATGCTTTTCAAGATAAGAACTAGGATTAACAGAAAGTGTCGAATCGTCGATTGGTGCACCATCAGAAATGACCATGAGGATGCGGCGAGATTCGTGTCGTGATAGAAGGCGCTGATGCGCCCAAATGAGTGCTTCACCATCAATATTTTCTTTGAGCAATCCTTCCTGCATCATTAGGCCTAAATTACGTCGGGCACGGCGCCATGGTGTATCGGCACTTTTGTAGATGATATGGAGCAGATCATTTAAACGCCCTGGATTATCAGGTTTATTTTGGTTGTTCCATTCCTCCCGGGCTTGACCGCCTTTCCAAGCTTTAGTGGTAAAGCCTAAAATTTCGACTTTGACTTTGCAGCGTTCAAGTGTTTGCGCTAAAATATCAGCACAACTTGCTGCAACAGTAATTGGTCGTCCTCGCATTGATCCTGAATTATCAATGAGCAATGAGACAACTGTATCACGAAAGTGTGTATCGTGTTCTCTTTTAAAAGAAAGCGATTGCATGGGATCGATAATGAGGCGTGCAAGTCGTGCTGTATCCAGATGTCCTTCTTCAAGATCAAAATGCCAAGAACGATTTTGTTGTGCCATAAGACGGCGTTGCAGGCGGTTTGCTAAGCGTCCGACAATGTTTTGGAGATGATTTAATTGTTTATCAAGGCAGTGGCGTAAATGATCTAATTCGCTTTCTGAACAAAAATGAGTCGCTTCTGAAATTTCATCAAATTGACGCGTGAAAATTTTATAATCAGCAAGTTTCTCCATTGGCTGAGAAACATCAGAAGAGCATTTGAATTTCCTTTGTTCTTTTTGCCAAGTATTTTCCTGTTTTTTTTGGGTTGTATCATCATCGCTTAATTGGGTGTTTCGTGTGCTCTTTTTATCATATCTATCATTGTTTTGGTCAGTTGTTTTTTGTTCTTTATTTTGAGAGTATTTTGCGCTTTCGCTTTCTTCTTTATCTGGGCTTTTGGTTTCAAGATCATTGTTTGGTTTTCTACTGCGTTCCCTCTTGGAATTTTCATTCAATTGGTCGGTAATTTTCAATGCAATAAGCATTTGATGAACAATATGTGCAAAAGCTTTTTGGTTATAAATATGATATGTAAGCTCACGCAGTTCTGTTGCAGCTTTTTGTTCAATTGATTGACGCCATAATTCCAATATGGGTTCAGCTTCTTGTGGAGGGGGGCGTTTTGTTATCTTTTCACGCAGTAAAAGTGCAAGTGCATCTTCTAAAGGCGCTTCATTTTGATGGCGCACCATTTGGTAATGGGTTTTTTGGTATTTATCGGCGAGCATTGTATCAAGATTTTGAGCAATTCCTTCCATTGCTAAGGTGCCGATTGCTTCAACGCGTGTTTGCTCAAGAGCATCAAAAATAGCACGTGCTTCTGGTTGTGTTGGAGCAGACTTGGCATGAATATGGGGATCATGCCATGCTTTGTGTAGTGCTATGCAATCTCCCAATGCACGGGTAATGGTGACATCTTTTTGTGTTATGTGTGGTGGTAATATTGATAGGCGAACATAATTGTCGTTTGTAGATGATTTATTTTTGTTAAAAGTGATTTCAAAATTGCATGTGCTAGAAAGTGTGCGGGTACAGATAGAAACGGCTTTTTTAAAAGCTGCAATGTCAAACTTACCATTGGGAGAGTGGTTTATTTGATGTTTGCTGTTGTCACCAACTTCTGTCGTCATAATTGACGCATTCCTTAAAGATCAGACATTATAGATTGAGTGATTTGGATAAATTGAGTGATTTGGTAAGCTCTTTTCCAAAAGCACGTTGGTAAAACTCTGCAACGATTGAGTGTTCGAGTTCGTCACATTTATTAAGAAAGGTTAATTGAAAAGCCAAGTCAACATTTTGAAAAATTTCAGTATTTTCTGCCCAGGTGATTACGCTGCGCGGGCTCATAACCGTTGAAAGGTCACCATTGATAAAGGCTTGGCGTACCATGTTGGCTACATGCACCATTTGTGAAACTGTTTTTTTTCTTTGAGATGTTTGGAAATGTTTGACTTTTGAACAGACAATGTCAACTTCATGGTCATGGGGTAAATAATTTAATATCGCCACAATAGACCACCGGTCCATTTGGGCTTGGTTAATTTGTTGTGTGCCATGATAAAGCCCTGTTGTATCGCCAAGGCCAATGGTATTTGCTGTTGCAAAAAGGCGAAATGCTGGATGAGGAGCGATAACGCGGCTTTGATCGAGTAAGCTCAACCGTCCAGAGGCTTCAAGTACCCGTTGAATAACAAACATAACATCAGGTCTGCCTGCATCATATTCATCAAAAACAAGAGCAATGTTATTTTGATAAGCCCAGGGTAAAATGCCATCTTTAAATTCAGTAATTTGTAGGCCATCTTTCAAAACGATGGCATCTTTTCCAACAAGGTCAATGCGACTGACGTGACTGTCAAGATTAATTCGAATACAAGGCCAGTTAAGACGTGCTGCAACTTGTTCAATATGTGTTGATTTACCAGTGCCATGATAGCCAGAAACCATAACACGACGATTAAAAGCAAAGCCTGCTAAAATGGCTAAAGTTGTTTGCTGGTCAAAAAGATAATCGGGATCTAAGTCAGGGACATGTAAGCTTTTTGCGCTAAAAGCGGGTACTTTCATGTCTGTATCAATATGAAATATATCACGAGCGCAGACTGTGATATCAGGAACATCGGTAGCGTGATTTGGTTTTGTCATTGTTTTTTTGGAAGGGTATCCACTCTTTATTATTTGAGTTGAAAAACAATACAAGACATCAATTGCTGATGCAATGCTCTTTAGAAAGAGAGGGAATGGGGATTGAGATCTATCACTTTTTAATATTTCATGGTGCTTTTAAAACAAGTAAATTAAACAAGAAAACAGCTTGCACTAAAGTGGATTGCTTTGAGCACGGTGATCCTCCTTTAGCACAGGCCGGATTTCTTGAGTAAATTATAGGCGTGTAAAACATCGCGGAAACGTTCTTCTGAAGAACGGTTACCACCATTGGCATCAGGATGATGTTTTTTGACCAGTTCTTTATATTTTGTTTTAATATCCTCAGCTGAGGCATTGGCTTGTAACCCTAAAGTATCAAAAGCTTTGGCTTCCAAAGGTTTTAATTTTCGTGAGGTTGTACTGGCTGAGTGACGTTTGGTGAAAAATGAAAAAGGATCACGCATACGGTTTTGATAAGCCGCTGTTCCAGAGCGAATTGTTGCATAATGAGGGGATGTTTTTTTTGATGCACTATTGCTCCCAGTAGACCACGTAGGGCGGTGCCCTGTGAGGGCGTCTTTCTGAAAATTTGCGATATCTTTATCGCTAAGGCCTGAGAAATAATTGAAGTCTTTATTATAAGTACGTACATGATCAAGGCAAAAGTAAAAATACTGCCCTTCACGATTACGGCCTGCTGGTGCTTTGTGCACCCCGGTTTTTTCACACCCCTCCCATTGACACTGTTGGGCTTGTGCTTCACCTTGTTTTCTTTTATTGGAGCTGATACGAATTGAATCAAATAGTTTAGATGTTGTAGCCATGTTTTTGGTTTATGCAAAATCGGTGTGTTTGACAAGGATTGACTTTGAAAATTTATTTTCATACTTAATGTAGTGTCGAAGATGGCTAATTACACTATCCATTTTAGTGGAGAGTAAAGAAAAAATGTCTACTGTGATTCAAACAGTCATCGAAACAAAGCTTCGTGATGCTTTTTGCCCACAAAAACTTGAAGTGATTAATGAAAGCAGTCTTCATGCGGGGCATCGTCATGAAGGTGGTGTTTTTAATAGTCATGGGGAAACGCATTTTCGGGTGAAAATTTTCTCTTCTTCTTTTTCAGGTATGTCACGGGTAGAAAGACACCGGGCGATTTATAAAGTTTTACAGCAAGAATTAACGACGCATATTCATGCTTTGGCTCTTGAAGTTGAAGCTATTTGAGATGGTTTTTCTGATTCAATGACTTTTGAAGCACGAGGATGTGCTTTTTGATAAACTTCTAATAAGCGGTCTGTATCAATGTGGGTGTAAACTTGTGTTGTCGATAAACAGGCATGGCCAAGTAATTCCTGAATGGTACGCAAATCCCCTCCACGCGACAAAAGGTGGGTTGCAAAAGAATGACGCAATGCATGGGGTGTAGTCGTTTCTGGTAAACCAAGACGAGCACGTAAATTTTGAACAAGGCGTTGAATAATAGCCGGTTGTAGCGGGCCACCTCGAACACCACGAAACATTGGTTGAGTGCTCACTAAAGAGTAAGGGCAGCATTTAAGATAAGCCTCTACCATTTCGTAAACGGTTTTAATCAGTGGAACTAGGCGTGTTTTACCCCCTTTTCCTATTATAGATAAACTTGTTATCTCTGGATCAGAAAATTGTTCCGGTGTAAGTGCTAAAGCTTCTGATATTCGCATTCCGCAGCCGTAAAGGAGTGCTAAAACAGCAACGTTACGGGCAATAATCCATGGTTCATCTTCTTGCTGATTTTCTGGTTTGATGATATGCAATGCTGCTTGTACGTTCAAAGGTTTAGGTAAAAGCTTTGGGTGTTTTGGTGTGCGAATAAGTTTAGCAGCTAGGGTATCAACGATACCCTCACGCGATAAGTAATTGAAAAAAGAGCGCAAACTCGCTACATTTCGGCTTAAAGAGCGTGCACTTATTTTTAACGTACGCCGATGAGCCAAATAAGCACGCAAATCAACTACACGCAAATCAGCAAGGTCTTTGCAAGTTACTTCATGCCCGAGGTGATGACACAAAAAAATCAAAAATTGTCGTGTATCGCGTTCATAAGCTTGTGCTGTGTGTGTAGCCATACGACGCGTTTTTACAAGACCCTCTAGCCATTTTTTTCTTGCAACCAAAAGACCTTGCTCCGCTGGGATCAGAGGAGCATTTTGGCCTTTTTTTGTTGTCATTATTGGAGGACATTCCTAGTTAAGGGTATTTTTTTCCTTTGTATGTTTTTCAGAACTAGCCTCCTGCCCATTTGTTTTTTCTTTCTGTTCCACAGAATTAGCAACGGCTTGACTTTCACCTTTTAAAGAGAGTACCTTTAGAAGGTTATTCATTGATAAAAGATGCGCAAAAATCCGCCCTAAAAAGCCGTTTTTATGCAATTTAGCAAGTTGATGAGCGGGTAATTTATGAAGTTTTTCTTCATCAACAATCCAGAAGTCTTCTAATTGAGCTGAAAGACCTTTGTCGTTTTTAACATTAATTGACTTTTGACTAAGAAGGTCCATCTTAACAAGGGTATCAATAAATTCAGCCGTTCTTTCCATACCGATTTTAAAGTGCTCGAGGAAATTGATACGCTCTTCCATGAAGGGAGAAATAGATCCATCGGAATTGAAAAGTTCTATACCGGTAACGTCATTAAACATACCAGATTGTTGGTCAAAACAAACGGAAAGCTCTTTTTGATCTTGTATTTGTGCAAGAACAAAAGGATAACGACGAATAAAAGCAGGGATATAAGTGTCACGTTGCCAACTTTTATCAGCAGTAATGTAATTATTTACATCATTAGAAAGACCTACAAGAGCGATGGATGTGTAATGGCGCTTTTTTTGCTCATCTTCTGCACTCATAAACAAGATAGGGTAATCGAGAGCAGCTTGAAAATATTCATCACTTGCTAGGGGAACCCAATGAGTATCCTTTGCAAAGGACATATCTTGTGAGGGATTGAATTTAAGACTTTTATGAAAGGTCTTGTTGATTGGAGTAACATTTTTATAAAAAAGCATAATATTCGCCATCAGACTTCTCCTTTTTTCATTCACTCTATGCCACAAAATACGCTTTTATAGAATTTTTGTATGGCAACAAGCTCTAATGGACAATAATTTAAGTATATAATGATTCTTTCTTTTTAGAAGAGATGATATTATACATGAAACAAAAGAGAAAAAAACTTAAAAAGGCAATTTGTCTTGCTATTATTGGTTCAGCCCACGGAATCAGGGGGGATGTTTGGGTTAAGGTATTGGGAGGTGAGCCTCAGCGCTTAAAGACTTACGGTATCCTTTATGATGAAGGAGGGCGCTGTTATGAAATTGCAACATTTCGGGTGCAAAAAAACGATGCAATTGTGCGTTTTAAAGGGGTGGAGGAGCGAAGTGCTGCTGAAGCTTTAAAGGGAATTAACCTTTATATTAAGCGGGATCAATTGCTTGATGATTTGGCTGAGGATGAATTTTATCAAATCGATTTGATTGGGCTTTGCGTTTATGATGATGCAAACAAACTTCTTGGTGAAGTGAGCGGTTTTTTTAATTTTGGTGCTGGTGATTTGCTTGAAATCCGTTTAGATGGTGGCAAGAGAGAGCTCATTCCATTTAGCAAGGCGGCTGTGCCGGAAATTTGTGTTGCTTCTGGTTTTATTGTGATCAATCCAGTGGCAGCTGGTTTGGTTGCATGAAAGAAGAATAATAAACAAGGGAGATTTGAACAAAAAGAGTGGGATGAGAGAATAAACATGGGATTTCAAGCACATATTTTAACACTTTATCCTGAAATGTTTCCAGGATTATTGGGTTATTCTTTAGCAGGGCAGGCTCTAGAGCGAGGGATATGGTCGCTCAATACAGTACAGATTAGAGACTTTGCTTTTGACAAACACCACAGTGTTGATGATACACCGGCTGGTGGTGGTGCTGGTATGGTGATGCGGGCAGATGTGTTAGCTGCTGCAATTGATAGTTGCCCCCCTGATTTGCCAAGGTTTTTGTTGAGCCCACGGGGACGCCCTTTTAACCAAAACTATGCTCGTTCTTTGGCGCGTGGTTTAGGCGCGATATTGGTGTGTGGTCGTTTTGAAGGGGTTGATGAACGCGTGATAAAAGCGCGAAAATTAGAAGAAATTTCAATTGGTGATTATATTCTTTCAGGTGGAGAGGTGGCTGCATTGGTTCTTATGGATGCAATTGTACGGCTTTTACCCGGTGTTATGGGCAATCAAGCTTCTGGAGAATGTGAAAGTTTTGAGAATAGTTTGCTTGAGTATCCCCATTATACGCGTCCTTCAGTTTTTGAAGGACTTACTATTCCACCGGTATTGACATCAGGCCATCACAAAGCTATTGCAAATTGGCGTCAAGAGCAGGCCGAATGCTTAACACGTCAACGTCGACCTGACCTTTATGCTCTTTATACCAAAAATCTTCGAAAAGCTTGATTCATTTTTAAAGATGGTGTATTGCACAACGCACTTTTAAGAGAGTTTTTTGAAAAAAGCTTTCTATGGATTTAAAAGAAATAAATTCTAAAAGAAAAAAATAGTGTATTCGCTCTTGTTTAAAGCAGAGCCCAGGTGTTTAAAGCAGAACCCAAAGAATATCCTTTTTGTGTGAAAGGCAGCTTTGTGGTAAGAGTTGAAGGCTCTGACTGTTCGAAAAGAACATGAAGGATGAAAGAAATGAATATTATAGCGCAGCTTGAAGCTGAACAATGCGCAAAAATTGAAGAAAAACGCCAATTTCCAGCGTTTCAGGTGGGAGATACATTGCGCGTTTTGGTCCGTGTGACGGAAGGTACGCGCACACGTGTTCAGGCTTATGAAGGAATTTGCATTGCACGTTCGGGCGGTGGTTTGAATGAGAGCTTTACAGTGCGCAAGATTTCTTATGGCGAAGGTGTTGAGCGTGTGTTTCCAATGTATTCTCCCTTGGTTGAAGGTGTTGAGATTGTCCGTCGGGGTAAGGTTCGTCGTGCAAAGCTTTATTACCTTCGTGGTTTAAGAGGAAAGGCTGCACGTATCGCTGAAAAGAGAGATTACCGTAAGAATGCTAAGGTTTCTGAGGGAGGAGAAAAAACAGTCGTTGCAGAAAAAGTTGAAGACAAGACTGCTGAATAAATATTTCTTTAAAGTTTTTTTAAAAAAAGCGGCTTTTATGCCGCTTTTTTGCTTTGTGAGGGAGAATTGCGATTAAAAAGAACTTCTTTATCAAGGAATTTTATACAAAATAAGAGAGATCCCTATAGAGATGCTTATAAGAGATGCTTGGTGATCAAATTTTAGAGAATCATTTTGTTTTTCATGGAAAAATGAAAGGTGTCTTTTAATATTTTATTTGCTTTGTATTGATCTTACAAAATGTGTGTAGTGGTTAACTTTAACAATATTTTTGTAATGAATTGTTTGTTACTTTTTTGATGCAAAAATTGCTTACACAAAAACTATCAAGAAACCGATATGCTCTTATAAAAATGGGTACATTTAAAAATGGGGAGATTGGAGGAGATGTAGAGATAGCACCTCCTTGGTCGTGTGAATTAAAAGTTATTCCAATAATTTTCGTTATAATGAGTCTTTCAATGTATTTTTATGAAGGAAATGCGGGTTTGATGAAGGAACAAATATAAGCAAAAAGCTGTAACACTGTTATTGAAGTTGAATTTGGTATGTGTGGATTATTGGGTTCAATCTATTGATCTTTTAAGAGAGAGGGGTTTGTCTTTAAAAGAGAAGCTTATTTTAATAAGGGGAAGTTTATTTTAATGTTAAGCGTAATTTGAAAGTTCTCTATAAAGAAGAGCGGTATTCGTTTTTTCATAATGATTTAATATAGTTAATGATTTAAACTGTAAATATTGTGAAGTATTTCATTACTATTTAACGGGTGGGATTTGAGTGCGTTTGAAAAAATACATGTTTGCGTTGAAGAAACAATGTTTAAGCCTTTGACGTGAAGATAAAATTGTACTAAACAAAGCAGGCTTTATGGTTTATTGCTATAAGCTAATCGGTTTTTTTTATGCGCGACCTTTAATCCGTTATTTGAGATAACCGACCTGTAATGTGCGCCTTTAGGTATCAAAATTGGAATGTGCTTGATCGTTTATTATGAGTTTTCTCGTTTGCGATAAAGTTGCAATAAAAGTCAGGTCAGAGTTTTTATGATAGAGACATCTAGGATAAAAGATCGCCCTTATTCTCCCCATTTGAGTATTTATCGTTGGTCGATTACTATGGCGATGTCGATTGCACATCGTATCACTGGTGTAGCGCTTTATTTTGGAATGATATGTTTTGCCATTTGGTTGGGGGCAATCGCTTGCGGGAGTGATACGTTTAAAACGGTTAATGGGATTTATGGATCTTTCCCGGGGTTGTGTGTGTTATTTCTTTTTACGCTTGCTGGGGTTCACCATATGGTTGGCTGTATTCGCCATCTTGTTTGGAATATGAAGCCTTGTCTTTTAGCAAAAGAAAAAGCAACTGCGACTGCTTGGGCAACTGTGTTTATTACCCTTATTGTGACATGCGCAATTTGGGTTATTGGATATGGGTTGTCTTGATAGGGGATGGAGAGAAATATGAAAAAAGATTTTCGAACAGAGTTTGGGAAAGTGCGTGGTTTTGGAAGTGCGCATGAGGGAACAGGGCATTTTTGGTTAGAAAATCTGACGAGTTTTACCAGTGTGCTGCTTTGGATATTTTTTATTGTTCTTGTTATTTCGCTTGTGGGGGAGGGGTATGATGTTATTTATGCACGACTTTCGCACCCTATTGTGGCGGTTTTAATGGGTTTGATGACTTTTTCAAGCCTTTATTATATGAAACTTGGAATGCAAGTTGTTATTGAAGATTATATTCCACATGGAAATTTGCGGATATTATTTTTAGTATTAAACACCTTATTTTGTTGTGTTTTGGGTGGTTTCATTATTTTTGCTCTTTTAAAAATCGTATTGGGAGTTTAACCAACATGGTGGCTACAGTATCGTCTTTGGGCCCTAAAGCGGGTCATGCTCCTTATCATTATGTAGATCATAAATTTGATGTTGTTGTTATTGGCGCTGGCGGTTCAGGTTTGCGTGCAACCCTTGGCATGGCTGAACAGGGGTTAAGGACAGCATGTATTACAAAGGTTTTTCCCACTCGTTCACATACAGTTGCAGCACAAGGCGGTATTGCAGCGTCTCTTGCAAATATGGGGCCTGACAATTGGCAGTGGCATTTGTATGATACAGTGAAAGGCTCTGATTGGCTTGGCGACACTGATGCGATGGAATATTTGGTGCGCAATGCTCCTGCTGCTGTTTATGAATTAGAGCATTATGGGGTTCCTTTTTCGCGTACACAAGAGGGTAAAATTTACCAACGGCCTTTTGGTGGGCATACGACGCAGTTTGGAGAAGGTCCGCCAGTTCAACGTACTTGTGCGGCGGCTGATCGTACTGGGCATGCTATTTTGCACGCGCTTTATGGGCAAAGCTTAAAGCATAATGCGCAATTTTTTATTGAATATTTTGCGCTTGATTTGATCATGACCGATGGTGTGTGTACAGGTGTTGTGGCGTGGAATTTAGATGACGGTACAATTCACCGTTTTTCTGCTAAAATGGTTGTTTTGGCAACAGGTGGTTATGGACGTGCTTATTTTTCTGCTACATCAGCCCATACATGTACAGGTGATGGCGGTGGAATGATTGCACGTGCTGGGTTGCCGCTTCAGGATATGGAGTTTGTTCAATTTCACCCCACGGGTATTTATGGTTCTGGTTGTTTAATCACAGAAGGGGCGCGTGGAGAAGGTGGTTATTTGATCAATTCTGAAGGTGAACGTTTTATGGAGCGTTATGCGCCTTCTTTTAAAGATTTGGCTTCACGTGATTTGGTTTCACGTTGTATTACGCTTGAAATTCGTGAAGGGCGTGGGGTTGGTGCCAAGAAGGACCATATTCATTTGGTTCTCAATCATATTGATCCTGCTATATTGCATGAACGTTTGCCGGGGATTTCTGAATCAGCACGAATTTTTGCAGGTGTTGATGTGACAAAAGACCCTATCCCGGTTTTACCAACAGTTCATTATAATATGGGTGGTATTCCTACCAATTACTATGGGGAAGTTTTAAATCCAACAAGTGATTCGCCTGATTGTGTTCAACCGGGGTTGATGGCTGTGGGTGAGGCAGGGTGTGCATCTGTTCACGGTGCCAATCGTTTGGGTTCCAATTCACTGATTGATCTTGTGGTATTTGGGCGTGCGGCTGCAATTCGTGCAGGAAAAATAATTGACCGCAATGCAGAGATTCCGGCAATTAATGAAACAGCTGTTGATGAAATTATGGCACGTTTTGATCGTTTGCGTTTTGCTCAAGGGCATACACCAACGGCGGTGTTGCGTGAAAAAATGCAGCGGACTATGCAGGAAGATGCTGCAGTATTCCGTACGGCAGATTCTTTAAAGCAAGGATGTCAGCGTGTAAGTAAACTCTGGAATGAACTTTCTGATCTTAAAGTGACAGATCATTCGTTGATTTGGAATTCTGATTTGGTTGAAACATTAGAGCTTGAGAATTTGATGGCAAATGCTATTACGACAGTTCATTCTGCGGCTGCGCGTTTAGAAAGCCGTGGGGCGCATGCACGTGAAGATTATCCAGAGCGTGACGACAAAAATTGGCGTTGCCATACACTTTCGCATTTGTCAAAAGATGGGAAAGTGACATTATCCTATCGGCCTGTTCACGTGGATCCATTAACATCTGAGGCAGATGGCGGTATAGACTTAAAGCGCATTGTGCCTAAAAAACGTGTTTACTAAGGGGAGAATGAGTCATGGTTCAAATTAGGCTTCCCAAAAATTCTCGTGTAAAGGCTGGAAAGATTTGGCCTAAACCTGAAGGTGCGACACAGCTGACAGAATTTCACATTTATCGTTGGTCACCTGATGATGAGGATAATCCTCGTCTTGATACCTATTATGTGGATCGTTCAGCATGTGGTCCGATGATTCTTGATGGTCTTTTGTTTATTAAGAATCATATTGATCCAACTTTGGCGCTTCGTCGGTCGTGTCGTGAGGGTATTTGTGGTTCATGTGCGATGAATATTGATGGGGTCAATACGCTAGCTTGTACTAAAGGGATGGATGATGTGAAACATCCCATCAAGGTGTATCCTCTTCCCTCTATGCCGGTTGTTAAAGATCTGGTTCCTGATTTGAAGCGTTTTTATGCGCAACATCGTGCTATTGAGCCTTGGTTGCAAACTGTTTCACCTGAGCCTGCAAAAGAGTGGTTGCAAAGCTATTCTGATCGTCAAAAAATTGATGGTCTTTATGAGTGTATTCTTTGTGCGTGTTGTCAAACATCGTGTCCAAGTTATTGGTGGAATGGTGACCGTTATTTAGGGCCTGCTGTTTTGCTTCAGGCTTATCGTTGGATTGCTGATTCGCGTGATGAAATGAGTGGGGAGCGTCTTGATAATTTGGAAGATCCTTTCCGGCTTTATCGATGCCATACGATTATGAATTGTACGCAAACTTGCCCAAAGGGTTTAAATCCGGCTAAAGCGATTGCTGAGATTAAAAAACTTATGGTTGAACGCCGTCTTTAAAAAATTGTTAGCTTAGAAAGTTAGCTAGAAACAAAAGCAATAGAAGGAAGTGGGGGCATATGTGTCCTTGTCTTTTTTATATGCTTTGGAAGGTGGGGTTATTGAATTTTTTGCTGTGC
Source organism: Bartonella capreoli (assembly GCF_902813205.1). NCBI lineage: Bacteria > Pseudomonadati > Pseudomonadota > Alphaproteobacteria > Hyphomicrobiales > Bartonellaceae > Bartonella > Bartonella capreoli. Next base: position 324,111 of record NZ_CADDZX010000001.1, read on the forward strand.
ACTTGCTTTTCTTTTGTATTGTGCATTTTAGAATCTATTAGCACCTTGAAATTATACTTGTGTTTTTGAGATGTGTTGTGCTCTTGAAACGCACTTGTGTTCGTGAACGATACGATAGGTGCGGTTGTGTAAATAAGGGCTTTTACTGTTTTTAAAAAGGGGAAGAGGGGTGCTGTGGTTCATTTAGAGCGGGAGTCCACGTAAAAGGCGTGGGGCATTTGGGGTAAGGCCGGAAGCTTCTTGAATGAAATATTTTTTTATTTTTGGCCTCTGATTAACAAATCCAAGACCAATATCACGCAGTACTCTCAAAAATAGGGTATCATTAGAAAAGAGCTTGTTGATCCAGTCATTACTCAAGGCCATACGCACGGTTTCGAAACGTCGCCAATTTTGATAGCGCTCAAGAGCGATGATTGACCCAATATCAAGACCTAACCGTGCTGTTTTAATGATAACTTCAGCCAAAGCTGCACTATCACGAAGCCCTAAGTTAAGACCTTGGCCTGCAATGGGGTGAATTGTGTGGGCAGCATCTCCCACAAGAGCAAAACGGGGTTTAATGCAAGAATATGCTAGCGAAAGGGCTAAGGGAAATCCTTGGCGTTCGCCATCCCAAGTTAGTTTTCCAAATCGGTGACCGATACGTTTTTCGAGTTCTGTTTCAAAAATAAGAGGATCAGCTTTAAGGTAATATTGAGCGGTTTGATGGTCTTCATTCCATACAATGGCTGATCGATTGCCTTTAAGGGGCAAAAGAGCAAAAGGCCCGGCAGGCAAAAAATGTTGAATTGCTTGACCATGATGGGGTTTTTCATGTTCGATAGTGCATATGATTGCTGTTTGTTTATAGGGGTGCACAAAGTTTTTAAGGTTTGCTTTCTCGCGTAGTTTGGAACGTGTTCCATCGGCTGCGATCAGCAATTGTGTTTGCCAAATTTCTTTATTGCTTAAGGTAACAGTTGTGTGGTGGTCTTCTTGATAAAAATCAATAACACGTGCAGTTTTGATGAAAGAGATATTCAGTTCTTTTACACGTTTTTTTAAAGCAGCAGTAAGCTCTTTATTTTCAATCATAACGGCAAAGGGCTCGCCAGGGGTGATATCTCCTTCAAAGGTTAAAAGGGTTGGTTTGAAAAGATCATTAACGCGCGCATCGGTAATGAGCATTGAATGAATAGGTTGAGCATGAGGCTTAATATGTTCCCAGCATTGCAATTGCTTTAACATACGGATAGAAGCAGCGGAAATAGCTAGCGCTTGTCTTTTTTTATTAGGTGTATTCTCTTGAGAGGGGGCATCGACAATGTTTATTCTCAATTCAGGTGCGGCTTGTTTGAGCGCTAGCGCAAGTGTTAAACCAACGATTGCTCCCCCTGCGATGAGGAGATCACATTGTTTTATATTTTGATTCATATTAAAAGACACTACATTTCTTTCTACTTTTATGTAGTTTATTAGCTCTTAAATGAAAATAATACCCTTTTTAAAAATTATTTTTACAGTTTTAATTAAGAAATTGCTGTAATAAGAGTGGTTAAAATGGCATTAATATTTTAAAACTATAAGCTGTAATGTTTTTAACTATAAGCTGTGAAACCAGTTTTTTATGAAAAGTTTTATGTTTGGAATTGATTGATGCGCCAAGGTTTGTCTTCTGATCATTTATCAGAAAGGCTTGATTATCAAAGTCTACGTCTTGTGAATTTATTTTTGCGTCAGATTGGTGCCTTCATTGGGCTTGGGCTTTTGGGTCTTATTATTTTTTGTGTTTTAGCTTTAGCAACATGGAATGTTGTAGACCCATCATTGACTTATGCCAATGCTCATGAGGTTACAAATCTTATGGGGTGGCCTGGTGCGATTTTTTCAGATTTTGCTATACAGTTTTTTGGTTTGGCGAGTTTGTGCATTTTATTACCCCCGTTTTTTTGGTCACTTTTATTGTTGGCACAAAAAGATATTCGTAATTTTATATTTCGTCTTTTTTTGTGGGGGGTATCAGCGATTTATTTTTCAGCTGTTTTTGCTTTGTTGACACATTTTGCCTCTTTTACGCGTTGGCCATTGCCAATTGGTTTTGGAGGCGTTGTGGGTGATAAAATTTTAAATACTGCTTATTTATTTTTTCCTTCCTTTTTTGCTTCTTTTTCTTCCTTACAAATTGCTTTTATAGGTGTTTGTCTTGCTCCTTTAGGTTTTGTGATAGCTGCTTTTGCTGGCAATGTGGTGTGGCGTTGCAAGAATGATGACAAAAAGAAACAAAAAAACAAAAAGGTCAAAGTAACAGATTCAGTCAGTGATGATGTGGAAGAGGCTCATCACTCTATCTATGAAGTGCTGCTTGGTTTTTTTGTTACAGTTTTTGGAGCAGTTTTGCATTTTCTTTATTTTTTACAAGCGCGTTTGGGGCGCCTTTTTTCATGGAGCAAGAATTCTAAAAAACAAGATGATCTTTCTGAGCAACAAAGTTGGCTCCCTGAGGGGGAAGAAAATGTATTTGGTCGGGTTGAACCGGTTTTATTTGAAGAAGAAGGAAAGCAGGAGTCTTGCCCCCATAAAGAATCTGTTTCGTCCTCCAAGGGCCGTGTTTTCAAGCCGTCAAAAGTTGTTTTTAAAAATGGTTTTACGCTTCCGCTTTTGGATTATCTTTCTGTTTTTCCACCGGCTGAGAAAGATGCGAGATTGTCTCCTACTGCTTTAAAAGAAAATTCTCGTGAACTTGAGACAATCTTATTAGATTTTGGTGTTAAGGGTAAAATGATTAATGCACGCCCTGGGCCAGTTGTAACTTTATATGAATTTGAGCCAGCAGCTGGTATTAAATCTTCACGTGTTATTGGATTGGCTGATGATATTGCTCGTTCAATGCGTGCTATTTCAGCACGTGTTGCTGTTGTTCCAGGGCGCAATGTGATTGGAATAGAGTTGCCCAATGCAACGCGTGAGACGGTTTATTTGCGGGAAATTTTGCAAGCTCAAGAATTTGTTCACAACAAAGCAAACTTAGCGCTTGCTTTGGGTAAAACAATAGGTGGTGAAACGGTGATTGCAGATTTGGCAAAGATGCCGCATCTTTTGGTAGCAGGTACCACTGGGTCGGGTAAATCTGTTGCTATTAATACAATGATTTTGTCACTTCTTTATCGTATGACATCTGAGCAATGTCGTTTAATTATGATCGATCCTAAGATGCTTGAACTTTCGATTTATGACGGTATTCCGCATTTATTAACGCCGGTGGTAACAGATCCTAAAAAAGCAGTGATTGCTCTTAAGTGGGCTGTTCGTGAAATGGAAGAACGCTATAGTAAAATGTCAAAAGTTGGCGTTCGTAATATTGATGGGTTTAATGCGCGTTTAAAAGAAGCACAAAGTCAGGGCGAGACATTGACACGAACGGTCCAAGTGGGATTTGATCGCACGACTGGTGAGCCCCTTTATGAATCAGAAACTCTCGATTTAAATCCTATGCCCTATATTGTTGTTATTATTGATGAAATGGCAGATTTAATGCTTGTTGCGGGGAAGGATATTGAAGGAGCAGTTCAACGTTTAGCACAAATGGCGCGTGCTGCTGGTATTCATGTGATTATGGCCACGCAGCGCCCTTCGGTGGATGTTATTACGGGTACGATTAAAGCTAATTTTCCTACACGCATTTCTTTTTCTGTTAGTTCAAAGATTGATAGTCGGACAATTCTTGGTGAACAAGGAGCTGAACAATTGCTAGGGCAAGGAGATATGCTTTTTATGATGGGAGGGGGGCGTATTCAGCGTGTTCATGGTCCTTTTGTTGCTGATAATGAAGTTGAACAGGTTGTTGCTCATCTGAAAGCTCAAGCGCAGCCTGATTATTTAGAGGCTGTTACACAAGAAACGGCAGATCATGGCGTTGATGTTTCGCTTGTTTCTCCTGCGGAAAATGATCCTTATAGTCAAGCTGTTGCAGTTGTTTTGCGTGATCGTAGGGTTTCAACTTCTTATATTCAGCGTCGTTTAGGGATTGGATATAACCGCGCTGCTTCACTAATTGAGCGAATGGAAGAAGAAGGAATCATTAGCTCTGCTAATCATGCGGGAAAACGAGAAATTTTAGTACCTGCTGAAGAAGAGCCGTTAAAGTAAAAGCCTTTAAGTGAATTTTTTAAATAATGCTTTAATAAATATTTGCGAGTTAAAGGCGCTGTTTAATGTTTATATTTTGAAGTTTGCTGCTTATATTTTCAAAGGAGCATATGTTGCTTTAAGCGATTAGGAGGCGTTGTTTGTGATGACATATTATTTATCATCAAGAAGAGCATTTATTGTTTTTGGTTTTATTGTTTGTGTGCTGTTGGCTGTGCCTTCTTTTGCGCAATCATCTCGTCAGGTAGCACGAGCTCAGGCTATTGCTAATCATTTTTCCGACATTAAAACGATGACAGGGGATTTTATTCAGTTTAGCCCAAAGGGCAAAATGAGTGAGGGAACATTTTATTTAGAGCGTCCTGGTAGGATTCGTTTTGGTTATAAAGGGGTTCCTTTACAGATTATAGCAGATGGCAAAATGGTGGGTGTGAACAATCGTGCGCTCAATACTTGGAACCTTTATCAACTTTCTCAAACACCGATGAAATTTCTATTAGACGATAAAATTAATATATCATCGAAGAATTTATTAGCACTTCGTGAAGATCCTGGGGCGATAACGATTGTTTTGCATGATAAAAGCATGGGCAAAGGGCAGATAAGAATGATTTTTGATTCTAAAGACTATAGTTTGCGCCAATGGACGATTGTTGATCAGCAGAATTTGGAAACAACGGTTCAAATTATGAACGTGCGCACGGGGATTCGGTTTGTTGATGGAATGTTTACGATTCCTTATAAAAATATTGCAATATCGCGCAATCGGAATGGAAATTGATGTTTTTTCGTATCGCTACTTGGAATATTAATTCTATTCGTTTACGCCTTGCGCAAGTCCTTCAATATTTGGATCTCTTTGCGCCAGATATTTTGTGTTTACAAGAAACTAAATGTCCAGATCATTTATTCCCACGTGAGCCTTTTCAAGCTGCAGGTTATGAGCATATTGCACTAAGTGGTCAAAAATCTTACCATGGTGTGGCGATTGTTTCACGTTTGCCTTTGTTAGATGTTGAAAAGCGTTTTTTTTGTCAAAAAGAAGAGTGCCGCTATCTCTCAGTGGTTGTTCAGCCCTGTGGTAGGATGATTCGGATTCATAATTTTTATGTTCCTGCTGGGGGGGATGAGCCTGATGTTAGTGTGAATGAAAAATTTCGTCATAAGCTTGATTTTTTAGAAGAAATGTCTTCTATCCGAGCGGATCAGGGTGATGGTTTATCTTCTCTTTTGCTGGGTGATCTGAATATTGCTCCTTTGGAAGATGATGTATGGTCTCATAAGAAATTATTGAACGTTGTCAGTCATACGCCGGTTGAAACCGAGCGTTTACAAGCATTATGCCGTGAAGGGGGATGGATTGATTTGATGCGCATTAAATTTCCAGTTCCTACTAAGCTTTATACCTGGTGGAGTTACCGCGCACGTGATTTTGCTCTTTCTGACCGTGGGCGGCGGCTTGATCATATTTGGTCTTCACCAGATTTAGTACCTTTTATGGATGATCTTTCGATTTTTCGTGCTGCACGGGGGGAATTTCAACCTTCCGATCACGTTCCAGTACAGACAGTATTTGATTTTTCATGTAAAGTTTGAAATAAATGCTAAAAAAGAAACATAGCTAGGTTGATTTGAAGACCACGCAAGGAGGGTGGATGCGGATGAGTACTTTAAAGTGGATTGCTTCAAAGAATCTTTGCTATAGTTTCCTTTGTGTGTTTTTGATGTTGTCAGGATGTGCTGTTGGCCCTGATTATCATAAGACATCTTTTAGTGTTCCAGCAGTTTGGGGGAGAAAATCTGCTCAAATATCTGACCACTCAGTTGCACTTGCGGGATGGTGGCGGCGTTTCAATGATCCTGTTTTAAATGAGCTAATCGATGATGCGATATCTGGTAATAATAACGTTGCTGTTGCAAAAGCACGCGTTCGTGAAGCACGTGCCAGTGTGGGGCAAGTAGCAGGATATCTTGCACCAAGTGTTTCTGGTTCAATTTCGGGCAATCGTTTTTCTGAACAACCTGATGTGTCTTTAAGTCAATATCGTGGTGGTTTTGATGCCAGCTGGGAGCTTGATATTTTTGGAGGTCATAAGCGAGCGGTTGAGGCAGCCCGTTATGGTCTTGATAGTGCTGTAGAAGATATGCGAGCGACAATGGTAACATTGTTGGGAGATGTGGCAACAAATTATGTTGAAATGCGTGGTTGGCAACAAAAATTGTTGATTGCACGTCGGATTGTTGTGTCGCAGCGTAAAACTTTTGAACTTATGCGTACCAAATTGGCCGCTGGTGAGGCTTCAGAACTTGATTTTTCAAATGCGCAAGCACAAATGGCTAACACAGAGGCTGATATATTTCAGATGGAAGCTAATTTAGCGATGAATATTCATCGTCTTTCTGTGTTGACTGGTCGTGTTCCTATGGCTTTGGAGGCTTTTTTACAAAAGAGTGCTAAAAAAGAAGGGTCAATTCCACAACCACAATGGCCAATACCTGCAGGAATTCCAGCTGATATTTTGTTAACGCGTCCAGATTTACGGCGTGCAGAACGCCAATATGCACAAGCTACAGCGCGTATTGGCCAGCGTGAGGCAGATCTTTACCCATCGCTCACCTTAACGGGTCGTATTTCAACAGCGGCAACACAGATTGGCTATTTGGGAAAAAATTCAACCATTGGTTGGTCTTTTGGGCCTGGTCTTCAATTTCCTTTTTTTGATGGGGGGCAGAGAGCTGCATCGGTTGAAGTGGCGCGTGCACAGCGTGATCAAGCGTTTATTACTTACCGGGCAGAAGTGCTTGGTGCTTTAGAAGATGTAGAAAATGCACTGGTGAGACTTTATAAGGAACATCAGCGTTTAGAAAAGCTGACAGTTGCAAATGCAGCTGCTTTGCGTTCATTAAAGCTTTCCCAGCTCCTTTTTGAAAGTGGGAATATTAGTTTCTTTGAGTTTTTAGATGCGCGTCGTTCATATTATTCTGCGCAAATGGCGCTTAAAAATAGCTGTGTTAGTGTGGCTTTTCAGTATATTGCTTTGATGAAAGCATTAGGTGGTGGTTGGGATGGTGTGGTTGATGTTTCACGCCCGGAAATAGTGGATAAAGTGACGGGTTTACACGTGAGAGTAAATGAGGGAGGAAAAGTTCAATCATGATGAAATACAACATGAAACGAAAAAAGCTTATTTTATGCATTGTGGCTTTTCTTGTCGTGTTTTTAGGGTTTATCCGTATTCTCTTTTTTGGAAACTCCACCCAGGCTTATATCACAGCGGTGGTGAAACGTGGTGATATTGAAGAAAGTGTTTTAGCTTCTGGTGTTGTGCGCCCTTATCGGCTTGTTGCTGTTGGTGCACGCGCGACAGGGCGTGTTATTGCAATGCATGTTTCTCCTGGTAGTGTTGTGAAAGAAGGAGATTTATTGGCAGAGATTGATCCCACAGATCAGGAAAATGATCTGAAAAGGAAAAAAGCTGTTTTATCTCATTATTATGCTAGTTTAGTCGAACAAGAAGCCCACCTTACTTTAGCGCAGAAAAATTTGGCACGTCAAAAAGAGATGATCAAAGAACATGCAGTTTCACGTGCTAACTTTGATAATGCTCTAATACAAGTAAAAATACGTGAAGCTCAAATTGCTCAGCTTCGAGAGCAAATTGTGCAAGCACAAATTGATGTTACAGGTGCAGAGGTTAATTTAAGCTATACGCGGATAACAGCGCCTTCATCAGGCACGGTTTTAGCTACGGTTGTTGAAGAGGGACAAAATGTTAATGCAGTTCAATCCGTGCCAACAATTGTTATTTTAGGGGATTTGTCAAAAATGACAGTGAAAGCGCAAATTTCAGAAGCTGATATTTTGAAAGTTCACGCTGGACAAGCACTTTATTTTACAATTTTTGGTGATTCACAGCGCCGTTATAATGGGATATTAGAAACGATAGAGCCTGCACCTGAAGCTATTCGTAATGATATTAGCATTCACCCTGAGATGTCTGGAGGGGGTAGTGCTTTGGCATCATCAGCTATCTATTATAATGGGCTTGTGCATGTTGACAATAAAGACAATTTTTTGCGCACTTATATGACCGCTCAAGTCCATATTATCTTAGGTCGTTCTCACAATGTATTATTGGTGCCAAGCGATGCTTTACATGATGAGACAAAAGATCATAAAGCGTGGGTCCGGCTTTTGGTTGGCAAAAATAGGGTGGTTGCAAAACAGGTGACTATTGGGCTCAATAATAAGGTGATAGCTGAGGTTGTTTCAGGATTAAATGAGGGTGATGTAGTGATTACCGGTTCAAGCGGTGGATTAATATTAGAAGATACCGATTGGCAAAGCGAAGACGAGATCTAAAACATGGAAACAAAGCAGACAGATGCTATTCTTGTCTTGGAAGATATCACGCGCGAATTTCGTGCAGGTGAAACATTAGTTCCTATTTTAAAAAATATTAATTTAACCATTAAACGTGGTGAAATGGTAGCTATTGTAGGGGCTTCTGGTTCAGGAAAATCCACGTTGATGAATATTTTAGGTTGCCTTGATCGACCAAGTGGGGGACGTTATTGGGTTTCAGGAAAAGAGATCGCTTCACTTTCAGCAGATGACTTGTCAGCTTTACGGCGCAACCATTTTGGATTTATTTTTCAGCGCTATCATTTGTTGCATGAATTGACAGCTCTTGGGAATGTTGAAATGCCAGCCATTTATGCACGGTGTGCATCGGCAATACGAAGAAAGCGTGCACAAAGCCTTTTAACACGCTTAGGGATGGGTGAGCGTATGAACCACCGCCCCAATCAACTTTCAGGCGGTCAACAACAACGTGTATCGATTGCTCGTGCCTTGATGAATGATGCTGATGTTATTCTTGCAGATGAACCAACAGGTGCACTAGATAAACACAGTGGGCAAGAAGTTTTACGTATTTTAGACGAGCTTCATCAAGAAGGGCGCACCATTGTTATTGTAACCCATGATATGGATGTGGCTCAAAGAGCACAGCGCATTATTGAGATTAGTGATGGGGAAATTATTTCCGATAATGTGTCGAAAATTAAAAAGGTTAAGGTTGATGATATTGAGCCTCTTCATGAAGGGGAAGATCTAGAAGATCATCAACAGCTTGGGGTTTTTCGTTCTTTTATGGATCGTTTCTGTGAAGCGTTTACTATGGCTTTGTTTGCGATGAATGCACACCGGATGCGAACTTTTTTAACAATGCTTGGGGTGATTATCGGCATTGCGTCAGTTATTGCGATGGTGTCTTTGGGTAATGGGACTCAAAAGAAAATTCTTGAAAATTTTAAAAGTTTGGGCACAAATATATTAACAATTTTACCGGGTAAGAGTTTTTCTGATCCACTAGCAGACAAGATAACAAGTTTGGTTGAAGATGATGCGCAAGCATTATCGGGGCTACCTTATGTTGATGGTGTAACACCTCAGATTTCAGTGAGCTCGACAGTTTATTATGGGGGGATTGAAGCCAATGCTGTGGTTGCTGGTGTGGGAGAACAATTTTTTCAGACATACGGGTTTAGCGTTGTTGAAGGACAATTGTTTAATCGACAAAGTGTGCGTGATCGAGCAGTTGATTTGGTGATTGAAAAGGAGGCCATTGCTTCTCTTTTTCCGCATAGTCATGAAAGCCCTGTTGGGAAAGTGGTGCGTGTGGGTAAAGTGCCTGCGCGTATTATTGGTGTTGTGGCTTCAAATAATGGGGCAGGTATATCAAATACACTCCAGGTTTATTTGCCTTATACTGCTGTGCAAACCCGTTTTCTTGGAACCACAATTGTTCGTGCAATTACTGTGAAAATTGCTGATGATGTCGATTCAAGGTTAGCAGAAGCTGAGGTCCGGCGTTTTTTAATTACGCGCCATGGTCAGGAAGATTTTTTCATTAGAAATTCGGAATCGTTTCGTCAACGTCTTATACAGAGTACACAGATTTTAACGCTTTTAGTGACTTCAATTGCAGCAATTTCACTGATTGTGGGGGGCATTGGGGTAATGAATATTATGCTTGTGACTGTTTCTGAGCGGATCAATGAGATTGGGGTGCGCATGGCAGTTGGTGCACGCCAGAGTGATATTTTACAACAATTTCTAATCGAAGCAGTTTTGATGTGTGCAATTGGTGGGAGTTTTGGGATTCTTTTAGGGCTTTCTGTTGGCAGCTTGTTTTCGCTGTTATCTCTATCTATTCAATTGATTTATACGATAAATTCAATCGTTATAGCCTTTGTTTTTTCAGCCTTTATTGGAGTGTGTTTTGGTTTTTTTCCAGCACGCAAGGCCTCACAGCTTGATCCTGTGATTGCTCTGGCACGTGATTGAGAGATCAATCTAAAGAAGAATTATAGTTGCCGTAATAAGTGTGCAATAGCGTTGAATAAGTGTGCAACAGCGTGATGGGTGTGTTTTATGAACATAAAGCTGATGATGTTGCGTTTGAGTTCATAATTTGGCTTTTTGCATATGATCAAGAGACAATAGGATTTAAGTTAATAGTTGTTATAGTTGAATGAAAGAGTTGGGTGCTCATTATTTTTGCGTGTTTAATTGCCTTTAAAATTTGGAAAGGATTCTTGCATTTTGCAAGATTCATAAACAGAAAGATACGGTTGTGCATAAAGGGCATGGGGCGCCTATATGGGTGCCTTATGAGAGCCTTTGAATTGGCTTTAATGAGAGGGGAGACGGGGGGGCGTTTTAATGTTTGTTTAAAAAAATCAAGATGTGAAACTGTGCTTATAGCACAAAGGTGTAATGTGGCTGTAAGAAGAAAAATCTATGTGACCTGAGGGTGATAAAAATAAGAGCTTAAGTGTTTTAATTAAGAAAATTTATGGCAAGTGAAATCAAGTGAAGTGGTGTGTGAGGGTCAAAATGCGGTTCTGATGTATACTCCAATATTTTTGATATATTCAGAAACAAGAATGCGTATTTGATTGATTTGTTTGATCCAACTGCCTGTAGTATTCTCTTTAATGGGATATGCAATGAAATCTATATGGGGCATTAAATATTTAAGTTCGAGCAAAGAGCGCACCATATGATAATCATGCGTGACAATATAAACTGTCTTATAGTTGTGTTGTTTGATCCAGGCAGCGCTTTCTTCAGCATTGCCTTTGGTATTTGTTGCTTCATATCCAAAATCAACACGGGAAGCCAAAAGATGCGGATTGATATATGTGGCGTCAATCAGTTTATTAAAGTCAATTGTTGAGTTGACTCCACTGATTAATAGTCGAGAGCCAAGCTCTTTTTGCAAGAGATCAAACCCTGTTTTTATTCGGTTTTCTCCACCTGTAAGGACGATGATTGCATCTGCTTTTGGTAAGGGATTTGGAGGGGTTAAGTGCTCAATTTTTTCTGAGAAAGTAACAAATGTAGCACCAATGAATAAAATTGTAATGAAAAGAGCAAGGACTGTTAATGGCACATAGCGTGAAAAACGTTTATAAAACCGTAAGGCACTTGTGGTGGATTTTGCAATACAACATTTTTGCTGATTATTGTGTGATGATAATTGAGAATGGGGTGAATTGTGGAGCATGACGCTAAAATAAACCGTTTTCGTGGTGATCAATTTTTTTAAGTTGTGCTAAAATGGTAATCCGGCTTGTTAGTGTGGTAAGAAGGGACACAAAAAGAATAAGGCCAAGAATTTTCCCATAAGTTGTGAGATTTATCGAAAAATGCCCAAACAAGGCGGTGATTTGACTGCTTTGTGCTGTGCCAAGGTTATTGTTTATCCAGAAGAAAAAAGCGCTAAAGACAAGTGCGCTTGTCACACCACCATACAATGCACCACGCAGTGCTGTTTTAAAAAAATGCCAATCGAATTGTTTGGCAATGAAATGGGTTTCAGTCCCCAGGAAATATAAGACATTGATAACATGAGAATTTTCTGCCAAAGCGTTGCGTGTTGCAAAGATAATTGTGAGCATAAGAGAGCTTAAAACCAGTGCTAAAATTGAAAAGCCGATAAAAACAGTTGTTTGTGCCATTGTTGCAAAACGATTGATCCAGAAGCGATGATCATCAAATTGGCCACCTGGGATATGTGTTTTTATAGCTTGGCTGATGGCGTGAAAGTCGGTTTTTTCATCCTTGTTTAAAGTGACAATAATGAGCCGGGGAATGGGCAATTTGCTTAAAGTTAAGCCTTCTCCAAGCCATGGCTCAAGCAATTTTTCAGTGGCTGTTTGATCAACAATTTTGGCTTCTTTCACACCGTGAAATGTGGTGACTAATTGCACTGCATTGCGCAGAGCTTGCTCAATATCGACATTTTCAACAGGCTGTATGTGAATTGTTGCTTCATGGCTAATTTGAGCGCTCCAATTGTGAGCAGCCCGGTGCACTAAATCAACACTGCTTAATGTTAAGCTTGCAAGAAATGTCATAATAGCGATCACAACAACCAAAGCTTGTCCGGAAATATTGTCACTGGGAATAATAGCCGTAGTTGTTTTATTGCGTATAAAAATTGATTTTTGAATGTGAGAAATGGGGAAAGACTTAGTCATAAATTGTCATCCGTCCATTATGAAGAATCATACGTCGTGCTGCGACTTGTTCCATCAATGTGACATCATGGGTGGCAATGACAACAGCTGTTCCAAAACGGTTTAATTCAATAAATAAGCGCAAGAGGCGTTTTGCTAAAGGCGGGTCAACATTTCCTGTGGGTTCATCAGCAAGAAGAATTTCAGGTTGATCAATAAGAGCGCGTGCAATTGCTACTCTTTGCTTTTCTCCACCTGAAAGAACAGGTGGTAAAGCGTGAATATGGTTTCCAAGACCAACCCACTGCAAGAGATCTTCCACTTCACTGCGATATGTTGCTTCTTCTTGCCCTTTAATGCGTAGAGGTAATGCAACATTTTCATAAGTTGTCATATGGTCAAGTAGGCGAAAATCTTGAAAGACGACACCAATGCGTCGTCTTAAAGCGGGAAGCTCTTGTCGTTTAAGTAAGGCGGTATCACTTCCAAACAAATCAATATGACCACGCGTTGGTCTGAGGGCTAGAAACATGAGACGCATTAAGGATGTTTTACCTGCACCCGATGCTCCAGTTAAAAACTGAAATGATCCATGCGGAATGTGAAAGCTTATGTCATGGAGGATTTCAGGCCCCATCCCATAGCGCAAACCGACATTTTCGAAACGAATCACTCTGAGTTACCACTTTTGCTTTTGAATTTAAGTCATTATCATTGACTTTTTTTATAGTAGTTTCAAGTTTTTTCAGTTTTTACACTTAATGTTCTTTAAATGTTTTTTGTCATTCTTTTAATTAATTGATGATTTGAATAGTGGATATATGAGCCACCTTTTGGAAAGAGGGGTATATAATTTAAGCAAAAGGGTGTTTAGAGTGGACGTTGTCCAAACAAAGCTGTGCCAATACGAAGGACATTGGCACCAAATTGAAGAGCGGTTTTAAAGTCATTTGACATGCCCATAGACAATTTTGAAACACCGGCTTTTTTTGCAAGTTTAGCTAAAAGAGCAAAATAAGGACCAGGATTTTCTTCAACTGGTGGAATTGCCATGAGGCCTATAATATCAAGCCCATATTGATTTTTGCACAAGCTTACAAAATCAGCCACTTCTTGTGGTGCAATGCCACTTTTTTGTGGTTCTAATCCGATATTGACTTGAACATAACAGGGAAGATATTTTTTTTGTTTGTTCATTTCTTCGGATAATTTTTGAGCTATTTTTTCGCGGTCAACAGTTTGAATAACATCAAAGATTTTGACAGCTTCTACTACTTTATTGGATTGTAAAGGGCCGATAAGGTGAAGTTTTATGGCTTCAAATTGCTCTTGTAGGCAAGGCCATTTTTGTGCTGCTTCTTGTACACGGTTTTCAGCAAAGAGTCGTTGACCTGCTTGTAATAGTGGAACAATTTGTTGTGCAGCAACAGTTTTTGAAACAGCAATTAGCTCAACACTTTCTAATGAGCGGTGATAGTCTTTACATGTTGCAGCAATGTCTTGTTGAAGGTTTTTCCACGCCTCAATGGGGGAGGTATTGAGTGTGCTCATGTTTTGTTGTTCCTGTTTTTTGTTTAAAGTTTTGAATCATTGTTTATAAAAGCTTTTAAAATTTCTATTGAAGAGGTTGACGATAGCTTTAATCCATGGTGAAGCATTTACAAAGCTTTTTGGTTCAATTTTGTAAAGAGTATAATGGGAATGACAATTGAGCGCTATAATCCACGTGCACGTGAACAACAATGGCAAGCGGTTTGGGATGAGAGACAAATTTTTCAAACCTCTCATGATGATGGGCGTGAAAAATATTACGTTTTAGAGATGTTTCCCTATCCTTCAGGGCGCATTCATATGGGGCATGTGCGCAATTATACTATGGGAGATGTTGTTGCACGTTATAAACGTGCCAAAGGGTTTAATGTGCTCCATCCCATGGGGTGGGATGCTTTTGGTATGCCAGCTGAAAATGCTGCCATGCAAAATAAGGTGCATCCAAAAGTGTGGACCTATCAAAATATTGCAGTGATGCGTGGGCAATTAAAGCAATTGGGGCTTTCTTTAGATTGGTCGCGTGAATTTGCAACGTGCGATGTGGAATATTATCATCGTCAACAGATGATCTTTCTTGACTTTTATGAAAAGGGACTGATTGCACGCAAAGTGGCCAAGGTAAATTGGGACCCTGTTGACCACACAGTTTTAGCCAATGAGCAGGTTGTTGATGGAAGAGGCTGGCGTTCTGGTGCTTTGGTTGAACAGCGAGAATTGACGCAGTGGTTTTTCAAAATCAGTGACTTTAGTGAGGATTTATTGGCAGGGCTTGAAAGGCTTGATAAATGGCCAGAAAAAGTCCGCATTATGCAAAAAAACTGGATTGGTAAGTCACAAGGCCTTTTGATTAGCTGGGCTTTAGATAAGACAAATGTTGCTGATGATATATGCCAAGAATTTGATGAGGTTGTTTGTTATTCAACCCGTCCGGATACTTTATTTGGAGCGTCTTTTTTGGCCCTTTCTATAGATCACCCGATTGCGCACACACTAGCACAACAAGACAAAGAACTTGCTGCTTTTATTGAGAACTGTCGGTGTGGTAGTACAACAACTGCAGCACTTGAAACAGCTGAAAAACAGGGATTTCGCACAAAGCTTTTAGCTGTTCATCCATTTGATGCAAGGGTGCGTATTCCTATCTATGTGGCTAATTTTGTATTCATGGATTATGGAACAGGTGCTATTTTTGGGTGTCCTGCTCATGATCAAAGGGATTTAGATTTTGCGCGTAAATATGATCTTCCCGTACGAGCGGTGGTTTTGCCAAAAGATGCTGATGCCGAGGATTTTATGATTTCCAAAACGGCTTACAGTGGTGAAGGCGTGATGATTAATTCAGACTTTTTAAATGGTCTTACGGTGAGGGAGGCTTTTGAAGCGGTTGCTAAACGCCTTGAAGAACAGATCTTGAATGGTCAACCTCAGGGGAAAAGAACTGTGCAATTCCGATTGCGTGATTGGGGAATTTCACGTCAACGTTATTGGGGTTGCCCGATACCTATGGTTCATTGTGCTACTTGCGGAGTGGTTCCTGTAGCACGCACTGATTTGCCAGTTGTTTTGCCTGATGATGTGACTTTTGATAAGCCTGGCAACCCTCTTACACGCCATGAAAAGTGGCAAGAAGTCACTTGCCCCTCTTGCGGGCAGTTGGCAAAGCGCGAAACCGATACAATGGATACATTTGTGGATTCTTCTTGGTATTATGCGCGTTTTATCGCACCTCAAGCACAAGAACCAACAGACCAGAAAGAAACGGCACAGTGGTTGCCTGTTCAACAATATATTGGTGGTATTGAACATGCGATTTTACATCTTTTATATGCGCGTTTTTTTATGCGTGCGATGAAGATTTCTGGCCATGTTAGTGTGGATGAGCCCTTTGAGGGGTTATTTACGCAAGGCATGGTTGTTCATGAAACCTACCGTGATGAACAAGGGTGGGTTGCACCAGCAGAAGTTTCCATTGTTGAAAAAGACGGGAAACGCCAGGCTTATAAATTGACTGATCAAAGTCATGTGACGATTGGTTCAATTGAAAAAATGTCGAAGTCAAAAAAGAATATCATTGATCCTGATGATATTATTGCTTCTTACGGGGCAGATACGGTGCGCTGGTTTATGTTGTCTGATTCTCCTCCTGAGCGTGATGTCATTTGGACAGAAGCAGGAATTGAAGGAGCCCATCGCTTTGTGCAACGCATTTGGCGCTGTGTGGCTTTGAGTGCTTCAGTTTTAAAGGAAGTTGAACCGCGCACAGGCTGTCATGGTGAAGCTTTGGAGCTTTCAAAGGTAGCACATCGCACGCTTTGTGCTGTGGAGGATGATTTAGAAAAACTTGCCTTTAATCGGGCAGTTGCACGCCTTTATGAATTATTAAATACGATGACGCCATTTTTAAATAAAGTGGAAAATATTGATGATGAGATGAAGTCTGCTTTGCGCCAAGCAATGGATTTTTTCTTTGCAATGATTGCACCTATAATGCCACATTTGGCAGAAGAATGTCATGCTGCTTTTGGGGGAAAAACACTCATTTGTGAACTTTCTTGGCCTGTTTTTGACCCTGCGTTGACAGTTGAAGAGTTTATTACTTTGCCGGTGCAGATTAATGGTAAAAAACGCGGTGATATCACCCTTTGTGTGACAGCCAATAAAGAGGAAATTGAAGAGGCAGTTTTGGCTCTTGAATGTGTTAAAGCACAGTTGGTAGAAAAGCCGGTGAAGAAAGTTATTATTGTTCCACAAAGGATTATCAATGTCGTTATTTAAGTGGGCATTTTTTGCTGGTTTTACCTGTTTGTTTATGTTTCTTTATGGGTGTCGTGTTGAGCCTCTTTATCGTCAAAAGGTTCAAGGGGGGGAACAGGTGGGATCACAAATGGGGGTGCAGGTGGCGTCGTCACAAGTGGGTAGTGCTGCCTTGCATGGGAAGCATTCAAAAGCGGTTTCTTCAGATCTTGCTGCAAAATTTGCTACAGTTGTTGTTGAGGAACCTTCAGATCGTTTTGGCCAGATGGTCCGCAATCATTTATTGTTTCTTATGTATGGGAATGGAAGCAAGCCTTCAGTTCCAGTTTATCAACTATCACTGCACACATCAGCTGCTACGCACACATCTGTGCAAATAGAAATTTATGAAGATCCAGATGGAGTGGGGCGTTCTTCTGTTGGGACAGTGATAAGCAGGGCTTCTTATATATTAAGAGATATGAATAATGTTGTTGTTGCTAAAGGTAAAGGCGCTATGAGTGCATCTTTTGATCGGCTTCGTCAAGAATATGCGACAGTGCAGGCTGAAGAAAATGCACAAAAGCGTGTAGCTGAAGAGTTGGCTGAGCAAATTTTTATGTTACTTTCAAAAGACTTGGTAAAACTTTAAGCGCTTTTTATGCAATAGCTTATTCATAATGAAAATTTAGTTGGTTTTTGCACAAAGGAGGTGTCAAAATACCAATTGATTGGAAATATTTGTCATCTTTTTATCAATGATAAGGTGTTTATCAATTACAAGATATTTTGAACATAAGATTATTTCTGACAAAAAGGCTTTACGTCTGCACTGTTTAATGTGGCCTTTTTGACAGAATAAGTAATGTTAAAAATAGTGCAAATGAGGAGGGTTTGAGTTTTGTATTATTTATCTATGTGTGATGCAAATTTCATAAAAGCAGCTTTTAAGCGTTGATTGTATAATTATTGAATGTTCTGGCAAAGGGGGGGTAGAAATAAAGGGATGTGTGATTTGCAAGATTTAAGTGAAGTGGTGAGGTTGGTGATTTTAAGAGGTTTTTTAAGTGGTAAGGCTGGTTGATTGGAGTGAGAAAAAATAAGGAATATTGGTTGATTATTGTTGATATGGGGTGGGGGAGCGACAAGGAAGAATAATAAGTAAGGTGAGATTAAGAGTTGTTAAACTCCATGCAATGCCAAGAAATGCTCGTATAAAAGGGGAAATCAAACGTGACAGAGCTAAAAATTGTTTCGGTTTTGGTGCCACTTCCTGTTCCCCATGCTTATAGCTATGAGGTTCCTCCTTCTATGGGGGTGGAGATTGGGTCTTTTGTTCGTGTTCCTGTGATGGGGCGTGAGGTTTGCGGTTTTGTGGTGGCCGTTGATGAGCAGACAGAAGATAACGATGGGCAGGGAGCTGTTCCTATAGCGCGTGAAAAGCTGCGCTTGATTACGCATGTTTTTGATTGCCCACCTCTAAAGGCTGAAATGATTGCGTTTTTGCGTTTTGTCAGTCACTATACAATGACGCCTTTTGGCTTTGTTGCACGGTTGGTTTTGCGTGTGCCAACAGCATTAGAGCCGGAAGCGCAGACTTTAGGTTTGCGTTATTGTGGGGGAGATGTTGGCCGTTTAACACCGGCGCGTTCACGGGTTTTAGAGGTGGCGCGTGAGGGACTGGTGTGGACACACTCTGGTCTTGCCCGTGCAGCGGGAACTTCTGTTTCGGTTGTTGAGGGGTTAAAGGGGCTTGGGGTTTTTGAAGAAGTGATGATGCCAGCTCTTCCACTTGTGGCAATGCCGGATCCTGATTTTTGTGTACCTGTTTTGGAGGAGGAACAAAAATCGGCAGCAGCTCTTCTGCGCAAGGGTGTTTTGTCTTCTCAATTTCAAGTTTTTTTGCTTGATGGGGTTACTGGGGCAGGTAAGACGGAAGTGTATTTTGAAGCTGTTGCTCAAGCACTAACATGTGGTAAGCAGGTTTTGATTTTATTGCCAGAAATTGCTTTGACACAACAGTTTTTAGATCGGTTTCATGCACGTTTTGGAACACCAGCGGTTGAGTGGCATTCAGATTTAACACCGCGTCGTCGCGAACGTGTGTGGAGGCAAGTTGCAGAAGGGCAGGTGCGGGTTGTTGCGGGTGCGCGTTCAGCACTTTTTTTGCCATTTCAAGATCTTGGTTTGATTGTTGTTGATGAAGAGCATGATGGTTCTTACAAACAGGAAGAACGTGTTTTTTATCATGCGCGTGATATGGCTGTTGCACGGGGTTCTTTTGAAAAGTACCCTATTATTTTATCTTCGGCTACACCTTCAATTGAAAGCCAGGTTAATGTTTTATGGGGGCGTTATCAGCGGGTTGCTTTATCATCGCGTTTCCAAGCAGCTGCACTGCCACACTTACAAGTGGTGGATATGCGCAAAGGGGGGGTAGAAAAGGGGCGCTTTATTTCTTCTGTTCTTGAACGTGCTTTAAGACAAACTATAGACAAAGGAGAGCAAGCTCTTCTTTTTCTCAACAGGCGAGGTTATGCACCTTTAACGCTATGTCGGGTTTGTGGGCATCGTTTTCATTGTATCAATTGCTCAAGTTGGTTGGTTGAACACCGTTTGTATGGTCAACTTAAATGTCATCATTGTGGTTATTATGAGCCTATTCCAGAGGCGTGCCCTGAATGTGGTACGCTTGATCATCTTGTTGCTTGTGGCCCGGGGGTGGAAAGGATTGCAGAGGAAACACGCGAACTTTTCCCACAGGCACGTTTGCTGATTTTGTCAACGGATTTAAAAGGTGGAATAGGTCAGTTACGACGGGAATTGGAAGCGATTACAAACAAGGATGTGGATATTATTATTGGCACACAGTTGGTGGCTAAGGGGCATCATTTCCCTGGTCTTTCTCTGGTTGGGGTGATTGATGCTGATCTTGGTCTTGCTAATGGTGATTTGCGGGCAAGTGAACGCACTTTTCAGCTTTTGTCGCAGGTTACAGGAAGGGCTGGGCGTATGGGGTTGGAAAGTTTAGGATTGTTGCAAACTTATCAGCCAGATCATCCGGTCATACAAGCATTGCTTTCGCAACAGCGCGAGAATTTTTATACGCGTGAGATTGCCACACGTCAGCATTATCATTTACCACCTTATGGACGGCTTGCATCTTTAATTGTATCTTCAAAAGAGCGCAAAGCTGCAGAAAATTATGCACGTGCGTTGCGCCGGGTTGCGCCAACGGTGCAGGGTGTATCCTTGATGGGGCCAGCAGAAGCACAATTGGCACTTGTGCGCGGGCGATATCGTTTTCGGCTTTTGCTGCATGGGCAGCGCTCGTTTGATATGCAAGGGTTTATTCGTGCAATGATTGCAAATGCACCCAAAAGACCTGGTTCAGTTCAAGTTCAAATTGATATTGATCCGCAGAGTTTTCTTTAAAAAAATAAAGCAATAAAAAGTAAATGCGTTTGTTTTTAAAAAATATTGTTTGAGAGAGGGTAGTTTTGAACAAGATGATGAGGTTTGTGGTTTTTATTGTCGCTTGGCTTTTAGGAGGAGTGGGAGCATACTCATCGGTTATCTTGTCATCGGTTACAGATGTGATTAAAAGCAATGAAACAAAAGAAATGCAAAGCATTGATGCAACAGTTTTTGTTTTTGCCTATCGTTTAATGAAAGAAAGCGAAAAAATTTTTCAACCAATGATTACTTCTCCACAACAAACGATGCAGTCTCTTTGTGGTTTTCCAGTGGTGCATTCACGCCAATTGATTTATCAATATGCAGCCTTTTATGACACAGTGCTTGAGCAAAATATTATGGCTTTTAATAAGGAGTTGAGTCTTAATGGAACAAGGAAGGCAGGCGTGATGACAGCACAAATTTTAGAGCATTTACACATCCATCGCAAATTGATGGAAAAGGCTCATATACTCAACCTTTCTGCAGATGTGGTGGGAACTTTTTTGACAGATGAGAATTTAAAAATAGATGTATTGTTGTCTAAGTTTGGGGCTGATATTGCTGCTTTAGTGTTTGATACTTTTCATGAGGGGGATATGAATCAGTTGAAGAATATGTCTGAAGATATCAAACAGGGGCTGAGAGAAAAATGTGGACCTGATAGCGAGTTGGAAGAGCAATTTTCAGGGACATTGTAAATATTTCATTTAAAATTTTCAAAAAGCATTGCTTTGTGGTGTTGCGAGTCGGTTATGTCTATGCTAGGAGTGAAGAAATTTGTTCATTCTGAATTTCAAGAAGAAGATTCTTAAAATTTGAGATATTTGATCCATTTTGTTTGATCAAGATTAAAGAATCGCTAAAAGGAAAGAGGCGAGGTTTCGTGTCGGATTCATTTTCTCGTATGCCATTGCCATTAGCGAGCCGACGTTATGCGCAAGCGCTTTTTGATTTGGTTCAAGAAGCAGGCTATGTAAAAGATTTCGAAAAGGCGTTTACATCTTTTTTGGATATTTTGGATCGCAATACAGATTTAAAGCGCTTAATACAAAGCCCATTTTTTTCAACAAAAGAACAGGCTCAAACGCTTGATTCTATTTGTGAGAGTTTTAGGTTTTCTGACAAAGGGGCGGGTCAAATTATGCGCAATTTTTTGCGTGTTATTGTAGAAAATCGTCGACTTTTTGCTTTGTCTGATATTTTACGTGCTTTTCAGTGTTGTGTTGCTTCATTTCGTGGGGAAGCATCAGCACATATTATTTCTGCACATCCGTTGGATGTTCATCAACAAGAGGAGTTACGCGTGGCTTTGGAAGGTGTTGTTGGGAGAAAAATTTCGCTACGCTTGTTTGTCGATTCGACGATTTTGGGTGGGCTTATTGTCCGCTTGGGGTCATGTCAGATTGATGCCTCTCTTGAGGGGAAATTGTCTTCGCTTAAGCTTGCATTGAAAAAAGAGGTCAGCTGATGGATATTAGACCGTCTGAAATTTCAAAAATCCTAAAAGAGCAAATCAAGAACTTTGACCAAAAAGCTGAAGTTTCAGAAATTGGGTGGGTTTTGTCTGTAGGTAATGGTATCGCTCGCGTTTATGGTTTGGATAATGTCCAAGCGGGTGAAATGGTTTCCTTTTCAAATGGTGTGCGTGGTATGGCACTTAATTTGGAAATGGATAATGTCGGGGTGGTGATTTTTGGATCAGATCGCGATATTCGTGAGGGTGATTGTGTTAAACGGCTTGGGTCTATTATTGATGTTCCTGTGGGGCCGGCTTTGCTTGGGCGTGTTGTGGATGCATTGGGTAACCCCATTGATGGAAAAGGGCCTATTCAGACGCCGCATCGTCGCCGGGTGGATGTGAAAGCCCCGGGTATTATTCCGCGCCAGTCTGTGCATGAACCGATGGTGACAGGGTTGAAAGCTATTGATGCGTTAGTTCCCATTGGGCGTGGTCAGCGTGAGCTTGTGATTGGTGATCGTCAAACAGGTAAAACAGCAATTTTGCTTGATGCGTTTTTGAACCAAAAGCCTTTTCATGAAAAAGGTGCTGAGCATGATCAGGATAAAGTTTATTGTATTTATGTGGCTATTGGTCAAAAGCGTTCAACGGTTGCGCAATTTGTTAAAGTTTTAGAAGAGCGTGGGGCTCTTGATTATTCGATTATTGTGGCCGCTACAGCTTCTGACCCGGCACCGATGCAGTTTATTGCACCTCTTGCAGGTTGTGCTATAGGGGAATATTTCCGGGATAATGGCCAACATGCTTTGATTGGCTATGATGATCTTTCAAAACAGGCTGTGGCTTACCGCCAGATGTCTCTTTTGCTTCGTCGCCCACCTGGTCGTGAAGCATACCCGGGAGATGTTTTTTATCTTCACTCTCGTCTTTTGGAGCGGGCTGCAAAGCTTAATGGCGACCATGGGGCTGGGTCTTTGACTGCTTTGCCAGTGATTGAGACACAGGCCAATGACGTTTCTGCCTATATTCCGACTAATGTTATTTCGATTACAGATGGTCAGATTTTTCTAGAGACCAATTTATTTTATCAGGGAATACGCCCTGCTATCAATGTTGGTCTTTCTGTGTCACGTGTTGGTTCTGCTGCGCAAATTAAGGCGATAAAACAAGTTGCAGGCTCGATTAAGGGTGAATTGGCGCAATATCGTGAAATGGCAGCTTTTGCGCAGTTTGGTTCAGATTTAGATGCATCAACACAACGTCTTTTAAATCGTGGTGCTCGTTTGGTTGAGCTTTTAAAGCAAAAGCAATTTTCACCACTTAAAATACAAGAGCAGGTTGTTGTGATTTTTGCTGGTGTGAATGGTTACCTTGATTCATTGGCTGTTTGTGATGTTAGCCGATTTGAGCAGGGGCTATTGGCGCTTTTACGTAGAGATTATCCAGATCTTTTGGATGCGATTGGTGATCAAAAGCAACTTACAGATGCTCTGAAGAGTAAATTGGTTGATATTCTTGATGCTTACAAGAAGAATTTTTCTTAAAACACGGATTGATGGAATGTTTGGATGGCATCGCTGAAGACTTTAAGAGACCGTATCGCCTCGGTTAAGGCAACGCAAAAGATTACTAAAGCCATGCAAATGGTTGCAGCCACAAAATTGCACCGTGCACAAGAGGCGGCTGAGGCTGCGCGCCCTTATGCTCAGCGTATGGCTCATGTTTTGGCACATGTTAGCGCTCATGTTGATGGGGTTGATGCACCGCTTTTAATGCGTGGTAGGGGCCTGGATAATGTGCATCTTTTGGTGGTTTGCACGGCTGAGCGTGGTTTGTGTGGTGCTTTTAATACGCATATTGCTCGTTGTGCACGTGAGCATATTCACGCTCTTCTCTCTAAGGGTAAAGAAGTTAAAATTTTAACTGTAGGCAAAAAAGGTGCTGATATTTTGCGCCGTGATTTTAAAGCTCTGATGATTGACCATATTGATTTGCGTTGTGTAAAATCTATAGGTTTTGCAGATGCAAAAAGAATTGGTGAGCGCATTATTGATTTGTTCAATGAGGGTGCTTTTGATGTATGCACACTTTTTTACTCTGAATTTGTTTCTGTGATTAACCAGCGTCCAACAGCTTTGGGTTTAATTCCATCTGTTGTTCAAGAATGTTGTGTTGAAAAAGTTGGTGTTGGTAAGAAGGGGGATAAGGGGGAAGCTTTGCAATCGGCCGTTTATAGTTATGAGCCTGATGCAGCTTCTCTTCTAGAGACACTTGTTTTACGTAATCTTTCTGCGCAAATTTTTCGTGCTTTACTTGAAAATGTCGCGGGTGAAATGGGTGCAAAGATGAGTGCTATGGATAATGCATCGCGCAATGCCGGTGAGATGATTAATAAATTGACAGTGACTTATAATCGTCAGCGTCAGGCGCAGATTACCACAGAGTTAGTTGAAATTATTGCGGGCGCTGAAGCGCTTTAAATTGAGAAGGTAGGGATTGATGGTAAAAGCAGTGACGTCAAAAAAGGGAGCACCAAAAGCTGAAGAAAAGGAATCAGCCGCTCGTTCAGGCGTAAAAAAAGCCGCCTCGAAGTCTCAAGGGAGTTCTAAGAGTTCTGGTAATCTTGCGCGCACTTCTTCTAAATCTGTTAGTGCTTCTAAGCCTGTTCGTGGCAAGGGGTCAGTTGGTGAAATTAGGCAGGTGATTGGGGCTGTTGTTGATGTGCAGTTTGAGGGAGAATTGCCCAATATTCTTAATGCATTAGAAACTGAGAATATGGGCAACCGGCTGGTTTTGGAAGTGGCGCAACATTTGGGTGAGAACACGGTTCGTACCATTGCGATGGACACGACAGATGGTCTTGTGCGCGGGCAAAAGGTTTTTGATACAGGAACACAGATTTGCGTTCCTGTTGGAGAGGCCACACTTGGGCGTATTATGAATGTGGTTGGGGAGCCTGTTGATAATGCTGGTCCAATTGTTGCGACTAAAATGCGTTCAATTCACCAAGAAGCTCCTGAATATGTTGAACAATCAACGGAATCAGAGATTCTTGTTACGGGTATTAAAGTTGTTGATCTTTTAGCGCCTTATGCCAAGGGTGGTAAAATTGGTTTATTTGGTGGTGCTGGTGTTGGTAAAACCGTGTTGATTATGGAATTAATCAACAATATTGCAAAAGCGCATGGTGGTTATTCCGTGTTTGCAGGTGTGGGGGAGCGTACACGTGAGGGTAATGACCTTTATTATGAAATGATCGAAAGTCGTGTGAATGTGAACCCTAAAGACAATAAGGGTTCTGCTGCTGGATCAAAATGCGCACTTGTTTATGGGCAGATGAATGAACCACCAGGAGCACGTGCACGTGTTGCGCTTTCAGGTTTGACAGTTGCGGAAAGTTTTCGCGATGAAGGTCAAGATGTTCTTTTCTTTGTGGATAATATGTTCCGTTTTACACAGGCAGGTTCAGAAGTTTCGGCTCTTTTAGGGCGTATTCCTTCTGCTGTGGGGTATCAGCCAACTTTGGCAACAGAGATGGGAGCTTTGCAAGAACGTATTACCAGTACTAAAACAGGTTCTATTACGTCTGTTCAGGCCATTTATGTTCCTGCTGATGATTTGACTGACCCAGCACCTGCGACATCTTTTGCACACTTGGATGCGACAACAGTTCTTTCTCGTGCGATTGCTGAAAAAGGTATTTATCCAGCGGTGGATCCGCTCGATTCTTCTTCGCGCATGTTGGATCCAATGGTGGTTGGTGAGGAGCATTATGCTGTTGCTTGTCAAGTTCAAATGATTTTGCAGCGTTATAAATCTTTACAAGATATTATTGCTATCCTTGGAATGGATGAGCTTTCTGAAGAAGATAAAGCTTTGGTAGGGCGGGCACGTAAAATTGAGCGTTTCCTTTCACAACCTTTCCATGTGGCTGAAGTTTTTACTGGTTTTCCTGGGAAGCTTGTACCTTTACAAGACACCATCAAGGGGTTTAAAGGTCTTTGTGCTGGTGATTATGATGATTTACCAGAGGCGGCTTTTTATATGGTTGGTTCAATTGATGAAGCAATTGAAAAGGGCAAGCGTTTAATGGCAGAAGCTTCTTCATAAAAGGAGTTTTGTGGTAAATAAAGAAATTACTGCGACGAATGTCAGAAGAATTGTGTAAGGGATATTTGTCGTAGGAATGACAAGAGGTTGCTGTGGAAAACAATAGAGCAAAGCGTTTTTTGTTTGAGCTTATATCGCCTGAGAAACTTATTTTTTCAGATGAAGTGGTATCGGTTGTTTTTCCTTCAGCTTCAGGTTATTTGACAGTTATGGCCAATCACGCACCTTTAATGGTTCGCCTTATGCCGGGAAGTATTCGCGTTTTATCATCTTCAGGTGAAAAATTGTTTGCTCTTTGTGGAGGGGTTGCGGATATTACACCTTCAAGATGTTCTCTTTTGGCTGAGGCTGTTGTTGCTGTTGATCATCTTTCTTTTGATGAACTTGAACAGCGGATTTTAAAAGTTCGTGCAGCGTTAGAAGAGGGTTTAAATAGTGGGGACAATGATCCAGTGGAGGAATTTTTGCATCAACTGACGACTGTTAGCGGTGTGTTAACAGTGGTGTAGTATAATGTAGGGAGTGCAGACATGAACGGCAAAAAAAGTGCGATTGTGTCTGCTGAAAAAGGTGAAGGGGATCTTCCCCAGTCTAGTCCTATTTTTGCAGGGCCTTTACCGAAATGTTTTGTTTATATTTTTGCCTCTTTTATTTTGCAATGGGCTTATGGCTTAGGGGCAAATATGGTTCAATCCAACATTCTTCAACTTTCTGGTAATTTTCGCGCAACACTTCCTGAAACGACATGGTTGGTTGCTGCTTATATGGCGCCCAATGTCAGTGTTGCGATTATGTTGATTAAAATTCGTTATCAATTTGGGTTGCGGTCTTTTGCTGAATTATCGATTCTTGGATTTGTTTTGGTTTGTGTTTTGCAATTGTTTGTTACGGATTTGCGTTCAGCTCTGATTATTCGTTTTTTTGCTGGTATTGCTGCAGCACCAATGGCTTCATTAGCGTTTTTATATATGTTGGAGGCTTTTGCACCGGAGAAAAAATTCACGGTTGGTCTTAGTTTGAATTATATGAATGCAGCTTTAGCAGTTCCTTTATCGCGTTTGATTTCACCTCATTTGCTGGAAAATAATGGGGGATTTTCTAGTCTCTCGGCAATGGAAATGGGGCTTGTTTTAATTAGTTTGGGGTGTATTTTTTCTCTTCCGCTTGCACCTGTTGCATGTAACAAGGTGATTAGAAAGTTCGATTGGGTGAGTTATAGTTTGATTGCATTTGGGCTTGGTTTAAATGCAATGATTATGTCTGTTGGTAAGCTTTACTGGTGGCATGAGGCACCATGGATTGGTTGGGGGCTTGCTCTTGCAATTTTGTCATTAGTGATTGCAACCATTTTTGAATTGAATAGAGAATACCCATTGATTGATTTACGTTGGTTGTTCAGTAAAGAAATGGTGCAAGTTGTTTTGGTGTTGCTAATCTTTAGGATTCTTTTATCGGAACAATCTACTTTAGCGGCAGATTTTTTTGGTCTTTTGGGTTTGTTAAATGGTGATATGGCGCCGATGTATTTTGCCGTTACCATTGGGACGCTTTTAGGGGGTGGGATTTGTGTTTGTTTTTTACGCGCTGGCCGTGAAGACTATTTTTATTTTATGTCTTTAAGCTGTTTGGCGCTTGGGTCTTATTTAGATAGTTATGTAAATCACTTAACGCGCCCAGAGGATCTGATGTTGAGTCAAGGTTTGATAGGTTTTGGCTATGCACTTTTTTTACCCCCAGCTTTATTTAATGGGTTTGTGAGAGCAAATGCACGAGGCCCCAGTTATGTTTTAAGCTTTATTGCTATTTTTCTGCTAACTCAGGTAACGGGAGGGTTAATGAGTGCGG
This sequence comes from Bartonella capreoli, assembly GCF_902813205.1. Taxonomy (NCBI): domain Bacteria; kingdom Pseudomonadati; phylum Pseudomonadota; class Alphaproteobacteria; order Hyphomicrobiales; family Bartonellaceae; genus Bartonella; species Bartonella capreoli. The sequence goes on from NZ_CADDZX010000001.1 coordinate 351,928, forward strand.
CTTTTTTTGGGAGTTTGCAATTTATTTTTGCCTATAAGCATTTTGAGTGTTTAAAGCAAGACATTGTTATTACAGATCCTCTTATTTTAAATGAGATAAATGCCTTATTATCGTCTTCTTATAATGCTTTAAGTCCTAGTAATATTGGGAGTGGGCAGTTCATGTCTGATCTGATTGGGCAGTTAAAGTTGGCAGCAAATATTTTGGCTTATGATGATGTTTTTCGGCTTTATTTTTATATTGCAGCGGTTGTATTAATTGTTTTTCTTGTCAAAATTATTTATCAATTACGCCCTTTTATTCTTGTGGAGCCGAACTGGAAAGATAAGGCAGTTTTAGTGAAGAAAAGTGAAAAAAGATGATAAGGGCATTGCGGTCGAAAGCGACAATTGTTGCATTTATATCAGGAATTGCTGGAATTTTATTAATTTTATGGGCTTGGAAGCTTCCGCCATTTGTAAGCACTATTCAAATAACCGATAATGCTTCAGTTAAGGGGGATGTCACTTTGATAAGCCCACAGATTTCTGGTGTAGTTACACAAATTTATATTCAAGATTATCAAAGAGTTGAAAAGGGAACTGTTTTATTTGAACTGGATGATACTCTTTTTCGGCAACAACTTTCTCAAGCGCAGGCAATTTTTGATTCAAAGAATGCAAAGCTTGCAAGTGTTTTATTGCAAACTCAGCTTTTGCAGGAAGAAATTGATGCGGCAGAGTCAGAATTGGCCCATTTGCAAAAGCTATCGAATGTTACTTCTGAAATGAAGAATTTAAGAACTGATGAGGCTTCGCGTCCACCTTCTTCTCTTTCACAATTATTAGCAGCACTTGAAGTAAAACGCCGATTACAAAAGCAATTGGATCTTGAACGGCAAAGTTTACAGTCAGATGTTGCTGGGGCAAAAGTAGGGGTTGAATTGGCGGAGCTTAATTTGGCACATACCAAAATTGTCTCTCCTTGTGCTGGGCAAGTTGGGCTTGTTGGCGCGCGGGTTGGGCAATATGTTTTACCTGGAACGCAATTGGTGGCTGTTATTTCTGATGATGTTTGGATTGTTGCTAATTATAAAGAAACACAGCTTGCTCATATGCGCGTTGGACAACCTGTTGTTTTTTTTGTTGATGCCCTAAATAATCAAAAGTTAACAGGTCGTGTAGTACGTTTTGCCCCTGCGACAGGTTCGGAGTTTTCATTATTGAAGACAAACACTGCGATTGGAAATTTTACTAAAATTGCACAACGTATTTCAGTTCGTATTGCTTTAGATCCTGGGCAAATAGGGGCTGAGCGACTTATTCCTGGTATGTCAGTGGTTACATATGTGGATACTTCGTGACATATTTAAAAAGGCTAAAGGATATTTATTTTGGGTTTAATTTTTATATTGCTTATTTATAGCAAATGGTTGCTGATAGTAGAGGATGTCGTTGGGTTTATAATATTTGCGTTCTGGTATATGGGGTGTAAGTTATTTTTAGGATTTGGAGAAGGGGGATGCCCGCTTTTTGGGCGGGCTTTAGAGGAGCTGATTATTTGATTTTACGCGTCAACAGGCAGCTTGCTAGAGCAACACCGGTGATAAGTGCGATTGTTGTTTTAGGGTTTTCTTTTGCTTTTTTTTTCAGATCTTCAGTGTGATTGTTAATGCGATAAAGAGCATGACGGCCTTTTTGTTTCCATGTGTCAAAGAGGTCAAAAATGGTATTTGAAGTGTTGTTATCATGACGCCAACGGCTGATTGTTACCAATTCATCTTTTAATTGTGCTATATGTTTTTTAATTTTAGTATCTCTGCAACAGGGGGGCTGAAATGTGCACATAGATTGACTCCTTCGTATTGTTAGCGTCTTCTAAATTAGAATTTTATTGAAAGACTGACTTGTTAAACAACTTGAAAATTGAAAAGTTGCATGAGAAAAACGCTTAGTTGTTGGTTTATGTTGATCATTGCGCGAGTGTTGGCTTATTTTAAGTCAGTTTTGACTCATTTGTTTATTCAAATCATTCTATGATACGGGGTGTATTGTGGTCGTATAATGATGACTTGTGTGATGAAAAAAGATAAAGTGGATTTTTAAAAATTGGGGAGTTGATGAGCGCACCATATTATTTATCTAAGCCTTTAGAGCGTCGCCGATCTGTTGGAGTAAAAGTTGGTGATGTGATTGTTGGTGGTGATAACCCGATTGTTGTCCAGTCTATGACGAATACAGATACTGCCGATATTGATGCGACAGTTACGCAAATTAGTGCTCTTTGGCGCGCAGGTTCGCAATTGGTACGGGTAACTGTTGATCGGGATGAAGCGGCAGCGGCTGTCCCTAAAATACGTGAACAATTGGAACGGTTAGGCATTTTTGTGCCGTTGGTGGGGGATTTTCATTATATTGGGCACAAACTTTTAGCAACCCACCCTGCATGTGCTGAGGCTCTTTCAAAATATCGGATTAATCCTGGAAATGTTGGTTTTGGTTCAAAAAAAGATCAACAGTTTAGTGAAATTATTGAGATGGCTTGCCGTTATCATAAACCCATACGCATTGGAGTCAATTGGGGGTCACTTGATGAGGGGTTATTAACCCGGCTTATGGATGAAAATGCAAAGCAAGAAAAGCCTTTGTCGACTGTTGAAGTGATGCGGGAATCTGTAGTTCAGTCGGCATTGCATTCAGCTTTTTTTGCTGAGGAGTTGGGATTGGGGCGTGATCAAATTATTCTTTCGGCTAAAGTGAGTGATGTACAAGATTTAATTGTTGTGTATGGCCTTTTAGCAAAGCGTTGTGATCACGCACTTCATTTGGGTTTAACAGAGGCAGGAATGGGTACAAAGGGGATTGTTGCTTCTTCAGTGGCTTTGGGGATTTTGTTACAGCAAGGGATTGGTGATACTATTCGTATTTCACTCACACCTGAACCAGGAGGTGATAGGACCCAAGAGGTGAAGGTGTGCCAAGAGCTTTTGCAGGTTATGGGATTTCGCCAGTTTATGCCTGTGGTTGCTGCGTGTCCTGGGTGTGGGCGTACGACTTCAACGGTTTTTCAGACATTGGCGCAAAAAATTGAGGCTGATTTATGCAAGAATATGCCAGTTTGGCGTCAAAAATATCCTGGGGTTGAAGGTTTGAAGGTGGCTGTTATGGGGTGTATTGTCAATGGGCCGGGGGAATCAAAACATGCTGATATTGGCATTTCTCTGCCTGGAACAGGTGAACAACCAGCAGCACCGGTTTTTATTGAGGGCAAAAAGGTGAAGGTTTTGCGTGGGCCCAATATTGCTGAAGAGTTTGAAGGCATATTGGGTGATTATATCCACACGCGTTTTGGGCAGAACTAGACAAATTGGGTAGAGCTAGACACAAGTGGTTTGTTTCTGCTCTTTCTTTTGTTGTTTAAATTATTTTGTTGTTTAAGTGGTGTAATGCGCTTTAAAATAAGAGACAATTTTAAAAGAGGGGAGAGGCATTTTTTAATTATTGCGTGTGGCAATAAAGTGTGCTGCTTGTTTGAGTGGTTTTGCTTTATCACCAAAGGGGTGGAGAAGTTCTTCTGCTTGAGTAATGAGTGTATCTCGTTTTTTTTGTGTTTTTTCAATTCCATAGAGACTGGCTAAAGTGGCTTTATTGGCTTCTTTATCTTTTCCAGCAGTTTTGCCAAGAGTTTTGGTACTCATGGTGACATCAAGAAGGTCATCTGTTAATTGAAAAGCCAACCCAAGATGTGTCCCAAAGGTGGAAAGTTGCTCAATCTGGGTTTTAGAAGCATTGCCAATTATAGCACCTGCTTGGCAAGCAAAGCTTATAAGAGCAGCTGTTTTCATGTGTTGTAGCGTGATAATTGCGTGATGATCTTGCGGTTTGTTTTCAGCTTCAAGGTCAAGCATTTGTCCACCAAGCATACCACCAAGCCCTGCTGCTTGCGCAAGAGCTGTGATAAGGTCAATTCTTATTTGGGGGCTTAGAGCACAGGCTTTGTGGGCAATAATTTCAAAAGCAAGGGTCAAAAGGGCATTGCCTGCTAGAATGGCTGTGGCTTCATTAAATGCTTTATGAACTGTGGGTTTTCCACGCCGTAGTGTGTCATTATCCATGGCGGGAAGATCATCGTGAATAAGCGAATAACAATGAACGCATTCTAATGCGACGCCAATATCGAGAGATTGTTCAAGGGGGATATCAAAAAGTGCAGCACTTTGGATAACTAAAAAAGGACGCAAACGTTTGCCGCCATTAAGCGTGCCATGACGCATGGCTTTGATTAAGATTTCAGGACGAGCAATTTCATTGTTTTGAGCTTTATAGTTTAAAAGTGTATCAAGTCTTTTTTCAATATTGTGGGTATGTTTTGCAAGAAGGGCCATGAATTCATGCATCGTTTCTTCCTTTGTTTTTGCAAAATGAGTGAGCTCTTTTTAGGATAGGAAGACGAAGAATGAAACGGTTTTTTAGTGATCTTTAAGTTCTATCAGGCAAAAATAATGCAAGATTTTTTTAATGCCTAGTCTTTGAGGATGCTTCAAGTCTAGTATGATCTTTGTTTTTTGTTGTGATTTTTACCTTTTTGTCTGGTTGTTTAGATATTCTCATGTGGTGATGCGTGATTTGCAGTTTGATGATGCATGATGTGATAAAGTGGGTGGCTATAAGCGGGAAGAAGATTGTGCTATTTTAATGTATGTTTAATCTTTTAAGGATTATGGTTGATCTATCTTGTTTTTTTAAAGGGCAGTTACAATTCTTGCCGATCAGTTTAAGAGGCCTTTATGGGGGCCATCTGCCATTAGCTTACAAATTGTTTTTTGGTTTTAACCTGGCTTGTTGAAAAATGAATTTCTCTTTTTGATGCTTGACCGATGTTGTTTTCATTAAAAATGTTTAAATAGGCTCGTAAAATCGGATAAAAAATTAAACGAAAGTCTGGTCAAAAGATTTTAATCAGTGTATAGGAAGCTATAACATTGTTACCAAAAGTGACATTACTGTTGTTAAAGATGACATAAAAGTGACAACAAATGTTATTGTTTAAGTGTTATTTGTTCTTTTTCGAGTCTATTTGGAGTATCTCTTTATGGCTGTACCTAAACGAAAAACTTCTCCATCGAAGCGGGGTATGCGCCGTTCGGCTGATGCCTTGAAAGCACCAACTTATATTGAAGATAAAAATTCTGGTGAATTGCGTCGCCCTCATCATATTGATTTAAAAACAGGCATGTATCGCGGGCGTTCAGTTTTACCCCCTAAAGATTAAGTGCTGAAATTTCACACCCCTGTGATCTAATAGAGTGGATGAATAACGGGAAATCTTTTAGTATTTCTTGTAAGCAAGCCTCATTGTTGAGGCGTAAGGCTTTTAAGTGGTGTGTAAAATTACCGATAAATTAGATTATTATAAAGTAAAAGGCTTTTGCAGTAACGCATCAGTGTGTATAGAGCTCTTCGTGTATGGAAAGGCGCTTGAAAAAACTATTTGTACTCTCTTGTTTAAGAAGTACTTTTTACAAGTGTTTTTATTTTCTAGCCGGCTTTGAGTTAAACGAAAAAATAGATCCATGCTCACATAAGTAGTGCACGGGTTTTAGTGTACTTTTTATATACATTTTATAGTTTATTATGCTGCATAGACAGCACTGCTGTCATCTTTTTCTTCATCCATTCCAGCTTTAAATTTGCGTTTGGATTCTTTGGTAAGGTGCGTTTCTATCAAATTGATAGCTTCTGTTTCAGAAAGATTATTAATGATAGCAATTTCACGCGCCATTCGATCAAGTGCAGCAGCATAGAGTTGGCGTTCGGAATAAGATTGCTCAGATTGCAATTCTGAACGAAAAAGATCGCGCACTACTTCAGCAATGAAAACGAGATTGCCTGAATTGATTTTCGTGTCATATTCTTGAGCACGGCGTGACCACATAGCCCGTTTAACACGTGCTTTTCCCTGTAGAGTTTTTAATGCACGCTCAACCAGATCAGACTCAGATAATTTACGCATTCCAATGGAAAGCGCTTTTGCAACTGGCACTTTTACGTCCATTTTATCTTTAGCAAAGTGGATGACAAAAAGCTTTAATTTATGCCCTGCAACCTCCTGCTCTTCAATTGCTATAATTTGCCCCACTCCATGTGTGGGGTAGACGATATATTCAGAGGTTGAAAACCCTTTAACACTAGAGGTTTTCTTTTGCTGGGACGCCATATTAATTTACTCCCTTTGTAACCAACAATGATGTCGGAGAACAAGTTGAAACGCCTGAAAACTAGAGTCTTCTGTAACTTATGCATATTATGCTCGTTGATATAGCATAGAAGTTAAGTGTTTCCAGTTACAAATAAAAAAACACTTCGCTTTATAAAAAAGCAAAACAAAATACTTAGCAAAATGGCTTTATTAAGACATTGTTAACATTTAAAATGAAAAAAATCAATCATTTCACTTAAGATTTTTGTTATTACATGAAATAATCTAAGTTTTTAAAAAAAGAGAACAATACATTATGGAGTTATTATTCACCACTTCCTGGATTTTCTGAAAAATACTTTTCTAATTTATTGGGAACACCATCCATTTCTTTTGCTTGGGGAAGAGGACTTTTTTGGGTGGTTAAATTAGGCCATTTAGTTGCATACTCACGGTTGAGTTCTAACCATGTTTCTAGCCCTGGTTCTGTATCAGGCTTAATGGCTTCAGCAGGGCATTCTGGTTCGCATACACCACAGTCGATGCATTCATCAGGGTGAATGACAAGCATATTTTCACCTTCATAAAAACAATCAACAGGGCAAACTTCAACACAATCAGTGTACTTACACTGGATACAATTATCGGTTACAACGTAGGCCAAGATTAAACTCCATTTCCCATTTTAATGACCTTTAAAGGGAATGATATGTACATCCTTATCGCTTTGAAGTTGGTCACGAAGCGCTGCTAATTTTGCAAAAGGTGAATCAGGATCGGGGTGTTTTCGTGTTTGAGATGGTTTGTTCTTTGCGTATTGAGTAGATGTTTTAGTGTATTTATGGGTAGAGGTGGTTTGTGATGCCTCTTTTTTGAAGGGGGCTTTATTTGGATTGGCTTCTTTTTTGAAAGTTTTTCTGTGTTTGTTTTGCCGTTTTTGCTCAGATTTAGTGCGATTACTATAAAGGCGATTGTGCTGATAATTATAACGCCATAATAAAACAATTTTATCTTCTGCTGCTAGGCAGTTTTGGTGTGCAAAAGCACCAACGGGCTCAGCAGCTGGTAAATCAGGTTCAACAGCTGATAAATGATCTTTTGAACAAGATGGTTCTTCAATACAAGCAGATGAAGCCTTTTTTTCTTCCTGCATTGTTTCTGATGCTAGGATGTCTTGCCATTGATTGCCCACAAATTCTGCTAAAGGATAATTTTCTTTTGTTATTACATCACTTGCAAAGGATTCTTTGTGCGTGAGCTCTTTTTGAAGTTCAGCGCTACTTTTGGGTTGTGATTGATAACCAAGACCTTTGAGAATTTCTTCCATGTCTGCACTATTGGCACCAAGAATGGACATCATCGTTGGTGTGACGAAAAAACTTTTGCCATCATAGGCACCTTCAGGTTTGGGTTCTATACCTGGCTTCCAATGGAGTGCAGGGCGAATAAGGTTGGCAAGGCGTTCTAAAATATCGATACGTACAGCACGCCGCCCTAAAATTTGATAACCAACAAGATGATAAATTTGAGGATTATATGTTGGATCAATAATCAGTGAAGTTCGCCCAGCAGTTAAAGCGGCTAAAATTTCACTTAAACCAATTTGGTCACGCTCTTCTTTATGAAGGCTCCAAAGAAGTGTAATGGCTTGGGCTGCAGTGGGCTTGAGCACTCCTGTGAGGTAGATATGAAAAGCGCCAAAACGAACCCCTAGTTGTCGTAACACTGCACGTGATTCTTGACCAAGATTTTTGACAATTTCAGCCACTTTTCGACGCGGTAAAATGCCCAAATTATCTACAAGTTGTAGAGCAAGAGTCTGCATTGGTCCACTCAAAGTATCAGCATTGCGTAAATCAAAAAGTGGTTTTAAGGCTGTTTCAAAATGAAAAGTTACAAAACGTTCCAATCGTGCGACCACTTTATCGCGGGCTTCACCAGTTAATTGTGCATCTGCTAAGAGAATGAGCTTGGGCTTTAAAATATTATCCGTTGAGGTTAGTTGTGCCACTGCTTGGCCAATCCAGCGTACAATTCCATCGCAGCTAAGGGTAAAATCTCCATTAGCTGAAGCACAAAAACGTGTAACACGTTGAGCAAAGGCGGTGGCTAAATCTTCATTATTTATTGTATTTTGTGTTTCAGCTTCTGTATCTGTACCACTTTTATGGGCATAAAAACGCAATCCCTCAAATCTGCCATTTTCAGGGTTTTCGACACGAATATCATTCTTGTGAACAGTTTCGCTATCCATCGTTGTTTTCTTTCTCGGCTTTTTATGGGCAAGAAGATGTGTTTTCGGCACTTTAGTATCTATGCCGTTTCTCTAGCACATTTGTTGCGCTTTCTTCAATCATTCTTGTGGTTTTAATGTTTCTTTACATCGTTTTTGCTTGAAAATTTCTTCTTTGCTTTATTCAGTTGACCCTTTGCGTGTGTATATTCACAAGTATAGGTTGTGTTAAAAGAGTGCTAGCATAAAGATGGATCTTCCAACATAAAAAACAATTTATTGACCCTTCAACAAAAGAATCTGTGTTTTTTGTATCCTTTATGGCCTTGTTTTTGTGGCAATAAAGATGTGAGGGAAGAGTGCTTTGCTTTACTGCTAAGGGCGAGGTTTTCTCTATTTTTTATTGCACGTTACCTCGTAAATTTTCATCGCATAAATTGGGCTCTTACAACAAAAACAATTATAAGTTGCAAACTACACGTTAAAGTAGTATAGACGCAATAAACAATTTTTACGTTCTTTTATATGAGAGAGCAAGTGGGTCGTTATCAAAGTAAATTTGATAATTTTAATCGCAGGGGTTGTAATGCGTAATCTTTCAAATGCAGTTTACAAAAGTAGCAAAAATTATAGCGATGCTGACAAAAGTCTGGGACGCAATATGATGCGTTCTGCAATGCAGGCGCCTTATCTTGAGAAAAAGAAGGAGCATGATTTAGCTTTACGCTGGAAGGACAAGCGTGATGATAAAGCTATGCACCAAATTGCAGCAGCGCATATGCGTTTGGTTATTTCAATTGCTAGTCGTTTTAAGCGCTTTAAAATGCCATTAAGCGACTTGGTTCAAGAAGGATATGTGGGGCTTTTAGAGGCGGCTGCGCGTTTTGAACCGGACCGGGATGTGCGTTTTTCAACCTATGCAACATGGTGGATTCGTGCTTCTATTCAAGATTATATTTTGCGCAATTGGTCGATTGTTCGAGGGGGAACGAGTTCTTCTCAAAAAGCTCTTTTCTTTAATCTTCGTCGTTTGCGGGCTCAATTGGTGCAAGATGATAGCACTATGAGCAAACAAGATATTTTTCGCGTTATTTCTGAAAAGCTTGGTGTTTCAGTGAGCGATGTTGAAACGATGGACTTTCGCTTTTCTGGCACTGATAATTCATTGAGTATGTCTGTTTCTGAGAATGATGATAATTCAGTTACTAAACTTGATACTTTAGTGGATGAAAAGCCGCTTCCTGATTCTTTAATTGAAAAAGTAATTGATGGTCAAAGACGCACACAGTGGCTTTATGATGCTTTACAAATTTTAAATGAACGAGAGCTTGAAATTATTCGTTTTCGCCGCTTAAATGAAGAAAGTGCTACTTTAGAATTTTTAGGTGAGAAATTAGGAATTTCAAAAGAGCGGGTGCGCCAAATTGAAGCGCGCGCTTTGCAAAAGCTGCGTTGTGCTTTGCTTAATGTTAACCCAGCTGATGCTTATGAAGTGTAAGTATTTAAAGTATAACTATAAGTATTTAAAGCATAAGCGTTTGAAGTGAAGGCATTAGGCGTAAACTGTAAGTCATTTGAAGTGCTCAAACCAGTAAAACGCTTAAATGAGCCTTAAAAGTTGCTTTAAGATTAAAAGTTGCTTTTAAGAATTGAGCTGTTTGCGTCTTATTCAGCAATGATTTTGACGCGTTCTCCCTCATGTAGAATTTGGGTTGGAGAAAGTGCATTCATAATGCGAAACAGCTTTTCTTTATGGGCTGTATCTTGCATTTTTTCAGCAATGTCTGCAACACTTTCTCCTTTTTTTACGCGTATAACACGAAGCCTTAAAGGTTTGAGTTTATTTAACGCCCGCGATGAAAGTAAATGAAAACTTTCGATGGTGCTTTTGGTAATATGGTTAAAGTTTTGAGGGTGATGAGGGGCGGCGGTGAGAAAACGCAAGACCTGGTCTTTAATAGGAATGACAACAACATCAAATTGCCAATGTTCATTGGATGCATGGGCGTAAGCTGCAGCTAAACCTTGGATGGTGGTGGACTTAACAGAGGCTTGATCAAGCCCTGCGACCCATCCACTTTTTAGATAATCACTAGCAGACATATTTTCAGGCAGGGGTACTGCATCAAAACGGATGGCGGTTTTGTCTGGGCCACTGGCAACAACAGCATATCCTGACGTGTTTATGGTAAAATTATTGGGGACAGAAAAAGCTATATGTAATTGTGGATGAATAAATTGGTTTCCTCGGATATATCCTTCGTGAAGGCTTCCACCAAAAATCATACCATCAATATATTTTAAAAAACTGTCACGATCGGTTTCTCCAATGTTAGGTGCACTGATTTCGTGCGCTTTTTTTATAGCAAGTTGGATTCTTTGTGGAGTAGTTGGATGGGTTGCCAAAAAATCAAGTGAAACATTTGTGGACGATGAGCTATTGCGAAAGACACTATAAGCTTCCATTGATTTTAGAAAGCGTGGAAATGCAAATGGGTCATAGCCAGCTTGGTTAAGCATTTCGATCCCTATTGAATCGGCTTGGAGTTCTTGGCTACGCGTAAATTGCGCCAGTTGTTTTTTATCTTTCAAAATATTGTGCGATTTGGTGTTAGAATGCTCTAGTATGTTTGTGGCAGCATGATCTGCAAGTTTTAGCTCAATTTCTTTTTGAAGACGCAAGATGCCATGATTGGCTGTAATATGTGCTATTTCGTGGGCTAAGATTGCTGCAACTTCTGAAGTATCATTGGCTAATGCCAACATGCCACGGGTGACATAAATATAGCTACCTGGAAGGGCAAATGCGTTGATATTTTCTGTGTCTAAAATAGTGACATAATAGGTTTGGTCAGGACTTTGTGAGGAATCTGTTAGTCTGTTTACGATTTTTGCTAACATCTGTTCAAGTTTTGGATTGTAATATTGACCACCATATGTTTGCAAAATACGTGAATGGTATGTAGCGCCCAGTGTCGTATAGAGATCATTTTTATTGTTGGTTTGGTCGACTATTTCACCAGTGTGATCTTCTGTAACAGGAGAACGGGAAGAATGAAGCTTATTGTTCACTTGGAAAGCAGTGTGACATGCAGACAATAAAAACAGGAAGCTTATGATCGCTATTGACCAGATTTTGCTCAAAACGCCTATTTGCTGAAAAAATCTGATGCTTTGGATCAAAAATTTGATGCCTTGGATCATTGCGCACCTTGTTTGTTGAATATTTTTCTTTAAAAACTTTATATGTATTTTTTTTGTTTTATTACAATCGAGGATCCTTTTGGCTTCTTTATGATGATAGCTTATAGAAATGATAATAAAAGAAGCTTCATGAAAGGCATTAATATGTCATGACAACATTTACAATATTGTTAAATGGAGATATTTTTGTCACCAATCGTTTGCTCAACCAAATTCGCAAAAGCCGAGTCATTGCTGCTGATGGAGGGATGCGCCATGCTGCAGCATTAAATGTGGTGCCTGAACTTTGGTTGGGGGATTTTGATTCTTGTGATCAAACTTTACTGCACACATATGGTGATGTTCCCCGTGAAGCTTTTCCTGCCGATAAAGATGCAACAGATGGTGCATTAGCATGTCAGAGAGCTTTAAGAGAGGGAGCTCAACGGCTTATTTTATGCGGTGCTTTTGGAGGTGAGCGCAGTGATCATAGCCTTTCTCATATGACACAAGCAATAGCCATGGAAGAGCAAGGTATTTCAGTTTTGTTGACGAGTGGTCGTGAAGAAGGGTGGCCGATTGTGCCAAAGCCTTTTTCGTGTGATTTACCTGACGGTTGTCTGTTAAGTATTATCGGATTTTCTGATTTGCAAGGTTTAACGATGTCAGGTGTTCAATGGCCCATTTTGAAGCAAAATGTGTCTTTTGGGTCTTCTTTAACACTTTCTAACCGTGTGTGTGGAACTTTTTATTGTCATTTATACTATGGCAAAGCTATAATATTAGCATCTATACCTGCTTATTCTTAATGTGTAAGAGTAAAGAAGCAAGAATACAAGAGGTATAAGAACTGACAAAACATATGAATTCATTTTGTATTTAACAAAGAAAGGATTTTGATATGTTAAAACCAATTTTAACAATGGTAATTGTTTTAGTTGTTGGTTTAAGTTCGATGGCTTGTAGGCGCGTTGATCCAGAATTATTAGATGCTCTTTTTAGTGATTTGCCCGTTGATCATGCACCAGGCATGTGTAACAGGAAAGATAATTCTTGGAGATAACTTAAGAAAATTTGCGATAACTGTGTGAGTGCAGCAGCGCAATCAATTGCTGCTGCATGCTAAATATTTGTGCAACTGTTTATTGCTATTTATATTGTTATTTATAATGTGGAGACTATATTACTGAAAGCTATAATATATTACTTAATTATAAGCATCTATACTTAATTCCATAAAGCTCTTCTTAATGCATAAAATAAAATAGCGGGGGCAGAAAGATATGTGCTAATGGGGTGTAATTTTGTTTTATTTTTACAAGGAGGGAATTTTGATATACTTAAGATCAGTTTTAACAAATGGTGGTTGTTTCAATCATTAAGTTAGACTTTGTAGTTTATACAACAACTAAGCGATAAATTGCAGATTATAGTGTTCATGGTGCCCTGTTAATATTTTGGTTGAGGGTGCTTTAAGCCGATACAGAAATTTCAGGAGTTTTTTTAAAAGTAGCTCCTGGTGCAATATTCATATTTATTATGATTTATACCATTTAAACTAGTTGTATTTGTAGAACTTTTTATTGCCATTTATGGTATAGCAAAGTTATATTATGAATATCTACACTTATTCTACGAAGCTCTTTTCAATGTATAAGAATAAAATAGTGAGAGCAAAAAGGGTAAGGGTTGATAGATACATGTAACTTTATTTTGTTTTTAACAAAGAAAGGGTTTTGATATGTTAAAGTCAATTTTAACAATGACGGTTGTTGCAATCGTTGGGTTAAGCTCGGTAGCTTGCACAACAACTGAGCAAACAGTTGCAGGATATGGTGTTGGTGGTGCTGCATTAGGTGCTTTAGCCGGAACAGCAATTAGTGGAAGCAGTTCTGGAGCAGTTCCAGGTGCAGCAATTGGTGCTATTGCAGGTACAGTAACAGGTGCTGCTGCTGCTCAGAAAAAACAGAAAATGCCTCAGCAAGTACCATTATGCACCTATCGTGATGTGAGAGGTCAGCTTTACCAAGCTCCTTGCCCACAACCTGTACCACAATTGTGCACCTATCGTGATGTGAGAGGTCAGCTTTATCAGGCTCCTTGCCCACAACCCGTACAGCCTTATTAATGGGTGTACCGCTTTTACGACTTGATCGTATTGTTTTAACTTTTGGAACAACCCCTTTGCTCAATCAGGCTTGTTTATCGGTTGGGCAGGGGGAACGTATTGCACTTGTTGGCCGCAATGGGTGTGGAAAATCAACACTCTTAAAAATTGCAGCTGGTCTATTGGAGCCTAGTGAAGGTGAAATTTTTCACCACCCTCGCGCGCATGTGCGTTATGTATCACAAAGCTCTGATTTTTCAGGGGGTGATGATGTTTATACTTGTGTAGAGGCTGGTTTAAACGATGGGCATGATGTTCAATGGGTGCAGACCCTTCTTAGAGATCTTGGTTTTGTAGGGACTGAGAAATTAGTAACGCTTTCTGGTGGAGAAAAGCGGCGCGTATCCTTACTGCAGGCGATTGCAGCAAAACCAGATATTCTTTTATTAGATGAGCCGACCAATCATCTTGATGTATCAACCATTGAGTGGCTTGAAGGTGTTTTGTGTTCTTTACGTTCAGCAATTGTTGTTATTTCGCATGATCGGCGATTTTTAGAAACAGTGGCGCATTCAACCGTATGGCTTGATCGGGGTGTGACTAAAAGGGTTGAAAAGCGCTTTTCTGCATTTGAAAGTTGGCGTGATAAAGAGCTGGAAAAAGAGGCGCGTGATCATCATAAATTGGAGCGTCAGATTGTTCGTGAAGAGCAATGGGTGCGCTATGGAGTAAGCGCAAGGCGCAAGCGTAATGAACGGCGTTTGAGCGCATTAAAGGAGATGCGAAAACTTCATCGAACCTATAAAGGGCCTGCAGAACGCGCGCTTTTTGCGGTGTCTGAGCGCCAAGATTGTGGTCAATTGGTGCTTGAAGCAAAAGGGATTTCTAAGTCTTATGGTGAGTGCGTTATTGTTAAAGATTTTTCATTGCGTTTGCAGCGTGGTGACAAGGTTGGCATTGTAGGTCCCAATGGTGTTGGAAAAACAACGCTTCTTTCTGTTTTAATTGGCCGCGAGTTGGCAGACAGTGGGGTGATTAAGCATGGAGTTAATGTGACGATGGCTCTGCTTGATCAACAGCGGATTTTAGACGGGGAAGAAACTTTAGCGCATTATTTAACAGGTGGCAGGGGTGATAGTGTGCTCATTAATGGGCAGCAGCGCCATGTTGTTTCTTATCTTAAAGATTGTTTGTTTTTGCCTGAGCAAGCTTATACCCCTATTAAAGAATTATCAGGGGGGGAAAGAGCCCGTTTAATGTTAGCGCGGCTTTTATTACAGCCTGCAAATTGTTTGATTTTAGATGAACCAACCAATGATCTTGATATGGAAACATTGGATTTGCTTCAAGAACTTATTTCTGATTTTGCAGGAACAGTGATAGTGGTTAGCCATGATAGAGATTTTTTAGATCGAACTGTGTCTCATGTTTTGGCACCTGAAGGTAATGGGCGCTGGACCCTTTATGCTGGTGGTTATAGTGATATGATGGCACAAAGAAAGCAGGCTGAGCTTTCGCAGCGTCAAGAATTGCAAAAGCCTGTTGCACGTGATCGGAAAAAACAAACAGCTTCTTCTTCAAAAATAACGCCGCGCAGATTGTCTTATAAGCAGGTCTACGCGCTGGAGCACTTGCCTGAACACATAACGCTTTTACAAAATGAGATCAGAAACCTTGAAAAAGAATTGTCTGATCCTGCACTTTATAGCTGTGATCAGGCTCGTTTTGAGCGTTTATCTGCAGCACTTGAAGAGAAAAAGAACTTGTGCACGCAAAAGGAAGAAGAATGGTTGGATCTTGAGCTTTTGCGTGAAGCTATTGAAAAAGATAATTGCTTAAATTAATCCATTATTTAAATTAATCCATGCCGAGTGCATTTTTATAAAGTTGGATGATAGCTTCTTCTTCGCTACGTTCATGATCTTCTTTTTTGCGCAGTCGTATAATGTGGCGCACGGCTTTACTGTCAAAGCCAGATCCTTTAAGTTCCGTATAAACGTCTTTAATATCGTCGGAAATTGCTTTTTTTTCTTCTTCTAATCGTTCAATACGTTCAATAAAAGCGCGCAATTGATTGGCAGATACGGCTTGTGTTTCATCGGCTAGAGTGCTCATTATATTTTTCTCCAAGGTATGTGTTATAAATTGGCTCTTTGAATAATAAACTCTTACATTAAGGATACCTGATACATTAAGGGTGCCTGAAGAGTGGGAAAAAAGTCAATCGTTTCACTTTTTTATAAATTGGCTCTAAATGGTGTGAATGAAAAAATATATGCGTGAATAAAGAGAAGATAAGCTTATACATGGATAAAAAGAAGATAAAAAAGAGAAAAAATAAAAATATGATAAATCACGCTTTAAAATTGCAGTATTTTGAATAAAAAAAGAAAAGAAGGGATGAATGTTTTATTGTAAGGACTGTTTTTGTAAGATTGGGCTTAAAAATGTCAAAAAGCACAAAGGTATGTTTGAACAGGGAAGGCATAAAAAGTTGAAGGTTTTTCTGTTGAACGTTCTTCTTTTGTTCTTATTTACCGGATATGTAAAAGCTGATTTTCGGGTTTGTAATATGACTCAAAAAACAGTAGGTATTGCCCTTGGCTATCGCACACTTTCAGACTGGGTAAGTGAAGGCTGGTGGGTTATTCTACCTACAGTGTGTAAATCCCTGATTGATGGGCCTCTTTCATCACGGTTTTATTATTTATATGCAGAAGATGCACAAAAAAAGGGAAGTTGGGTTGGTTCTATAACAATGTGTGTAAAGGATAGCAAATTTGTTATTGAGGGTGTTCATGATTGTTTTGCTAGGGGATTTCAAAAAGCTACATTTGAAGAAATTGATACAGGTGATCAAACCAGTTGGATGGTCCAGTTAACTGATAAGCCTTTTTTGAATAATTCAACTTCAAAGTCTCCTAATACTTCAGGGGAGGATTCACCATGAAACGTGCACGTAACATTAAAATCATTGCCACACTTGGTCCCTCTTCTTTTTCAGTACCAATGATTGAAAAGCTTTTTAAAGCTGGAGCGGATGTTTTTCGGATTAATATGAGCCACACAGATCATGCGACAATGCGTGATGTGGTTGAGCGTATACGGGCTGTTGAAAAGGCGGTTTGTCGGCCTATTGGCATTTTAGCAGATCTGCAAGGGCCGAAATTACGAATCGGGCGTTTTGAAAATGGCAAAGAGAATTTGGTTATTGGGCAGCGTTTTACGTTAGATAATAAAGATGTGCTGGGTGATGCACGGCGTGTTTTTTTACCCCATAGGGAAGTTTTAGCGGCTGTTAAACCCAGTGATCGTTTATTGCTGGATGATGGGAAGCTTGAACTTTTGGCTGAAGCTTGTGATGGCGCTTCTATTGAGTGCCGTGTGATTGCTGGAACACATATTTCTGATCGCAAGGGGATTAATCTTCCTGATACGGTTTTGCCTTGTGGGACGATGACATCAAAAGACCATGCTGATCTTATGGCTGTTTTAGAACAGTCAGTTGATTGGGTGGCACTTTCTTTTATCCAACACCCGGAAGATATTTTATCGGTTCGCAAGCTAACGCAAGGCAAAGTATCCTTGATGGCTAAGATCGAAAAACCTCAGGCTTTAGAGCATATAGAAGACATTATTGATGTTTCTGATAGTCTTATGATTGCACGAGGAGACCTTGGGGTGGAAGTGCCTTTAGAACAAGTGCCATCTCTTCAGATGAAGATTATCAAAGCGTGCCGTTTGGCAGGAAAGCCTGTGGTTGTTGCAACGCAGATGCTTGAATCAATGATTACGGCGCCTGTACCAACACGGGCAGAAGTTTCTGATGTGGCTACAGCTGTTTATGCTGGTGTTGATGCGGTGATGTTATCGGCAGAATCAGCTTCTGGTCTTTACCCTGAAGAGGCTGTGGGCATGATGGACCGTATTGCAAAGCAGGTTGAGAGTGATCACACCTATGCTACAATGGTTAATGCGCAGCGCCCCAAACCAGAAGCAACAGGGCCAGATGCGATTTCTTTTGCAGCCCGTCAGATAGCTGAAACACTGCAGTTAGAAGCTATTGTTGCCTATACTGCTTCAGGTGCAACAGGTGTGCGTACATCACGTGAACGCCCAAACAGACCCATTATTGCTTTATCACCGATTGTTAAGACAGCGCGCCGGTTGGCTTTGGTTTGGGGGCTTCATTGTGTGGTTAGTGAGGATGCGCATAATTTAGATGATATGGTTCATCGTGCAGCTGCAATTGCCTTTCAGGAAGGCTTTTGTCAGGCGGGTGATCGGTTTATTGTGATTGCTGGGGTTCCCTTTGGAACGCCTGGTGCAACAAATTTATTGCGTATTGCTTCTTGTTGTTTAAACAATTCAAAAAGTGTCTGACCCTTTAAAGGGTATTTTAAAAAGGCACTCAAAGAAGCCTGTTGAACAGGTGCATACTCTTAACTTTTAGCAAAAAGCTTGAAAGGTGTAAGGCTTAGAAAATGTGTGGTTTGGGCTTTGAGTGTTTGCAAGCTTTGACATTTAAGTGATTATTTGACATTTGAATGATTTTTTGGACGCATGAGAATCTTATGCTTTATGCTTTTTTCTGTTATTTTAAGAGGGTGTGAGATTAGTCTCATCGTCTTGCAGGAGTAATTGATTGGTCAGCTTTTCAATGCGCTTAGTTGTTTCGTGCACAATTTTGCTTAAGGTTTGATCTCGTTGAGAGTTTTGTTGTAAGAGAGTTGCACAGCTTTCTTGTAATTTTTTATTTTCTCGTTTTATTTCTTCCATTTCATCGATAATCATAATGCCTGCCATAACGGATAAACGATGATCACCAATTTCCCCAAAATCATTTTTCAGGTGTGTGATATATTGATCTAATTGGGCAGCAAGCTGCTGAAGGTGGTTTTCTTGCCCTTTATCGCAAGCCATACGATAAATTTTGCCATCAATAGTGACAGAAACAGTTTCCATGGTTTAAACCTTTACCTGTCAAGTACAGTACGAATTGTTTCCATAGCACGAATTAACCGTTTGGAAACCTCTTTATTGGTTATCTCTAGCCGCTCTGCATGGGCTTCTGATTTATCAAGTTCTTGAGCAAGACGGCTACGATCAGCGTTCATTTGTTGAATTTCTGCTTCCCATTCATTGTGTTTGTCGATAAGAGTATGCTGATTGGTAATGGCAGCTTCTAAGTTCCTGAGTGCTTTTTCTAGTTGCTTTAAAGCTTGTGGCAGAATATCAGTCTCTTGGTTCATAGTGATTATATCCTTTAACTTAAGCCTTTTTATAAAGACGAATCACTCATTCTCTTTTGTTGCGTTGATTTTATTGTGAAAGATAAAGAATATTTTGGCAAGAAAAACAGGATGTTGATGTTAATTAAAAACTGGATTTTTAAATACTGTTGGCATAAATATTATAAGCATGATTGGTATCATGTTAGGGGCATAGTTTAAGGGCGTAAAACGTAAAATTTAGAGGCATAAAAAGTGTAAGGAAGAAAATAGAAAGACGTGATTACAAGACATATATAGCAAAGTATATACGTATTATAAAATGTCTTCAAGTTGTCAAAAAATAACAAATTAAAAAATGGTCTATCATTCATGACAAATACTGAACAACAAAATCAAATGGCCAATGCTATTCGCTTTCTTGCTATTGATGCGATTGAAAAAGCACAATCTGGCCACCCTGGCTTGCCAATGGGTGCGGCTGATATTGCGACAGTTCTTTACACAAAATTTTTAGTGCATGACCCAAAAAACCCTCGTTGGCCCAACCGCGATCGCTTTGTTTTGTCGGCCGGGCATGGGTCAATGTTGCTTTATGCTTTAATGTATCTTTCAGGCTATGAAGATATCTCTCTTGATGATATCCGCAATTTTCGTCAAATGGGTTCTAAAATCGCTGGGCATCCAGAATATGGTCATGGTGCAGGAGTTGAGACAACCACCGGACCACTTGGACAGGGGCTGGCCAATGCTGTGGGAATGGCATTGGGTGAGCGTTTGTTAAACGCACGTTTTGGTGATTTGATCAATCATTATACTTATGTTTTGGTTGGCGATGGGTGTTTAATGGAAGGTATAGCCCAAGAAGCAATTTCGCTTGCTGGTCATTTAAAACTAAATAAGCTGATTGTATTTTGGGATGATAATGATATATCGATCGATGGGGCTATCTCTCTTACAGATAGTACAGACCAAGTGGCGCGTTTTAAAGCGTGTGGTTGGAATACCATTAAGGTTAATGGGCATAATCAAGGTGCATTGGCACGAGCCATTGAGACGGCACAAATTTCTGATAAACCCACGCTCATTGCGTGTAAAACAATTATTGGTTTTGGGGCACCTCGTAAAGGGGGGACCAATAAGGTTCATGGGTCACCTTTGGGGGCAGAAGAAATTGCTGCAACCCGTAAAGCTTTAGGTTGGGCACAAGAGTCTTTTGTTGTTCCTGCTGATATTCTTGATAGTTGGCGTTTGGCAGGTCTTAGTGCTGCAAAAAAACGAAAAAAATGGGAAACACAGCTTTCTGCTTTATCTGTGTCAAAGCGGGCTGAATTTGAGCGGTTGATGCGTGGCGATCTTGTAAGTAGCTTTGAGAGTGTGCTTGATGAATATAAAAAACAATTGGTTCTAGATTGTCCGCATGTTGCAACGCGTAAAGCTTCTGAAATGGCTCTTGAAGTCATTAACGGGGTGGTTGTTGAAACCATTGGTGGTTCTGCTGATTTAACCGGTTCTAACTGTACAAAAACAAGCCAGATGAAAAGCGTTACTGCTGAGGATTTTTCAGGCCGTTATTTGCACTATGGTATTCGCGAGCACGCAATGGGTGCAGTGATGAATGGGCTTGCTCTTTATGGAGGGTTTATTCCTTATGGGGGGACTTTTTTATGTTTTTCTGACTATATGCGTCCTGCCATGCGTTTGTCTTCCTTAATGGGGTTGCGGGTAATTTATGTGATGACCCATGATTCCATCGGTCTTGGTGAGGATGGGCCGACTCATCAGCCAGTAGAGCATTTGGCTTCTTTGCGCGCACTTCCTAATCATTTTGTTTTCAGGCCTGCTGATGCTGTGGAAACGGTGGAATGTTGGCAATTGGCTTTGAGGGCATGTAAGACGCCTTCTACTTTGGCTTTGAGCAGACAAAATTTACCGCTTTTGCGCCGGGATTATAAAGAAGACAATTTGTGTATGCTTGGTGCTTATGAATTGTTGATGGCAAGTGATACGGCTCAAGTTACCCTTTTTGCTTCAGGTTCAGAAGTGGAAATTGTTGTAAAAGCGCATGCTATTTTAGAAGAAAAGGGTATTCCAACGCGTGTGGTTTCGGTCCCTTGTTTTGAGCTGTTTTTTGAACAATCTGCTGCCTATCAAAATGCTTTAATTGGTGATGCTCCTCTTAAAATTGCTGTTGAGGCAGCCATTCGGCAAGGATGGGATTATTTTATTGGTAGTGATGGTGTATTTATTGGTATGGAAGGATTTGGTGCAAGTGCGCCGATGGACGACCTTTATATGCATTTTGGGATTACATGTGAAAATGTAGTTGCTGTTGTTGAAGAAAGATTGAAACAAATCAATGAGGGAAAAATCAAATGAGTATTCGCGTTGCAATTAATGGATTTGGTCGTATTGGGCGCTCTATCTTGCGTGCTATTGTTGAAAGTGGACGCAAAGATATTGAGGTTGTTGCAATCAATGATTTAGGTTCTGTGGAAACCAATGCCCATTTATTACGCTATGATTCGGTGCACGGGCGTTTTGGTGCACCTGTTAAGGTGGTGGGTGATGCACTTGATGTTGGGAATGGTTTGATTCAGGTAACAGCACAGCGTGACCCGGCGCATTTACCTTGGAAGGATTTGGGTATTGATGTTGCCCTGGAATGTACAGGTTTTTTTACCGAGCGCGATAAAGCCAGTGCCCACTTGGTGGCGGGTGCAAAGCGTGTTCTTATTTCTGCACCTTCTAATGATGCTGATTTGACTGTGGTGTATGGGGTTAACCACCAGACTTTAAGTAAAGAACATCAGGTGGTGTCGAATGCTTCTTGTACAACCAATTGTTTGGCACCTGTTGCGCAAGTGCTCCACAAGGTTGTTGGCATTGAAAAGGGCTTTATGACGACAATCCATTCCTATACGGGTGATCAACCTGTTTTAGATACAATGCACCGTGATCTTTACCGTTCTCGTGCTGCTGCTCTTTCTATGATCCCTACATCAACGGGGGCTGCTAAGGCAGTTGGATTGGTTTTGCCAGAATTGAAAGGTCTGTTAGATGGGGTGGCCATTCGTGTTCCAACGCCTAATGTTTCTGTTGTTGATTTGACCTTTACAGCTCAGCATTCCACAACTGTTGAAGAAATTAATGCGGCCATTTGTGATGCTGCGCAAGGACAGCTTAAGGGAATTTTAGACTATACAGAAGAAAAACTTGTCAGCAGTGATTTTAATCATAATCCGCATTCAGCCATTGTTCAAGCTGAGCAAACTAAAGTTGTTGATGGTAAGCTTTGCCGGGTTCTTGTTTGGTATGATAATGAATGGGGCTTTTCAAACCGCATGGCTGATACTGCTGTGGCTTTTGCCAAAACCTTGTAAAGAAAGAGGACTAAAAGGAGCTTTGGTTTCTTTTTTGATGGGCATGCTAGCGAGAGTTTTCTTTGTGCAGCAAGCTTCATGAAATTTCTTTTAAAAAAGAAGAGTCTTTTTTCAAAAGAATGGAGATAAGCGTTTGTTTTTTACTCTTGGACTTAAAGAGAAATATTGCTGTTTAATTGAGAGGTTTCAAGAAGAGATATGTGGGTTGCGAGAATTTTTTGGATAAAAGAGTTAAACTAAAACAATTGATGAAAAAAATCAAAAAGAGGGAGCAATTAATGGGGTTTCGGACAATTGATGAGGCTGATGTTGCAGGAAAATGTGTGCTGGTACGGGTGGACTTTAATGTCCCGATGTTGCGGGGAAAAGTATGTGATGAGACACGTCTTAAGCGACATAAAGAGACGCTGGTTGAACTGCAAAAGCGCGGTGCTAAGATTATACTGATTTCCCATTGTGGTCGCCCTAAAGGGCAAAAGGTTCCAGAACTTTCGCTTCGTCCTGTTGCGCAGGCTCTTTCCAAAATCATGGGGCAGGAAGTTTCTTTTTTGGACAAATGTTTTGGTCTTGAGGTACGTTCTGCTGTTCAAGCCTTGAAAGAGGGTGATATTCTGCTTCTTGAAAATCTGCGTTTTCATCAAGATGAAGAGGACAATGATGATGCTTTTGCTGAAGCTTTAGCATGCAGTGCTGACATTTATGTGAATGATGCTTTTTCTGTTTCTCACCGTGCTCATGCCTCAACAGAGGGAATTACACATTTTTTGCCTTCTTATGCGGGGCGTTCTTTGCAACGCGAATTACATGCTTTAGAACAAGGGCTTGGTGACCCGACGTATCCATTGGCGGCTGTTGTGGGTGGTGCTAAGGTTTCAAGTAAGCTTTTTGTGCTCAATCATTTGGTTCAAAAGGTTAATGCTTTGGTGATTGGTGGTGGTATGGCTAATAGTTTTTTAGCAGCTCAAGGCTATGCTATTGGTCAATCACTCTATGAGCACACTTTAATGGAAACGGTTGAAGAAATTATTGAAAAAGCGTACGAATATAACTGTGAGCTTGTTTTACCGGTAGATGTGGTGGTTGGATTGCATTGTGAAAAAAATACCCCGCATCGTCAGTGTGATCTTGAGGATATTTCTGATAATGAGATGATTTTGGATATTGGCCCGCGTTCTATTGCCCAGATTAATGAAATGATTGATACTGCTGCAACTGTTGTGTGGAATGGGCCGCTTGGTGTTTTTGAGGTTTCCCCCTTTGATCAGGGGACGATTGCAGTTGCGCGCCACGTTGCAAAATGTACTCAGCAAGGTAAGTTAGTGTCGATTGCTGGGGGTGGTGATACAGTTTTTGCGCTCAATCATGCGGGTGTTGCGAATGATTTTACTTATCTTTCGATTGCTGGGGGGGCTTTTTTGGAATGGATGGAAGGAAAAAGCCTTCCTGGTGTTTTGGCTTTAATGCGGGCTTGAATAAGTTATGCATATATGATGGCTTATGGGAAGCTTTCTGATGAGCCATTGTTGTTAAGAGAAATTGGGAAAAAAGAGGAGCTTTTTATGAAAGAACGTCTTGAAGATATAGCGCTTTGTTTAGTCAGTGCAGGAAAAGGCATTTTGGCGGCAGATGAAAGCAATGCGACAATTGGTAAACGGTTTGAATCAATTGGTTTGGAAGCAAATGAGGATCATCGCCGGGCTTATCGTGAAATGCTTTTTACTGCAAAGGACGCTATGAAATGCGCTATTTCTGGTGTGATTTTATTTGATGAAACCATTCGTCAAAAAGCATCCTCTGGTCAAATGTTGACCGACCTTATTCGAGATGTTGGTGCATTGCCAGGTATTAAGGTTGATACAGGTGCTAAGCCTTTGGCAGCTTTTCATCATGAGACGATTACAGAAGGGTTAGATGGCCTTCGGGAACGTTTAAAGGACTATTTTACTTTGGGAGCACGTTTTGCCAAATGGCGTGGAGTGATTGCTATTGATGAGCATTCTTTGCCAACAAGAGGAGCGATACGCCAAAATGCGCAAGCTTTGGCACGTTATGCTGCTTTATGCCAAGAGGCAGGTCTTGTGCCGATTGTGGAGCCAGAGGTGCTGATGGATGGCCAGTCGCGCCAGCATTCAATTGCGCGCTGCTTTGAGGTAACGCAAGCGGTTTTAAAGACAGTATTTACAGAATTATTCGAGGCACGGGTCGTACTTGAGGGTATGATTTTAAAACCCAATATGGTGATTGATGGGAAAGATGCGCGCAAAGCCTGTGTTGAAGAAGTAGCTGAAAAAACTCTTTGTGTTCTCAAACAGACTGTTCCTGCTGCTGTTCCAGGAATTGCTTTTCTTTCAGGAGGCCAGTCAGATGAAGAAGCCACGGCTCATTTATCCGCTATGAATGCTTCAGGCCCATGGCCTTGGACATTGACTTTTTCTTATGGTCGTGCGTTGCAATCTGCTGCTTTGAAGACATGGGGTGGAAAACAGGACAATGTTGCAGCTGCACAAAAGGCTTTTTATCACCGTGCGCGGATGAACCACCTGGCAGCTTTAGGACAATGGACAAAAGAGCACGAACATTCTTGTGCTTGACTATTTATGTGGGCAAAGCGCGATTATCGTGGGAATGGCCAGTTGTTGTCTGACACATTGACTCGTGTGTATCGTCATGATGAGGTTGGGTTTTGTGCTTGGGGTATCTGTTTGTGTCATGTGGGAGAGGTTATGGTTGATGGTGTTGAAGTGAAGGCTTTTCAAGCGTGCCTATAGGTGGGGATGCATGGGGTGTGGAAGCTTGTGGGGCAGAAACCGTGGCCATGGTGTGAAAATGTGCGCTGGATAGCGCATAAGAGATGCGGTATGTAGAGTGGTTGTGGTGTATTAGGTGGGGGTGTAGTGTATAGAGTGGATACAGTGATTGTGGGCTTGGACCAGTCATTGTTGACGCGTTGATCGCGTGCATCATCATGATCGGGGTTGGGTTTTGCCCTTAAAGGGCATCTGTTTGTATCATGTGGGAGAGGCTGTGGTTGATGGTGTTGAAGTGGAGGCTTTTCAAAAGCGTGCCTATAGGTGGGGATTGTGCATAGGGTGGATGCATGGGGCGTGGAAGCCTACAATAGGGTGGATGGCCTGATGCGTAAGGTGTGGGGGCGATTATAGGTGGATGCGGTGATCGTGAGAATGGCCAGTTGTTGTTGACGGTTGATCACGTGCATCATCATGATTAAGGTTGGGTTTTGCCCTTAAAGGGCATCTGTTTGTATCTGCTGTGGGAAAGGCTGTGGTGGATGGTGTTGAAGTGAAGGCTTTTCAAGCATGCCTATGGTGGATAGCAGTGTGTAGGGTGGATGTATGGGGTGTGGAAGTCTACGTAGGGTGGAAGCTGTGGACATGGGGCGAAAACGTGCGCTGGATGGCGCATGAAAGACGCAATATGTAGAGTGGTTGTGGTGTATTGGGTGGGGGTGTAGTGTATAGAGTGGATGTGGTGGGTAGATGTGGTGATTGTGAGAGTGGCAGTATTTAGAGTGGGGACGGTTTCATTATAGTTTGTGGAAGATTAATAAAGCGCCATTGCAAGATACGTGTGTGTTGGTTGGTTTTGTTTATTTGCTATATGAATGTACCGTAAGCAAGGCTGACCATGCTGGGTCAGAGGCATCATGGGGGGTTGGTAATTGGCGTTCATTACGCCCAGTAATATCAATTGTGTAAATTTTTGTTCCTACACCCGCATTTTGACGAAAGAACATAAGTACGCGACCATTGGGTGCCCAAGTGGGTCCTTCATTATGAAAACCTGTGGTTAAAAGCCGTTCGCCTTTCCCATTGGGGTGCATAACGCCAATGGAGAATTGTCCCTGAAATTTCTTTGTAAAAGCGATATAGTCACCGCGCGGTGACCAAACGGGGGTAGAATAACTGCCCTCATTAAAAGAAATACGGCGAGGGTTAGTGCCATCGGCATTCATGACATAAATTTGTGGTCTGCCATCGCGGTCGGATGAAAAGACGATCTGTTTGCCATCAGGTGAATAAGAGGCTGAGGTATCAATGGCTTTAGTTGTGGTTAAACGCGTCATGGTGCGTGTGCGCAGATCCATCGTGTAAAGGTTTGCGCTGCCATTATTTTGTAATAAACTCATAATTACTTTTTGCCCATCTGGCGAAAAGCGAGGGGCAATTGTCATATTGTCAAAAGTTCCAATTAATTCTCTTTGCCCCATTTCAATTTGCTGAAGATACACATGAGGCGTTTTATTCTTATCATATGCCATGTAGGTAATTTCTTGCCTATTAGGTGAGAAACGAGGCGTGAGGACTAATTCGCTTCCATCAGAAAGATAGGTTAGATTTGCGCCATCTTGATCCATAATGGCTAAGCGTTTAACCCGTGCATTGCGCGGTCCTGTTTCATCAACAAAAACAATGCGTGTATCAAAATAGCCATGTTCGCCTGTCATTTTAGCGTAGATTTCATCTGCAATCATATGGGCAATGCGCCGCCAGTGTTCTGGACCTGTATAAAATCGCCGCCCTTTAATTTGGCGGTTGCCAAAGACATCCCATAGACGAAAGTCAACTCTCAGTCGCCCATTTGGTTCTCTACTGACATGCCCAGTGACTAACCCTTGAATATTGGTATGCTGCCATTCAAGAAAGCGTGGTTGACTGTTGGGATTGATGATTGTTTCAGGAAAAGATGCTTTATTTAGTGGTAAAAAAAGTCCAGACCGCTCAAGATCTGCTGCAACGACAGCAGCAATCTTCAGCCCTATTGAATCGTTGGATATAAAATCTGCGATTGCGATCGAGATGGGGTTAAAATCAGCACTCGAAATAGTCCCCTTCAGTTGTGCGTGGGCTGATGAAAAACTGGAAAGCCATACACTTATGGTAACAATTAACCACGAAAAAAGAGAGTATCTCATTCCTGTCATACTGGATTTATCCTTTTTTTTAAGAGAGACAATATCTTCATATTATATGGTTTTTCTCTTTTTAAGAGCTTTCTCTTGGATTATAGAGTTTTTTCTTATTATAGAACTTTCTCTTGAAGGGGATCAACATTAAAATCAAAACCTTGCCCCCATAAGTTATATTGGTCACGCGGGAGATCTGGGTAGGGTTGGCATGCAAAAACGGCTGCATATACCTGTTGAACCATGACGGCTTGTTGGCTTTCATCACCTTTTAAGGGTTCAATGATTGGCGTGCCTATAATCATTCCATTACGGTTTAATTGAAACTGCAAACGCACAACTGGACGGTTATTTAAATTCCCACCAATAGCAACAAGTTTAAGCTTTTTTTGAATACATGCGCCCGCAAGATTGACGAGGGTTTGTGCCATTTTTGTGGTGTCGCCAATGTTTTTTCGCGCTCCTTGTGATTCTTGTTCTTTAGAACGTTTTGCCCCACCTCCTTGTGTGCGTGCACGATTGATTAGATTGCTTTCATCCATTGCTAAGATATCTTCAATTGTTTGTTCACCTTTTTTTTGAGAAGATTGTGCGCTTTGGGAGGAAGCGTATTTGGTGGGTTTTGGCTTCATTTTTGTCGTTGGACGAGGGATATTTGTTGGTAGCTGAACGGTGGTTGGCTGTGGTTTAGTTTCAGGTTCTGTTGGAACAGGTATTTCTGGTGTTTGTGGTTCTTCTGGCAGTGTTATATTTTCGTTTTTTGGTGTTTCTTCAGTGATTTTTGAGGTAATTTTTGGCGTTGTTTGTGGAGGGGTTTGTGTTTTTATTTTTTGTTTTTCTGGTGTTGTAAGGGATTGTTTTTCTGTTCCAGATGCATCTTTTTCACCAAAAGAGAGAGGTGTTGCCTCAACATTTTTATTTTGTAGTTTTTCTTTTGGCTTTAAGGGGGCTTTAGTGTCGAGTTTTCCGTCACCTATATGGTGTGCATCTTCTTTTTCTTGTGGCCACGTGGTTGGTTTTGGTGCTGGGCGTTCGTTAAATGGCGCATTTTTTGAGCCTTGTGCACTTGCAAGCTTTTGATCAAGAGGGGCTAAGGTGATGGGAATGGCCTCTAATTGGTGTTGAGGAAAAGAGGTGGGATGTGTCAAATGTATTCCACCCCAGATGAGAATGGCTATATGGGCTGCAAGTGAGAAAGCTAAGCTTTTTTTCATGCTATGATGAGAATTTGTATTCATCTTTTTTAAGCCTTAGCCTTTTTTTACTGTTGATCGACTGTTGTATGGTACTATTGTATGATTTTGTGTGCGCTTTTTGCCGATCATCTAGTTCTTTATGATTTTATTATATTATTGCGCTAAACTGGCTAAAGCAACTTGCGAAAAACCGGCCTTTTGAATATTTGCGAGAAGTTGTAAAACTTTTTCATATTCAACAGTTTTGGCAGCGCGCACAAAAATGCGTTGGTTTTGCAATGTTTGATCGGTTGATAGCTGCTCTTTTAATTTTGCAATCAATGCTTGTGATGTAGAGTAATAGTCTTGATTGATTGCAAAACGCCCTTGTGCATCAAGCGAAACCGTTAAAGGAGGACGGTCTGTTTGCACTGGTCCTGCTTGGCTTTGGGGTAAATCAAGAGGAACACCATTGACCAAAAGGGGCGCAGAAACCATAAAAATAATCAGTAAAACGAGCATAACATCTACAAAAGGCGTGATGTTAATTTCGCTGATTAAATGATTTTGTAAGCGACGGCGTTTTCGTGTGTTTTTTTGAGAAGGAGAAGCAAGAGAAAGTGCCATTGAAAACCGCCTATTGTAATGAGTTTGAGGTTATTTTCTCATCAATTTGCCGTGACAAAATCGTTGAAAATTCATCAGCAAAGCCTTCTATATGCGCTATGATTTGAGTGCTTTCATGCATGAGTTTGTTGTAAGCAACCACAGCTGGAATGGCAGCTAACAGGCCAATTGCTGTTGCTAAAAGAGCTTCTGCAATGCCTGGTGCGACCACTGCAAGAGATGTATTTTGAGAAGCCGAAATTGAAAGAAATGAATTCATAATTCCAACAACCGTTCCAAATAAGCCGATAAAGGGAGCAGCTGATCCAAGTGTGGCTAAAAAGCCTAATTTTGATTCTATTTTTGCACTCTCACGCCCTAAGGCTAAATCCATAGCTTTTTCAATTCTACTTTGTAAATTCAATGATGGTTGAACCCCTTTGGTAAAAGATTTTTTCCATTCCGTCATTGCTGCTATAAAAACAACACAGATGCTGTTGGTGTGCTTATTTTGATAGGTTACATAAAGTTCTTCTAAAGATTTGCCTGACCAAAAAATTTGCTCAAACTGTTTGATATCATAACGTATTTTTCGGTAAATGAATATTTTATCGATAATGATCGCCCAGCTCCATACTGATGCAAGAATAAGCCCAATCATGACAGCTTTGACAACCCAATTGGCCTGCATAAACAAACTCCACATTCCAAGGGTATTTGGAGAGGCCAGTTCTATGTGCGCCATGGTATCGTTCCTTTAAATGAAAGATTTATGTATAAAACCTCATTAAAGCATATTGTTTTATAGTTTCTAAACAAAAAGATATTCAAGCAAAAAAATGTTTAAAACCGACTTGTTTTGCCTCTTTATTTTAAAAATAAGTCAGTTTCATTTTGAAACAATTGTGGAAGAAAAAAGATCTTTGGGTAAACGGCGTGGTTTTCCTGCTTGATTCATAATAGCAAGCGTTACTTTTGCTTCAGCTAACAGAGTGTTATCACGCATGATTTGTTGATTCATGAAAAAACGTGCCCCTTGAACACACTCTAGTCGTGTTTTAACCGTTAAGAGATCATCAATATGTGCAGGGCGGGAATAAGTAATGTCTATGCGATGCACGACAAAAAATAGTTTTTCCCCTGTGCCTGATGCAAATCGTGCGCCTGATGCTAACTGTGTGTTATTACACCCTATGTTTCGCAAGAATTCTGAGCGTCCTCGTTCAAAAAATTCCAAATAACGCGCATGATATACGACACCAGAAAAATCGGTATCTGCAACATAAACTCTTGTGGGGAGGTCATGAACATAAGCAAAACTCTCACCACTGTGATTGGGTGAAGTGTCGTTTACACAAGTATTGTTGGCGTGAAGATTATGAGTGTGAAGATTATGAGTGCGAGGGTTGTTAGCGTGAGTATTGTTGGTATGGGGGATGGTGTGGGAGATATTGGTGCTGGGGGTATTGGGGAGCGTGTTATGAGGGTGAGGAGGATTGGCGCGCGTGTTGCTGGTGCAAGTATTGTTGGTGTGGTTGTTAGCGCCAGTATTGTTGGGGTGTGTATCGTGGGTATGAGAATTGTTTGTGCAAGGGTTGGTTGTGTACGTGTTATTGGTGGTGGTTTTAGTCATCTTCTTTTTCCCATAGAGTGGGTTGTATTGAGGAATGATCTTGTGTGTCAGCTGATGGGGTAGATTTTTGTGAGGCTGCTGGTTCAGGGGCACAAAGCCCTAAATGTGCCCAAGCTTTTTCTGTAATAATTCGCCCGCGGGCGGTACGCTGAATAAAACCTTGTTGCAGCAAGTAAGGTTCAATAATATCTTCAATGGCATCACGTGGTTCTGAGAGAGCAGCCGCAATTGTTTCAATGCCAACGGGGCCACCTAGAAAAGTTTCTGCAATGAGGATCAGGTAGCGCCTGTCTAGAGGGTCAAGGCCGAGGTGGTCAACCTCAAGGCGCGAGAGGGCTTCATCTGCAATGAAGCGGTCAATTTTTTCTGCACCTTTAACCAGAGCAAAGTCACAAACCCGGCGCAACAGTCTTCCTGCAATACGCGGGGTGCCACGTGCACGACATGCAATTTCATGGGCACCATCATCGCTTATTTGGACTGAAAAAAGGCGGGCATTACGCTTAACGATATATTCTAATTCTTCTATGGTATAAAAACTTAACCGGATGGGAATGCCAAAACGATCCCTTAAAGGGGTGGTCAATAACCCTAAACGGGTGGTTGCTGCCACTAAGGTAAATTTAGCAAGCTCAATTTTGACTGAACGTGCTGCTGGCCCCTCACCAATGATGAGATCAAGTTGATAATCTTCCATTGCTGGGTAAAGAATTTCTTCAATGGCTGGATTTAAACGGTGAATTTCGTCAATAAACAAAACATCACGTTCTTCTAAGTTGGTTAAAAGGGCTGCTAAATCGCCTGCTTTGGCGATGACTGGCCCTGATGTTGAACGAAAATTAACGCCTAATTCTTTAGCCATAATTTGCGAAAGTGTTGTTTTTCCCAACCCTGGCGGCCCTACAAATAAAACGTGATCTAAAGCTTCTTTACGTGCTTTTGCTGCTTCAATAAATATTTTTAAGTTTGCACGCGCTGCTTCTTGACCAATAAAATCATCAAGGACTTGTGGCCTTAAGGAACGGTCTGGGTCATTGGGCAGGGGTATGGCACCAAGAAGGCGTTGGCTTTCATCTTTACGCATTGTTACCTTGTATATGTGTTACCTTGTATAGTTACCTTATATTGTCTGAGCAGAAAATATTTATTGTATTTTGAAAAGTTACCTTGTGTTGGATGAATTGGAAAGCAGTTTAAGGCTATGGCGAATGAGAAGCGCTGAGGAAACAGTTTCTTCTTCAAGGCTAGAGAGGGTGGAGGACAAAGCTTGTGCTGCTTGATCACGATCAAAACCAAGCTTGATTAAAGCTGAGAGTGCATCATTGACGGGTTGATTGGTTTCTTGTGCTTGAAGGTTGGAAGCAAGATGTGCGGTGTTTTTGCTCTCTTCATTAAAGGGCAGTGCTTTGTTTTTGAATTCGCTTATAATTCTTTCACTAACTTTTTGACCAATGCCAGGAGCACGTTTGATCATTGCCACGTCGTTTAATGCAATTGCTTGGGCAAGTTCACCAGGTGATAAAGTTCCTAAAATAGCTAAGGCAACTTTTGCACCTACCCCTGGCACATTTTGCAAAAGGCAAAACCAATCTCGTTCAGCTTTTGTGGTAAAACCAAAAAGGCGAATGGCTTCTGCACGAACATGCGTTTCAATAAATAGGTTTAAATGTTCACCAAGGGTTGGTAAAGAAGATAAAAGCCTGTTTGACACAAAAACGCTATACCCCACACCTTGCACATCAAGAATGATGTGATCGTCACAGATGCTCTCAAGTATGCCTTTTAATTTGCCGATCATGTATTAACCTTGTGAGCTGTAGGATAAGTTAGTACGGTGGGTACTGTGGCAAAGTGCCAGTGCCAGTGCATCAGCTGCGTCACTACTATCAAATTCAGCGCGTGGGAGAAGAGTTTTGACCATCATATGGATTTGTTCTTTTGCGCCATGGCCCACACCAATAACGGATTTTTTGATGGTGTTTGGGGCATATTCAGAAACTGGAAGACCTGCTTGAGCTGGTACAAGAAGTGCAATGGCACGTGCTTGGCCAAGTTTTAAAGTGGCGGTGGCATCTTTATTGACAAAAACATTTTCAACAGCTGCTTCATGGGGCATAAAACGGTGCACAACATCAGACAGCCCTTGATGAAGTTGATACAGCCTGGAAGCAAGATGGCTTTTTGCATCAGAGCGCAGTGTGCCTGATGCAATAAAGTGTAGATGATTGCCTAATAGATCAACGACGCCCCACCCTGTTCGCTGTAATCCAGGATCGATGCCTATAATACGAATCGCTTTTACCATATGATTAAGCCTATGTTATTTCTTTGTTCTTGAATAGATGCAATACATAAAAAGAACATAGAAACATTAATACAATCCAAAAGAATACAGTAAAAACACTAAAAGAATACAATGAAATACTAAAAGAGCGTAATAAAAATGATTTGTGAAAAAGAATTAAGCTCCCTTAAATGAAAGGAAATGTGTAGCGCTGGTGGTGGTGGTGGTGAGGAGCTGGTTTTTTTTAGTGGGGGCAAGATTTCAAAGAGGTTTGATGATGATGGGAAAGGGCAGGAGGTTGAGAATGGATGGAGGGAATGAAAACTTTAAAGTGGTGAGGGGTGGGAGCATTGGTGAAGGCATTTTTGGCAAGGGTAGGGAAGAGAAAGAAGCTTGCATTGATGGAAGCAAGATTTAAGAGCAAGATTGAGCTGTGTTGGTGGAAGGTGGCGTATTAATATGAGAAGATGGGGGGTTGGAAAATTGGGGAGATGGCTTGGAAGAAGAGGGTCAAGAGTTTGGGGAAATGTTGGTGGAAGAGGATGGCATTTAAGAGGTAAAGGAAGGGGGAGGTGTAAGGTTGAAGGTGCTGGTAGCGGTGATGAGGAGGCTAGTTTTTTTAAAATGGTGGCAAGGGTAGGGAAGAGCATGAAGCTTGCATTGATGGAAGCAAGATTTAAGAGCAAGATTGAGCTGTGTTGGTGGAAGGTGGCGTATTAATATGAGAAGATGGGGGGTTGGAAAATTGGGGAGATGGCTTGGGAGAAGAGGGCCAGGAGTTTGGGGAAATGTTGGTGGAAGAGGATGGCATTTAAAAGGTAAGGGAAGGGGGAGGTGTAAGATTGAAGGTGCTGGTAGCGGTGATGAGGAGGCTAGTTTTTTTAAAATGGTGGCAAGGTTTTTTAAGAGCGTCGAAAAGCACGTTTGAGCAATTGAATTTGTTTGGTTACAGGATTGTTCTTTTTTAAGGTTTTGCAAGAGGTTTGATCGATATCATAACTAACATGGCGCATACGTTCTTCTAAACGCAAAGAACGTGCTACAAAGTGGCGGAAAATTTCTGGCAATTCTGTCCAATGAGCAGTCTGAGGTCCTAGTGATGGTGTATGAAGAGAAATTTTTGCAATCTCTTTTTGTATTTGTTTGGGAGACATTTCCCCTTCACGCCCTGCACGAAAAAGCAACAGTCGAGAGGCAATTTGCATTAGCCGTGTACTTAAATACATGGCTTCTTTTGCATAAAGTGCAGAAGTTTCGACTGGAAGGTGACGAGCAGCACATTTACCTTCTTTATCAATATAGTCTGCTGTTTCTTCAATAAGGTCCATCGTCTCTTCATAGAGGCGGTTAAAAACACTTTCAAAAGCATCGTGTTCCATCATGATAATGGTTTTATCTTTTGAAGGTTCATGTGCATTCACGTCTTTATACTCCAAACTGTGATATGAGAAAAATAATGATACTAAAGATCAATTTAAAGACTCATTTTCTCATTGTTATAAAGGATGCCTTTTTAAAGACAATTACGCAATACACTTCTTATGCTAAGGTTAATGAGCAAGATGGACAATATTTATAAATATTTATAAATTTGTTTTATCTTTTGGAAGGTACAGGACGATGTGTTTTTTGACTTTCATAATAGTATGCTACAGTAAATTGTATTGCGATACCGCTTATTATCAAGAGAGTGTCGGAAAAAAATGTGCTTGTCGTTAGTGTTTTAAAAATTTGCCCACACATTGCAAAGATGGTGCCGGTGATAAAAACTGGTAAGCTCTGTTTGCCTAAAATCGCTAAGGGGTGCTTTGGGGAGACGTGAAATCGTTCATGCAAACAGGGAAGGCAAAGGATCAAAGACGCTAAGGCTAGAATGTGCACCAAACGGGGAAGGCTTAAGAATGTTTTGTTAAAATTTATAAGGGGTGAAGACCAGTCAGATGAACCAAAACTTCCCCACCATTCTAAGCGCACCCATAACAGTGCAAACACGAGATAACTTGCTGAGACAATTACAATTAAAGGACGAAAGATGATTTTCCCTCCTTGTTTGAGATATACAGCACTTATTAACCCGATAATGAAAAGAAACTGCCACGATAAAGGATTTAAAAACCACTGCCCTTGGAGTGGATAAGAAGGTGGTGCAATGCTATAAAGGCCACATATAAAGTATATCATCAATGATATGAAAAGAAGAGGCCCTTTATGTTTGCCAGTCAGATAAAGGGCAAAAGGGGCAAACAACATACACACAATATAAAGAGAAAGAATATTATTATAGCCTAGTTGATGGCCAAGGCTTAAAATGCTTAAAAATGTGATAAAAGGTTGTGTGAGGAATATACCCACATTATTCATAGATAAAAGTCGTTCTGAGTGCCAAAGAATAGAGGCTCCCAAAAAGAGGGCTAATGTGGTAAAGGTGGTAAAAAGATGTGCTTTATAGAGCACAAAAGCTCTCTTCCAAAGTTTGTGCACATGTGAAATAAAACAGCTTTTGAGGGCGTGAGTATGAAAGCTTAATCCAAGAGCAACGCCTGAAAGCAAAACAAATATTTCTGCCGAATCAGAAAAACCGAAGTTTTTGTGTGTGAGATGCTCATAAAATGTTCCGGGAATATGATTGATGAAAATCGTTAACAGAGCTAAAGAACGCAATACATCAATACGGGTATCACGGTAAGATAAAGGGGGGCTATGCTTTTCATAATTTGAAGGAAGTGTATCATGAGGGGAAGTGCTATGATGTGCCATCAAAAGATCTTTCTTTGTGATCAAAGGGGTAAATCTGCCTTTAACAAAGCGTGATGATAAAATAAATCTTTATTTAATTTAATCTTTAAGGGAGGCTGTATGGTCCATCAGAAAAATAAACCAATTGAACATTGTTCTTTTCCTCAGTTGGCTCTAACATTGGATGTTCGGCGTGTTATTGAGCCTGCATTTTTACGCCAGCTCTTTCAAACGAAGTCCTTTGCGTGCATTATTTTATATGATTCATTTGTTGATCAGGACGATGGTACTTTTTTACAAAATAGTGCCAAGATGTATGCTGATGATATTCAACACAATGGTGCTGCCCTTATTATTGCTGAAGATAGCCGTGTTGCTGGCAGAATTAAAGCTGATGGGATGCATTTGGAGGGTGGTCTTGATGCTTTTGACGTGTTGGAGAATCAGAAAAAAAATCAAAAAATAGTTGGTTTTGGGAATTTACGAACACGTCATTGTGCTATGAGTGTTGCTGAGGCTGGGGTTGATTATGTGTTTTTTGGGAAATTAGGTGCTGATAAAAAGCCATCCTCCCATCCTCGAAATATTGCATTAGCAAAATGGTGGGCTGAGATTATGGAAGTACCTGCTATTATTCAAGCAGGCAGTGATCTTGCAACTATTGATGAAGCCTTAGAGACGGGATGTGAATTTATTGCCATTGAAGAGATGATTTTTGCTCATGATCACCCCTTTATTGTACTTGATAGGGTTAAAGAAAAATGCAAAAATCATCTTTTATCATAGATAAAGATATCCATAATGAGCGGGTAGAGGGCATCTTATGAGTAAAGTGTTTGCGTGTGTGTTGATTTTGACAGCTTTTTTGTCTTTTTCTGCTGTTGCGGACCCTGTGGGAGAAGAAGCACAAGATGTTGAAGTTGAATCTAGTGAGATAGAAGAATCACCAGATGAATCCACTTTAAAGGTGCCTGAAAACACTGTAAAAGCCCAAGATCATGAGAGTTCTGCTCAAATATTAAAAGCAGGCCAATATGATGAAGCCTATGATTATTATGTTCAAGGCTATTATTTAAAAGCTTTTCATGAAGCACTCAAACGTGCTGAATACAATGATCCAGCTGCGCAAACTTTGATTGGTCAAATGTATATGGAAGGATATGCCGTTCCCCTTGATGGTCAGCGTGCTGCTTTATGGTTTGGAAGCGCTGCAAAACACGGGGACCCACAAGCACAACTGCGCTATGGTCTTATGTTGTTTAGTGGGACCTTTGTCACAAAAGACAAAGAGCGTGGCATAGAATTTGTTCAAAAAGCACTGCATGCTGGTGTGAGGGAAGCCTATTTTTATTATGGGCAAATGCTTCTTCATAAAGTTTTCGATGAAAAAAACGATCTTGAAGGTGTGACTTTACAAAACAAAAAAGATGAAACAAAAGAACAGGCTTTGAAGTTGTTTTTAAAGGGTGCTGCTCTTGGTGACCCTGAGGCTGCTTTTGCTGCTGCAAAGATTTTGTCTGAGGGGACTTTAACAAAACCAAAAGATGATTATAACGCACGAAGATTGATTGAGGTTGCAGCCCAAAATAAGCACCTTATGGCTCAAATGCTGTTGGCACAATGGTTGATTGAAGGCCGTGGTGGGGAAACCGATTTTAAACGGGCTTTTTATTTGCTGTTTGACAATGCCGTTAAAATGGTTGCGGTGGCACAAGTTAATCTGGCAAGACTTTATCGCGATGCAATAGGGGTAGAGGGTGATATTGTTACTGCTGCTGCGTGGTATATGGTGGCAAAGAAGGCGAAAGTGCAAGCTTCTGATCTTGAAGTGATGCTCCAGGGAATGGATGAGGCTCAATTGAAGGAAGCAGAACAAAAAGCGATCGCATTCATACCTGTTCTTTAAGCGCATTTTGGGTGAAGATTAATTGATGGTTTTAGGAGATTATTTTCACCAAATTGTTTTTGAGTAATTTTCATAAAAGTGTTTTTTGCAAATCCTATAGGGTGATTGTTTATATAAGGGTGGTTTTTTTGCAAAATTATTTAAGGTTTTTTGCCAAGGTGCTTTATAGTCTTGCAAAAAGCTGAAAAGCTAGGGTACACAACGATTCTTATTTGAAAAAACCAAATGAGGCTTTAAAAACCATAATGGTTTGAGAAAATAATAATGGTTTGAAAGAATAAAATGAAGCTTAATGAAGCTTTAAAAGATGCAATGGCTTGAAAAAGCCAGATAAGACCTGGAAAAATTAATGGGTCTTTAAAGGGATCAAATGGAATATACACGATGAAAATTAATGGTAATGAAATTCGCCCTGGAAATGTTATCGAGCATCAAGGAGGTTTGTGGGTTGCTGTTAAATGCAATGCTGTCAAGCCAGGAAAAGGTGGTGCCTTTAACCAGGTTGAGATGAAAAATCTGATTGATGGAACAAAACTCAATGAACGGTTTCGTGCTGCTGAGACTGTTGAGAGAGTGCGGCTTGAACAAAAGGA
The DNA here is from genome assembly GCF_902813205.1 of Bartonella capreoli. Classification (NCBI taxonomy): domain Bacteria; kingdom Pseudomonadati; phylum Pseudomonadota; class Alphaproteobacteria; order Hyphomicrobiales; family Bartonellaceae; genus Bartonella; species Bartonella capreoli. The sequence goes on from NZ_CADDZX010000001.1 coordinate 390,099, forward strand.
TTTCACATTCCTTTATGAGCAAGGTGAGATGTTGGTTTTTATGGATTCAAGTTCTTATGAACAGCTTGAATTGCACAAAGATTTTGTCGGTGATCGCGCTGCTTTTTTACAAGATGGAATGGTTGTCACGGTTGAGCTTTATCAAGAAAAACCAATTGGCATATCGCTGCCTGATCAGGTTGTTGTGACAATTGCTGAGACTGAACCTGCAATTAAAGGGCAAACTGTTACCTCATCTTATAAGCCTGCGATTTTAGAAAATGGTATTCGTATTCTCGTGCCACCTTTCATTCAGGTTGGGGAACGTGTTGTTGTTGACACCAATGAATTAATTTATGTGCGTCGCACAAATGAAAAGGGATAAAATATGGCACGTTCTGCGATCATGAATATCATGGTTCAAGCTGCCCTTAAGGCTGGCCGCTCTTTGGTGCGTGATTATGGTGAGGTTCAAAACTTACAAGTGTCTTTAAAGGGGCCGGCTGATTATGTGAGCCAGGCAGATCGCAAAGCTGAAAAGATTATTTTTTCTGAATTGATAAAGGCGCGGCCTAAATTTAGTTTTCTAATGGAAGAATCAGAAGAAATTATTGGGGAGGATTCTCAACATCGTTTTATTGTTGATCCTTTAGATGGTACAACAAATTTCTTACATGGTATTCCTTTTTTTGCTGTTTCTATTGCTTTGGAACGTCAAGGGCAGATTGTTGCTGGCGTGATTTATAACCCTATTTTAGATGAGCTTTTTACAGCTGAACGCGGGTGTGGAGCTTTTTTAAACGATCGGCGCTGCCGTGTGGCGGCACGGCGTAAATTGGGGGAATGTGTGATTGCAACAGGAATGCCCCATTTTGGAGGGCGCAATCATGGGCACTATCTTGTTGAGTTGCACAATATTATGAGTGAAGTTTCTGGTGTTCGTCGTTTTGGTGCGGCTTCTCTTGATTTAGCATATGTGGCTGCAGGAAGAACAGATGGATTCTGGGAAGATAACCTGCAAATTTGGGATATGGCTGCTGGAATCATCATCGTTCGTGAAGCGGGTGGTTTTGTTAGTGATAAAGATGGTGGGAACGCTATGTTTGGCATAAAAAACATTATCGCTGGTAATGAGTTTATTCATGCTCAATTAAGTCAAACCCTTAAAAAAGGTGTGTGAAAGGCCAGATTATAACTGGCAATTGAGATATGCGCCAAGCGTGTGAATTCATAAGATGAGAGGGGAAGAGCTTATCCACTTTTTTGTGAGATTAGAGGGTAGGGGGGGTGCCTAGTTTTCAGCGTTGGTTAGAGCTTGTGGGGGGTATGGTTGTTGGAGCTTGTGAGGAGGGAGAGGCTGTCTGCTGTTTTTGCGAGATTGAGGGTAGGGGGTGTTTAGTTTTCAGCGTTGGTTGGAGCTCATGAGGGTATGGTTTGATGGAGCCTGTGGGGGATATAGTTGATAGCACTCTAAATGTTTAGAGATTATTTGAGTGCTATATTTTGGTGTGTTTAAAGACTTCTGGATATTTTAAAAATCTTTTATGATTTTTGGTCTGGTGAAAATTGCAGTTGAGCCCAATGTGCATAAACCCCATTTTGCTCAATCAATTGGGTATGGGTTCCTTCTTCAATGATGGTTCCTTTATCGAGCACGAGGATGCGGTCTGCTTTTAAAACTGTTGCCAAACGGTGTGCTATTACCAATGTTGTTCGGTTGTGCATGAGCCCTTCTAAGGCTTCTTGCACGAGTCTTTCGTTATGTGCATCTAAGGCTGATGTGGCTTCATCAAGGAGCAATAGCGGGGCATTTCTTAAAATCGCTCGTGCGATGCCGATGCGTTGTTTTTGCCCACCAGAGAGCATAATTCCACGTTCTCCAACTTGGCTGTTAAAGCCTTCTGGGAGAGATTCGATAAATTCAAGTGCGTTTGCTGCTTTGGCTGCGGCGATGACTTGTGCTTCATCAGCATTTTTTGTACCAAAGATGATGTTGTCGCGCAGTGTGCCTTCAAAAATAACAACCTCTTGCGGGACATAAGCAATTGATGAGCGTAAATCATAAAGAGAAAGACGGTTAAGATCAACGCCATCAAATTGGATTTGCCCCTTTAGGGGGTCGTAAAAACGCAAGATGAGAGAAAAAAGAGTGCTTTTTCCTGCCCCTGAGGAACCTACAAAAGCAACAGTTTCACCGGCTTTGATGGAAAAGGATAAATTTTGCAAAACCTGTTCTTGGGGTCTTGAGGGGTAGTCGAAATCAATCTGATTAAAAACAATAGCTCCTTGAACGGGGTGAGCTAAAGGCAAGGGGGAATCTGGTGTTGTGATGGTTGGTTTTTCTTGCAATAATTCGGCAATTCGTTCTGTTGCACCTGCTGCTTGTACTAATTCTGCACCAAGTTCGGATAATTGTGCAAAGGTCATGGCGCCGAAAATTGCATAAAGAACAAATTGACCAAGTGTACCGCCAGACATGGTGCCATTTAAAACATCACGTGAGCCGATCCATAAGACGGCAACAATGCTTCCAAAAACTAGGAAAATTGCACAACCGGTGAAAAAAGAGCGCAAAACCACAGACAATTGCGCTGTTTGAAAAGCGCGTTCAATAAGAGATGTGAAGCGAGAAGAAATAAAGTTCTCAGATGTAAAGGCTTGTACAGTTCGAATAGCGTTTATCTGTTCAGAGGCAAGAGCATTTGCATCTGCTAAACAATCTTGCGCAGTACGTGTGCGTTGGCGGACTTTACGCCCTAAAATAATCAATGGAATGGCAACAAGGGGGATGGCAAGAACAACAAGAAGAGATAGCTTAAGATTGGTGATGACCATCATCACAATTGCGCCAATTACCACAATGAGATGACGCAGAGCTGTCGAGGTTGTTGACCCAACAGCTGTTTTAATTTGTGTTGTGTCTGTGGAAAGCCTAGACATAATTTCACCAGAGCGAGAATGATCAAAAAAATCAGGTGAAAGTTGTGTGATGTGGACAAAAAGATCACGGCGTAAATCAGCAACAATGCGCTCGCCCAATGTGATGACACAATAGTAACGGCATGCTGAAGCAAGTGCTAAAAGTAAGGCTAATACAAATAAAATGCCAAAATAAAAATTAATATTACCGTGACTTGAAACGGAAAAACCATGATCAAGCATTTGACGAATGGCAAGAGGCAAGGCCAATGTGACAGAAGCGGCAATAAATAAAGCGACAAAGGAATAAAGAACAAGCCAGTGATGGCGTTTAATATAAGGAGCAAAAGTTGCAAGCAAAGCAAAAGAAACTCTTTTTTTAGAAGGCTTTGCAAATTTGTCAGAATGATTTGATGACTTTGTGGTGGTGTGCATGTTCATCTTATTCCTTATCTTTTTATTTTGTGCCTTATAAGACTTTTTTATTCCTTATAAGACTTTATGGATTGATAGGCTTTGCACACTTGTTTTTTTATGTACGCTCAGCTATAAGAATCTCAATTCAATTAATGTATCAAAAAGACGAAGCGAGCGCACTTAAAAAAGCAAAATAGCGCTTTTTCGTTATGTAAAAACGAAAGTATGCCGTATGAAAGCGAATATTCATCCCGATTATCATATGATTTATGTTGCTATGACTGATGGAACTAAATATGAGACTCGCTCGACATGGGGAAAAGAGGGAGATACCCTTTCTCTAGATATTGATCCTACAACCCACCCAGCGTGGACTGGTGGTTCTCAGACATTGGTCGATCGTGGTGGTCGTGTTTCTAAATTCAAAAATCGCTTTGGTAATCTCGGCGTTTAAAATATTCAACTTCTAAAAACAGTATTTGTGAAGTTTGCAATGTGAAGATTGAGCGCATTTGAGCACGGGGATTTGACGTGTGATGTGAGAGGGGGCATCCAAGATTTCAAGAGGTGAAATCTGTTTTTAAGAACACGGGGGTGTGAAGCTTGAGACGATTTGCGAGAGTTGAAATCACGTGGGGAACGTGATGATTTAAGGGGTGTAAGGTTTTGAGATCTTAAGTGGGTGTTCAGCCGATTTTAAAGGTGAAACCAGATTTCAAGAATACGGGTGTATGAGGTTTGAAGCGATTTGCGAGAGTTGAAATCGCGTGGGGAGCGTGATGATTTAAGGGGTGTAAGGTTTTGAGATCTTAAGGGGGTGTTCAGCGATTTTTAAGGTGAAACCAGATTTCAAAAACACGGGGGTGTGAAGCTTGAGGCGATTTGCGAGAATTGAAATCGCGTGGGACGAGTGGATATTTGAAGGGGTGTAAGGTTTTGAGATCTTAAGGGGGTGGTCAGCCGATTTTTAAGGTAAAACCAGATTTCAAGAACACGGGGGTGTGAGGCTTTGAGGCGATTTGCGAGAATTGAAAATCGCGTGGGACGGGTGGATATTTGAAGGAGTGTAAGGTTTTGAGATCTTAAGGGAGTGTTCAGCCGATTTTAAAGGTGAAACCAGATTTCGAGAACACGGGGGTGTGAGGCTTGAGGCGATTTGCGAGAATTGAAAATCGCGTGGGGATGAGTTGAAGGTTTGAGGAGGAATGAGCAGTTAAAATTTTATGCATGTGGTGAATATGCGTGTGATGAGAGACTTTTATATACTGAATGCTCAATATCATGCATTGAAAATTCTCAATTAAAAATGCTCAAGCGTGTAAATTACAAAAACTAAAAAAATAAAAAAACCCCTTTGCTGCTTTCAAAGAGATACTCTTTGATGCATTCAATCAAACTTCGTGGGTAGTAGAGCAGGTGATGATTTAGAGCCAGTTTTATGGAGATAGCTTGGCTAAAATTTCATCACTGACATCGAAATTGGCATAAACATTTTGCACGTCATCATCGTCTTCCAATGTGGTGAGGAGGCGTAGGATAGACAGAGCTTTTTCTTCATCCACGGGTGCAAGGGTGGTTGCTTTCCAAACGGTTTTAATAGACTGTGCTTCACCAAGTGTTGCTTCCAACATTTTTGAAACCTCACCAATATTTTCAAAGGCACATAAAATGTGGTGACCAGTTTCTTCTGTTTGGACATCTTCAGCGCCAGCTTCAATGGCTGCTTCCATGATAGTGTCTGGTGTGCCGGCTTCAAGATTATAGATAATTTCACCGATTCGGTTGAACATGAAACTGACAGATCCTGTTTCCCCTAAAGCCCCGCCAGATTTTGTAAAGGCAGCACGCACATTAGAAGCGGTGCGGTTACGGTTATCGGTTAAAGCTTCAACAATAATTGCAACACCGCCTGGGCCATAGCCTTCGTAGCGCACTTCATCATAATTTTCGACATCACCACCTGAGGCTTTTTTTATGGCGCGTTCAATGTTATCCTTTGGCATGGATTGCGATTTAGCGTTTTGGATAGCTAGTCTTAAACGCGGATTCATTGCTGGATCAGGAGCACCTTGTTTGGCTGCAACTGTAATTTCACGCGCAAGTTTAGAGAACATTTTTGAGCGTATCGCATCTTGACGCCCTTTACGGTGCATAATATTTTTAAATTGTGAGTGGCCTGCCATGGCTTCCCTTTCAGTTTGGACGATCACATACCTTATCTGGCAAAATAACCTTGTGTGGCAAGATATATGTTTATAGATTGTCTGGCAAAATATATTGTTTAGCAAAATAATATATGTTGTCTAGCAAATAATATATGTGTTGCAGCATAGGGTGTGCAGATTGAAAAAGACTTTATAAAAAGATTCACGACAAAGGTAAATACACTCTTGTTATGATCATCCAAAGACAGATGTCTTGTCGTGGTAGAAAAATCACGCTATAAAGGCAGTTTCATGAAAAAGGAGGAGATTTCGTGGAAAAATGGTTTACTCTATGGTTCTTCATTGGAAGGCGTGATAAGCCATTGTACATTTCAAAGATAAACGCCCAGAGTTCCTAAAGTGGGCAGTAACTTGCCTTTAGTCTTAAAAAAGGCAAACAAAAGGATAGTATAAAGATGGCAACAAAACTTTTGATGCCCAAAGCGACAGCTGTGTGGTTGGTTGATAACACGGCACTTTCTTTTGATCAGATTGCAGAATTTTGTCAGTTGCATGTTTTGGAAGTAAAAGCCATTGCTGATGGTGAATCTGCTCATGGGGTTAGAGGTCTTGATCCCATTAGTTCTGGGCAATTGACACGCAGTGAAATTGCTCGTGTGGAAGCTGATCCAAAAGCACGTTTAAAGGTTTGCGAATCAAGGGTGCGTATTCCAACGCCAAAACGCAAACGCGCTCACTACATCCCTTTGTCTCGACGCCAAGATCGCCCCAATGGAATCTTATGGTTAGTGCTTAATCACCCTGAGTTAAAAGATGCACAGATTTCACGATTGATTGGAACAACAAAAACAACCATTGAGCAAATTCGCAATCGGACACATTGGAACAGTGCTAATTTAGTTCCTCTTGACCCTGTGGGACTTGGTTTGTGCTTGCAAATTGATTTGGATATTGAACTCCAACGGGCTGCAAAAAATCGCCCTGTGCTTACACAACAAGAAAGTGAAACTTTGCTTCCTGCATCAGTGACAGAAAATTTTGTTCTTGGTGGAGAGTCTCAATCGGCTGTCAATGTTGAGGATGAACCAATGGTGGACAACAATTTTGATGCTGATAAGGTTTTTGCTAAACTAAATGCGCTTAAAAAAGATCATTCAGATAACGAACATTAGCATTATTTAGCATTATAAAGTGGTAGTGGTTTATTTTTTGTGCAAAGGGGCTTTAAGATTTCGCATCTCTCTTGTTTAAGAAGAAAATTTTAAGAAGAAGAATTAGCATCTCAAGTAATCGGCGAGTCTCAAGTGATTGTGAATTGTAAGTGAGACGGTTATCAAATGATCGTGCATTTCAAGCAATAGCCATATTTCAAATGATGGCGTATCTTAAACGAGGGTGATTTTAAAGGGCGATTTTAGATGTTGGTGAGGTTGAAATTAATTGCCAATGTTGGGGGAATCAAGGGGTAATCAATTATAGGTAAAAGCTTGTAATATTTTTGCCAAGCTCAATATATTTTTAAGAAGCCATTTAGATTGCTAAAGTGAGCGTGTAGAATATTTATAGCTTGAAAGGGCCTTGGGCTTTAAGAGCTTGTTAAAGCACTAAAGGTTGCGCGAAAAGAGTAAAAAGCAGTTTGAAAAGACTTGAAAAGGGCTGCAAAAAGGGAGAGAATATCAAAAAGGGAGAAAATGTGAAAAAGAAAAAGATAGGTAAATGACAAAGAGAGTGTTGCTGGGAGTGTTGTTTTTAGGAGTGCTGTTTTAAGTCAAATATTTACTTTTTTGTGATAAAAAATTTTTTAGGGGATAATGTATTAAAATTCCTTAACTTTGGTGCTTTTTATTAAGGAGAATCAGCATATGGGGTTTATCCAGAACATGCTTCGTTGTCCACTGGTTGTGGTCTTTTTTTTCTTGTTGAGTGTTGTTGGTTGTGCCAAAAAAAATTTCGATGAGACTGGTGGCATGCATTCTTCTATGGGGGATGCAAATTTTAGTAGTGTTGTAAGTGGTTCAACACAAGATTTTATGGTGAATGTGGGAGACCGTGTTTTCTTTAGTCTTAATTCTTCTTCTATTGAGCCTGATGCTGAGCACGTTTTGAAGCGTCAAGCCGAGTGGTTGTTGCGTTATCCTCATTATTTTGTTACTGTTGAAGGGCATGCTGATGACCGTGGGACACGTGAATATAACTTAGCCCTTGGGCAGCGCCGTGCTGTTGCTGTTCGCGATTATCTCGTTTCTCTTGGAGTTTCTTCACAACGGATGAAAACAATTTCTTATGGAAAAGAAAGGCCTGTTGCTGTATGTGATGATATTTCATGTTGGAATCAAAATCGGCGTGTTGTTTTGACAATCAATTCCGGAAATGGGGGTTATTAAATCTATAAGCGGTGGATTAAAACCGTAGGTCAATGGTGGTCAAAGAAGTGAAATCAGTGGTCTATTGAGATCATTAACAATTATTTAGGGGAAAAAAATTTTGCATGCTGGGCGCAAAAAGAGCTGGAAAGCTGGTTTTTTGTATCAATTATCATTCTGGCATGCTTGCGTTTTTACATTAATTTTGGTGGTTTGTTTCTTTTGGCCTGTTCAAAGTACACCTCAAAATGCTATTCAATTTTCTGATCACGGTTTAAATTCATATTATGGTCACAGTTTGGGCGCATTGGTTGCCCACAGCATGGATCTATCTCTCCCCCAGAGTATGGATTCGGCTTTTGGTCAGAGTTTGGGTACATTGGGTGCCCAAAGTGTGGGTCCATCTCTCCCCCCTTCGAGTATGGGTCCATTTTCTGATCTCAGTTTGGGCACATTGAGTGCCCAAGGCATGGGTCCATCTCTTCCCCCGAGTATGGACCCGTCTTCTGGTCAGAGTCTGGGCATATCGTCCGCCCACAGTATGGACCCGCCTCTCCCCCCGAGCAGGGGTCCATCTTCTGACCAGGGTTTGGGCACATTGGTTGCCCAAAACGTGGGTCCAACTCTTCCCCCGAGTATGGACCCGTCTTCTGGTCAGAGTCTGGGTACATCGTCCGCCCATAGTATGGACCCGCCTCTCCCCCCGAGCAGGGGTCCATCTTCTGACCAGAGTTTGGGCACATTGGTTGCCCAAAGCGTGGGTCCATCTCTTCCCCCGAGCATGGACCCACTTTTTGTTTACAGTGTAGATGCGGCGCAAAAGGTGGCTGCGGATCGTCAGGATACTCTTCTTAAAGACAAAGATTTGGATCTTCTTTTGCGTGCGATACAGGGGGTGCTAGAGCGCGATAAACGAGGAGAGAGGGAAGAGCGTTTGTTTCGGCAACACTTGCTTGATCTTTTTAATCAAGAAGGTTCTTTTCGTTATTATTGCCCTTCGAATAACCCTTATTTAAAGGAGACAGCTTTAAAAGGGACAGCTCAAGTGATTAAGGGGCAAGGTGGGAGCCGGGATGAAAGTCAAGAGAAAGCGGTTTCAGCTGGCAAGTACAGTTACAGTAAAGAGCAAGGGAGGAAAAACAAGCACAGTGGAAAAGGGGGTAAGAGTAGTGCTGTTGATGGTATGGATGATGAGCGTAAAAATGGTGTAAAAACAGCGCATGGTGAGTATTTACAGCGTGGGGAGCAAGAGCATGAAAAGGATGGTGCTGCCAAACAGGTAGACGGGGATGAAGATCAACGCTTATTGCCTAAGAAACTGTATAGAGAGGGCTATCATTTTATTCTTTCTGGCAATTATGCTGAAGCTGAAAAAGCTTTTTGTGCTTTTCAAAAGCGTTATAAACAAGACCCTTTAGTTGGTGATGCTGTTTTTTGGTTAGCAGAATCTTTGCTTGGGCAAGAACGCTATCATGAAGCCGCGCAGGTTTATTTGTATGTATGGTATACGTATAAAAATACCTTATATGGTTCTGAAATTTTGCTAAAATTAGCGATGAGTGTGTCTGCTCTTGGTCAAAATAAAGCGGCTTGTGATGTTTTTGCTGACATTCCAAAACACTACCAAACGTTAGAATGCGTTTTTTGTAAACGTCTTAAACAAGAACAGAGTCGTTCTCAGTGCTCATTCAATTAGCAGAAATTTTTAAGAAATCAGATTTTACCCATTGTCAGAAGTTGATTGTGGCAGCTTCTGGGGGGGGTGATTCGCTGGCTTTGTTGTTTTTGCTTAAAGATTATTTTAAGACACTGCTTTCTCCCCCTGAGATTATTGTTGTTACGGTTGATCATCAATTGCGTGAGGAATCAGCGTGTGAGGCTCAGAAGGTGGCAGAGATTTGTCGCGCTTATCAGATTAAGCATGTCATTGTGCGGTGGGAAGGCACGAAGCCAAAGACAGATATTTCTCAAAAAGCACGTGTTGCACGGTATGATTTATTGTTCCAAGAAGCTGAAAAACAGGGTGCAACGCTCATTATGACAGGGCACACTCTCAATGATCAGGTTGAAACCTATTACATGCGCTGCCAACGTGTCTTGAAGGATAAAGCTGTTTCACAACAGGGGGGGTGGGGTGATGAAGTTTTTGCTTTAAGATCAAAAGGTGAGGGCGGTGTTGGTGTAGAACAGGGTAATGAGGCTGCTGGTGCGCGGTGTGGTGTTGAGGCTGCGGGTATTTCACAACAGGGGGGATGGGGTGATGAGGTTTTTGTTTTAGGATCAGAGGGTGGGGGGGGTGTTGGTGTAGAGCAGGGTGATGAGGCTGCTGGTGTGCGGTGTGGTGTTGAGGCTGCGGGTGTTTCACAACAGGGGGGGCGGGGTGATGAGGTTTTTGCTTTAAGATCAGAGGGTGAGGGTTTTGTTGGTGTAGAGCAGGGTGATGAGGCTGCTGGTGTGCGGTGTGGTGTTGAGGCTGCGGGTGTTTCACAACAGGGGGGGCGGGGTGATGAGGTTTTTGCTTTAAGATCAAAGGGTGAGGGTTTTGTTGGTGTAGAACAGGGTAATGAGGCTGCTGGTGCGCAGTGTGGTGTTGAGGCTGTGGGTGTTTCACAACAGGGGGGGCGGGGTGATTATAATAATACATGGGAGGAAATGGGTGTGACAGGCCCATTAAAAGATGCTAGTGTCTTGAAAGACAATGGTGAATTGATTGAACGTGGTTTGTCTTGTATTGCGCGTGAGGCATTGTTGCGCCGAAAAGTGCGTTTGATTCGCCCATTACTTGGCATTAAACGCGATACTTTGCGCGCTTATTTGCGTTTGCGAGGAATAGAGTGGATTGATGATCCCACGAATGATGATTTGCGTTTTGAACGCGTACGTGTGCGCCATTCTATTCATTTTAAAGACTTTTCCGAGGTTGCTCAAAAGGTCAATGAAGCTGCATTAAAACGGCGTCAATACGCGCAGATGATTGCTGATTTGATTCTAGCCTTGGATATTGTTGTTAAGTATGGGCGATGTTTTATTAAAAGGCCTGAGCCTTTTTTATGCCGTCATCCTGGTTTTCCATTTGTTGTGGGGTTATTTGCTGTGTTGATGGGGGGTAGCCCTTATTTGCTTGCATCTCAAAAATTGAGTGCTCTTAATCAAAAATTGTGTCTCCATTCTTTAGAAAAAAAGCGCTTTACTTTGGCTGGGTCTCTTGTCGAATATAGTCAAAAGGGGATTGCTTTTTGGCGTGAAGCTCGAAATATTCAAGAGGCAATCATCCTTCCTGGGCAAACCTTTTTATGGGATGGGCGCTATCAGATCACCAATCATGAGAGAGATGCCCTTAAAGTGCGTGCAGCTGATCTTGTTCATTTAAAACAGTTTTTTAGGTATGGAAAATATTTTTCCAATACTCATATAATTGGGGAGGGTGAGGTGATTGGGGATATGGTTGATTTTGAAGCTATGGTTGATCGTAAACGACCTCATTTTCCTTCGTTGCAATCTCTTCCATTGGTTTTAGGGGCTAAAGGTATTGATATTCCAGAGCTTTCTCACCTTTCTTGTTGCCATAAAGTGACTGTGCAGCGCATTCTTGCACCCTTTAATTGGCTATCGTTGCACGAAGATGCCGCTCTTATTAATGTTGTAGAACCTTTTTTTAACATTACATGAAAACATTATGTGAAAAAGATGCAGAAAAATCGTTTTAAAAAATGATAAACATCTCATTCATGTCTTGGCAAGGCGTGGACAAGATTATATGTTACTCATAATTCTATAAAAATTTATATCTGATAAATGGACTGAATATGAATTCCAATTACCGCTCCCTCATGATTTGGGGGCTCATTGCCTTAGTACTCATTGCGTTATTTTCTTTCTTTAATGGAAGCACCCAGCGGACTGGGAATAGTGAGCTTTCCTATTCTGATTTTTTAAAGAAGGTCGAGAATAACGAGTTTACAACTGTGACTATCCAAGGTCAAAAGTTAACAGGACATACGGCTGATCGTCGAATCATTTCAACTTATGCACCAAGAGATCCCTCTTTGGTACAAAAGTTGGAAGATAAGAAGGTTAATGTGAAGGCTGTGCCTGAAAGTTCTGGGAATAGTATCTTTCTCAATTTATTGTTCTCTCTTCTTCCTGTTATTATTATCGTTGGGGCGTGGATCTTTTTTATGCGACAAATGCAAAATGGATCACGTGGTGCAATGGGGTTTGGGAAATCAAAAGCAAAATTGCTAAACGAGGCGCATGGACGGGTCACCTTTCAAGATGTTGCTGGTGTTGAAGAAGCAAAGCAGGATTTACAAGAAATTGTCGATTTTCTACGTGATCCACAAAAATTTCAGCGTTTAGGGGGGCGTATTCCCCGTGGGGTTTTACTTGTTGGACCACCAGGAACCGGGAAAACCTTGCTTGCACGCTCTGTTGCTGGGGAAGCTAATGTTCCATTTTTTACCATTTCAGGGTCAGATTTTGTGGAAATGTTTGTGGGTGTTGGGGCAAGCCGTGTTCGTGATATGTTTGAACAAGCTAAAAAAAATGCTCCTTGCATTATCTTTATTGATGAAATTGATGCGGTTGGGCGCCACCGTGGTGCAGGACTTGGCGGTGGAAACGACGAGCGTGAACAGACATTAAACCAGTTGCTTGTTGAAATGGATGGGTTTGAACCTAATGAAAGCATTATTTTAATTGCTGCAACAAACCGGCCAGATGTGCTTGACCCTGCTTTGTTAAGACCAGGGCGTTTTGATCGACAAGTTGTTGTGCCAAACCCTGATGTTGCTGGGCGTGAGCAGATCTTGAAAGTTCATGTGCGCAATGTGCCTTTAGCGCCCAATGTTGATTTGAAAGTTTTGGCAAGAGGAACACCAGGGTTTTCCGGTGCTGATTTGATGAACCTTGTTAATGAAGCTGCTTTAATGGCTGCAAGCCGCAACAAAAGAGTGGTGACAATGCAAGAGTTTGAAGACGCGAAAGATAAAGTCATGATGGGGGCTGAACGCCGTTCAACCGCTATGACACAAGAGGAAAAAGAGCTGACTGCTTATCATGAAGCGGGGCATGCTATTGTGGCTTTAAATGTGCCTGTTGCTGACCCTGTTCACAAAGCAACAATTGTGCCAAGAGGAAGAGCTTTGGGGATGGTCATGCAATTGCCTGAAGGCGATCGTTATTCCATGAGCTATCGGTGGATGATTTCACGCTTGGCTATTATGATGGGTGGAAGAGTGGCCGAAGAATTAAAATTTGGCAAGGAAAATATCACATCTGGTGCGGCTTCTGATATTGAACAGGCTACAAAATTGGCACGTGCTATGATCACAAGGTGGGGATTTTCTGATATGCTTGGCAATGTTGCTTATGGCGATAATCAGGATGAAGTTTTTTTAGGTCATTCGGTTGCAAGAACGCAAAATGTCTCTGAAGAAACGGCACGCATGATTGATGCGGAAGTGCGCAGACTTATTGATGATGCTTATAAAAGTGCAACAAAAATTCTTACAACAAAAAAGAAACAATGGTTTGCGTTGGCACAAGGTTTGTTAGAATATGAAACATTAACTGGTGCAGAAATTAACGAAGTGATTGCGGGTAAACCACCTTCACGCACACAGGGTAATGATCATGTGCCTTCACGTACTTCATCTGTGCCTAAAACAGGTGGTAAGGGTGGAAAAGAAAAGCTCAAATCTTCTGCTGCGGAAAAGAAAACGGATGTTACTGAGAAGAAAACGGATGTTGCCGAGAAAAAGGTGCGTAGTTCTAAAAGTGCTTCTAAAAATACGCTAAAGGCAAGTGATAACAAGAAGGTGAAAGCAAAAAGTGATTCTGCGAGCAATCCAGATGCTTAGAAATAGGTAAATAGTACTCAATGCAAAAAACTTCCCTTTAAGATTTGAGTAAAGCAGTAAGCAGGAGGTTTTGCTGACTTTAAGTCGAAGATTTTAACAATAAGTGAGAGGTCTTTGGCTGGGTGTGTGGGCTTTCTTGTGCATGCAGACACGTTTTGAAAAGATGGAAGAGTGTTAAGGTGTTGCTTTAGTAAGTTATCTATTGGGAACAGGATTTTTGTGCGTGGGTAAAGGTTGTTTATCTCAATAGATTCGTGCGAGAGGCTGGTCTTTTTTAAAAAGATTGGGGGCTTTGTGAGGAGGGTTCTAGGAGTGGGCTTGAAGAGCAAGATTTGTGAGGAACGGTTGGAAATTTGGCAGATTGGTGGGGCATTTTGGTAAGCTGAGTGGTTTGTGGTTTAAAGGGGTGATAGCTTGAGGGGGGATTGATGATTCTCGAAGGGGTTGTGGTAGAGTGGTTAGTAATTAATTTGGAAGGTTGATGACCCGAAGGGGTTTAAAGAACGAAGTTTGTGAGGAACGGTTGGCAACTTGGCAGATTGGTGGGGGCATTTTGGTGAGCTGAATGGTTTGTGGTTTAAAGAGATGATAGCTTGAGGGGGAATCGATGATTTTTGAATGGGTTGTGGTAGAGTGATTGGTAATTAATTTGGAAGGTTGATGACCCGAAGGGTCTTCTGGGTGAAAAGGGAAAAAAGATGGCGCAAAAATATTTCGGAACAGATGGTATTCGGGGGAAAGCCAATTGTTTTCCTATGACACCAGATTTTGCCATGAAAGTGGGGATGGCTGTGGGTGTTTTGTTTCGCTCACAAGGGCAGCCGTGCCGTGTGGTGATTGGTAAAGATACTCGATTGTCTGGTTATATGCTCGAAAATGCTTTAGTTTCAGGATTTACTGCTGCTGGAATGGAAGCTTTTTTGCTTGGGCCTGTGCCAACCCCTGCTGTTGCCATGCTTTGCCGTTCTCTGCGGGCAGATATTGGAGTGATGATTTCTGCTTCTCATAACCCTTATTACGACAATGGAATTAAGCTTTTTGGCCCTGATGGTTTTAAGCTTTCAGATAAAATTGAAGCAAAAATTGAACAATTACTTGAGAAAGATCTTTCACATTCTTTAGCAAATTGTGCAGAAATTGGGCGTGCAAAACGGGTTGAAGGGGATATTTACCGTTATATTGAATATGCAAAACGTACGCTGCCGCGTGATGTGCGTTTGGATTCTTTGCGTATTGTGGTCGATTGTGCCAATGGTGCTGCATATAAGGCTGCACCACTTGCTTTATGGGAATTGGGTGCAGAGGTTATTGCGATCAATCATGAGCCTAATGGTTTTAATATTAATCAAGAATGTGGATCTACTAATCTGACTTCTTTAAAAGAGAAAGTTCATGAGGTGCGTGCCGATGTGGGGATTGCTCTTGATGGGGATGGTGATCGTGTTTTAATGGTTGATGAAAAAGCCCAAACCGTAGATGGTGATCAATTAATTGCGGTGCTTGCTGAGCATTGGCACAAAACTGAGCGGCTGCAGTGCAATGGTGTTGTGACAACCATTATGACAAATCTTGGGTTGGAGCGTTTTTTAAACGCTAAGGGGTTGGATTTGGTGCGTACTAAGGTTGGGGATCGCTATGTTGTCGAAGCGATGCGTGAGAAGGGTTATAATGTTGGTGGGGAAAATTGTGGGCACATTGTCTTGAGTGATTTTGGGACAACGGGTGATGGGTTAGTTGTTGCTTTGCAGATTTTAGCGTGCATGAAAGAAAGCCAACTTTCGATGAGCGAGCTGTGTAAGCGTTTTGAGCCTGTGCCCCAAATTTTGAAAAATATAACAATTAAAGACAAAAATGTGTTGAACAAATCTCCGGTCAAAGCTGCGATTGATCAAGTGACAGAAGGGCTGGGAAAGGAAACACGGTTGGTTATTCGTGCTTCTGGAACTGAGCCGTTGATCCGTGTGATGGTTGAAGGTGATGATACTAAAGCCATTGAAACTATTGCGGCAGATATTGCAGACGTTATTGTGCGCAATGATCGTGTTTAGAGTGCTCCAAGGGTGGATGTAGAATGCCCTTTCTGGGGGAGGGGGTGTTTTAAGAGAGGTCTAAAGCGCCTTATCTTGCGCGGGGTTTTAGGTGGTTAAGGATTACTCTTTCCCTTAAAGGCTGGTGAAAACAAATCGCGGGTTTGTAAGCTGAATTAAATCAATCTCATTCCGTTTATCATTTTGACGATAATAATGGGGGGTACTTTATTTGTATCTTTTGTGTGCTGAGGGTTTCTCAATATTTCATGAGCAAGTTTGGTTTAAAGGTGTGTGTGCTTTTTACACAAGGTGAATGTGCTGGGAAGGAAGAGGATGTGTGGGAGAGGGGTAATTGGGAGAGAGGTGTTGGGTGTTATTGTGGTGTGTGCTTGGTTGGAGAGGGGATGAGGTTGAGTGCGTTTGAGGAATGGTGTGAGCTGGTGGGTACTGTTGTGGGGTCAGTAGCGCGTGGGGAAAGGTGGTCAGGGTAGTCAAGCGTGAAGGGGGGTGGGGGTATGCTTTGAGAGGGGGCAGATGTGCTCTTGTGGGGGGGTGTGCTTTTTGCAGAGGAAAAAGGCACATTCTCTGGGTATAGAAGAATGTGCCTTTGGGGGGTGAATCACAATAGCTATATGTTTTAAAAGTGATCTTTTTTATCTTTTTGCCACAAAAAGTAAGCTGCAAGTCCCAAGGCTGGCACTCCTAATTTAACAAGAGGCAAGTATTTACCCAGCATTGCGATGCTGGAAAGAGTTGACTCTGTCATAAACTTACGGTGCTGTTCTTTATAGTGTCTTTGATAATTGCGTTGTTGATATGCTTTGAAAAACCGACTTAGCAAAACACTTAATCCTGCAACAAAAAACCAAATAAATACCATTGTTGTGGCTGCACCAACTGGGTGCATCACTAAACACAAAGCAAGGAAGCTTAAGACATTTAAAAACACTAGAGCCATCAATAATGAAAACCCAATAATTCCACAGCAAATTGCTTGGATACGGATCTGTTTGATCGTATTTTTGAGATTTCTGCCAGTCAATTGGTACAGTAAGGATACAATAGACGTTTGCATGAGTTAACGGCGGATCAAGTAAGAGAGAACAAAACCAATACCCGCTGCAACCAAAACGCTCTTACTAGGATTTTTGCGTACACATCTGCTTAAATTATGTTCAAAATCGCTTAAGACATCTTTGGCTTGTGATACAATGTCTTCACCACTGTCTTTTACTGAAGCATAGAGTTTTGTTGCTTTGTTTTTGGCTTCGCTTAATAATGTGTTTGAACCAAGGTCACTTAGTGCTGAGGTTATGTTTGCCATTTCACTGCGTAATTGTTTCAATTGAGCGTGCAGGTCTTTTTCTGTTGATGTTGCTCTGTCATCTGCTGCTTTGTTGTTTGCCATAATGATTCTTCCTTCTTTTTTGGTTATTTTCGATTCACGGTGAAGGCCATCACCTGAGTCAAAGATTTGAACATTCTTTAGTGTTTAACGCCCCCAAATCATATTGGTTCCATGCTTAATACAATTTATAAGTGTATTTTTATAAATGTTGTTTTTCCTAAAGATTCTTAACGGTATAAGGCAGGTTACGCAAAAAACCCTTGAAAAATAGGATATGATGGCATGGACAAAATTTTTATGATTCTTTTTTCATGAAGTTTTGCAACAGTCTATGCCCCCTTTGCGATTGAATTGTTAGGTTTTATAGATAAACCTATGGTTGTATATGCGAACCTTTAGGGAGTGTGGGCTCTCTTTAAAAGAGATGCATAAATGCATGAGGGGAAGTATGCGTAAGAGGGATATGCGTGCGGGGGAGAGGATGTGCTGTGTGGGATAGGTTGGGTACGTGCGGGAGGTGTGCGTGCGAGGTGTGAGTGAGGGGATGCTGAGGCGTGAGGTGGTGAGAGAGGGGAGTGAGTGTATGGTTGGGGCGTTGGTTTGAAAGGGCGGGGATGAGCAGACAGACTTGGGAAAAGGGGTGGATGTCGGGGAAGGGGGGATGAGAGCGAGGAGGTTGTGGGTGTTGTATGGTGTGCGAGCTTGGAGGGATGATACGAGCTGTGGGTACTGTTGTGGGATTAGTATGAGTGGGGAAAGGTGGTCAGGTAGTCAAGTAGGGGAGGGTTGGGAGTGTGCTTGAGAGGGGGGAAGATGTGCTGTGTGGGATAGGTTGGGTGCGTGAGGGTGTGTGAGTGGGGAGATGCTGAGGCGTGAGGATGGTGCCGGGGCTTTGGTTTGAAAGGGTGGGGATGAGCAGACAGACTTGGGAAGAGGAGTGATGTGTGGAGGAGAGAGGTGTTTGTGAGAGAGTAGGCTGTGAGTGTTGTGTGGTGTTGCGAGCTTGAAGGGATGATACATACGAGCTGAGCTGTGGGTACTATTGTGGGATTAGTGTGAGAGGGGAAAGGTGGTCAGGGTAGTCAAGCGGGGGAGGGTTGGGGTGTGTTTGAGAGGAGGCAGATGTGCGGTGTGGGGTAGGTTGGGTACGTGAGGTATGTGTGTGCATGAGAGGTGTGAGTGGGGGATGCTGAGGCGTGAAGTGGTGAGAGAGGGGTGTGTGAGTGTATGGTTGGGGCGTTGGTTTGAAAGGGCGGGGATGAGCAGACAGACTTGGGAAGAGGAGTGATGTGTGAGGGAAGAGAGGTGTTTGGGAGAGAGGAGGTTGTGGGTGTTGTGTGGTGTGCGAGCTTGGAGGGATGATACGAGCTGTGGGTACTGTTGTGGGATTAGTATGAGTGGGGAAAGGTGGTCAGGTAGTCAAGTGGGGGAGGGTTGGGAGAGTGTGCTTGAGGAGGCAGATGTGCTGTGTGGGGTAGGTTGGGTACGTGAGGTATGTGTGTGCATGAGAGGTGTGAGTGGGGGATGCTGAGGCGTGAAGTGGTGAATGGGGGGTATGTGAGTGTATGGTTGGGGCTTTAAGAGAGGTGTGTGAGCGGCTTTAAGATTGTGTGGGTGAATGATTGTTTTATGAGTAAAAGTGATGGCACTTTTTATTATAAACTGGACTTGATTTGTCTTCTTTTATTTTTTATAACCGTTTTAAAAAGGAGGGGTGGGGTCATTTTGGAGATTTGTGAGAAACAATGGAATCTGAAACAGGGGCTTTAGGTAAGAGTTTTACTTTATTTTCAGCAGGTGATTTTTCTCCCTTTTCGATGTTTATGGCTGCCGATGGGGTTGTGCAAGCTGTGATTGTTGTGTTGATGCTTGCTTCTCTTATATCTTGGACGATTGCTCTGGCTAAAATTATTGAAATAACGTGGGCAAAGCGCAAAGCACATCGTGCATTGCAGTTTGTTCTAAATGCTCAAACTTTCACGCATTTGACCTCTGATTTCAAAAATCAGCAAGAAGCGAATTTGGTCTTTCTGGGGGCAGGTGCAGTCTTTTTGGAAGAAACGCTCAAAGAGGTGAATCTTTCTACTCAGCAGGTGGTCTTCATCAAGTTTCAAGGTACCAGAGAACGAAAAGATGACGATAGTGCTTTGTATGCTTTCAATGAGGGGGTGAAAGAACGGGTACATTTGCTTTTAGCCCGGTGTGTGCTGGCTGCTACAAGACGTGTGGCTTGTGGGACTGCTGTTCTTGCAACCATTGGTGCTATTGCGCCTTTTGTTGGGCTTTTTGCAACCGTTTGGGGGATTATGAATGCTTTTATTGGGATTGCTCAAACTCAGACAACGCGCTTGGATGTTGTGGCGCCGGGAATTGCTGAAGCTTTGCTTGCAACGGCTGTGGGGCTTTTTGTCGCTATTCCTGCTGTTGTTATGTATAATGGTTTAACGCGTGCTCTTAATGGATATCGAAATGATTTAGGAGATATTGCTGCTGCTATTGAACGGCTTTTGAGCCGTGAACTCGACCAACAAAGACAGCAAAAAAGCCGCAAACAATGAAAACAGACTATCATAATGAATATGAGGGCGATGATTTTCAGGTTCAAAGTGAGATCAATGTAACGCCTTTTATTGATGTTGTTTTGGTTCTTCTTATTGTGTTTATGGTGGCTGCGCCTTTGGCAACATCTGTTATTTCTGTTCAGTTGCCTTCTGTAACAAAAACGCCTGTTTCCCAACCTGATAAGCCTCTTTATATTACCTTACAAAAGGATCATTCTTTTTATGTTGGTGACACTCTTGTGGAGGAGAGAGAATTTATTGAGATCTTGTCTGGAGAAACTCAAGAGAATTTAGAAACAAAGATTTTGATTCAAGCAGATGAAGAAATTGACTATGGCCGCGTTGTTAATGTGCTGGATCAGTTGCAAGCAGCTGGATATACCAAAATTGGTCTTGTGGGAATGCACAAGACTTTAAACCATGGTGAAGGGAGAAATGGTAGGGAAGAAAACAGGGGTGATAGGGGAAATAATGGTGATGGAGAAAATAGGGGCAATGGTGATAATAATGACAAGGGGGGTGGTAATAGTGAGGGGGATAGCGGGGGTAACAAAGAGCCTGCAGCTGATACAACGTTTTCTCATGAATAAGGTTTTTTTATGAGCCTGAAAAGAGAAGAGCCTTTCTCTTGAAAATAGTGGGTGAGCTGTTTTTTAAGATAAAAGAGCTTTCGTTTTCCAGAAGTGGAGAGGGGTTTGTTTATGTTATTTGCATGGTGAATGGGAGAGGGATTCTCTTATAAAAAGTGCACTAAGAGGTTGCGTTTTTAAGCAGGAGAATAGCTTTTAAAAGCGCTAAGAACCCCACCGCACCTTACACAGGAGCGGGGGGAGGGTAGATATTAGAGCCGCGGGGGATTATTAATTGTGCCCTGTTGAGCCAAAGCCGCCTGTTCCACGCCCTTGTGTGTGGTTTCCTTCATGTGTTTTACATGAGGTATTTTCCTGATCTGGTTCAATGACACGTACATTGACTTGAGTAACAGGTGCGATAACTGTTTGTGCAATGCGCATTCCACGTTGAATGGAAAAATCTTCTTGCCCTAGATTGATGAGAAGAACTTTCACTTCACCACGGTAGTCACTATCAATCGTTCCGGGGGTGTTTAAGCATGTGATACCATGTTTTAAAGCCAAGCCAGAGCGTGGACGTATTTGTGCTTCATAACCAGGTGAGAGGTGGAAAATTAAACCTGTGGGGATGAGGGCACGTTGCCCAGGAGTTAAAACGATTGTTTCATTTTCTGCTAATGCTGCCCGCAAATCAAGGCCAGCAGAGCCGGCTGTGGCATATTGGGGAAGATCTAAATCTTGCCCGTGGGCAAGGCGTTCTACCGAAAGGGTAAGCTTTTGTGAAGGGGTGGAGGAAAAATCACAAGAAGAGGTGCTCTTTTGGCTGTGTGCATGAGCATTAGGGGAAGGGTGAGGCGAAGTGGAGGAGGGATGAGACATAACGTGGAATTTCCAAAATATAAATGACAGCGAGCCACTTTAACAAAAGCTTCCAAGCAAGACAAGCCGGTAGATTTGCTGATGGAGGGGCTGTTGATGAAGGGCTTATCGGTGGGGGGTATTAGTGTGGAGGTTTGTCGATAAGGGGTGCTAGTGAAGATTTATCGGTGAGGTACAAGGAGCATGAGAGAGGGGGGAGGGAAGTCACAAGGGGTGGTGCTCTTTTGGCTGTTAAATGAGTATTGGAAGAAGGGGTGGGATAAGGTGGGAAAGGGGGGATGAGGTGGCGAGATAGAGAGGGAGGTGGGAGAAGCGTGGGATAAGGTGATAGGGGGATGAGGCGGTGCGGTAGAGGGAGGTGAGAGAGGGGGGAGAAGAGAAGATGAGGCGGTGCGGTCGAGAGGGAGGTGAGGTGGTTGGGTGGGGTGGGAAGAGGCGAGGTGGGATTAAGCGTTTTTGTTTATATACTGCCAATTAGGATACCCGTTGCAAGGACTAAGGCTCCACCCACGATAACTTGGAAAGAAGCGCGCCAGAAAGGTGTGGCCATAAATTTATTTTGGATCCAGACAATAGCCCAGAGTTCAAAAAATACGATAAGGCAAGCAAGGGTTGTTGCAAGGTAAAAGTTGTCAATAAGATAGGGAAGAGCATGGCCTAGCCCCCCAAGCATTGTCATGACGCCGTTGGCAATGCCTCTTTTAAGTGGAGAGCCACGCCCCGATAATTTTCCATCATCATGGGCTGCTTCAGTAAAGCCCATTGAAAGACCTGCACCAATTGCAGCAGAAAAACCTATCAAAAAAGTTTGATAGGTATCACCTGTTGCAAAGGCTGCTGCAAAAGTGGGGGCAAGGGTTGAGACAGACCCATCCATTAGGCCTGCAAGGCCAGGTTGAATCCACGTTAAAAGTGTTTGTTTATATGCTTGCGTTTGTGATGAGGTGGTTTGATCTTCTTCTTGTGCTGTTTGAAAATTTGTTTCATTGCGCGAAATGTCTGAAAGAGTAGGCTCATCAGATGAAGGCTCTGAGGTTGGTGCAGGAATATTGCAAGCTGTGCGCAGAGATTCTTGAAAATGCTCAAGCTCTTTGGTGCCCATTTTGGCAAAGATTGCCGCTTGCTCTGGACAATGCTCTTGCAGAGCTTTGGCATATTTTAAATAAAGTGCTGCTTGTTCTTCTTGTAATTTGAGAGCATAAGTGACCATCTCTTGGCATAAAGGGTGTTCAAAAGTGTTATGATGTGAAGAGGGGGAGGAGGACTTTGACATTGTTGCTCTCATTATTAGAATAATTCTAAAATGTAAGAGGCATCAAACAAAAGTCAAATTTGAATATCGTTGGGTTGGATATCAAAACTCAAATCTTGGGTGTAAAATCAATCTGAAATGTAAGGTTTAATTTGGGGTGTAGAGTCAATTTTAAGTGTAGAGTCAATTTTGGGTGTAGAATGCCTTTAAAGTTTAGCTGCACTGGGGGTGCGGGTTGTGTTTATGAGGCGGGTTGTGTTGTAGGATGGCAGTTTGGGTTGTGGGCGGTGTGCCTTGTGTTGTAGGGTGTTAGGGTGTGTAGGGGAAGAGATGCGCTTAAAAAGCGTGTGCGGGTGTGTTACACGGGTAGTGCGTGTTGGAGGGGGGATGTGCTTTGTGTTAGAGGGCGGTGCTGTAGCTTTGCAGGTTTTTGCTTTATGGTGTTTATTGTTCATCCATCATTTGAGAGGAGTCCTTTGGATGCTACATACAGACTAAGGAGCATGAACAACAAACTGGCAAGGACATTCCACCCAGCAAATGACAGAAAAAGAAAACGCACTGGTGCTTGAGCACAAGAGGGAGATGCTGGAGGCTTTTCCAGTGAAGTAAAAAGTTGGTCTACGTTTGTTGTGAGTGTTATTGTATTTAAGCTGCAGTGGGCTGGTGCTGGCCAAAAGTGATATTCAACACCGGTATGATAGATTGCAAGCCCAAGGCTTGTTGCCATGAGCACAAAAACGCATATAAATAAAAACCGTACTAGAGAAGACAGGCAAGAAACCCATGCTAAAAAGCCTGCTAAGATTAAAAGCGGGAGAGCACCGTAATAGGGCAGGCGCTCAAGCAGGCATAAGTGGCATGGAAGATAACCACCGATCATTTCAAAGCTTAGTGCGATACCCAGTGTGGTGGCAAGGCAAAGGGTTAGAAAAAAGGCCCACAAACTTTGCTCTTTATTGCTTGGTTTGCGATAAAGATGTTTCTTTATAAAGCATTGGCAAGGCAAAGAAGCATTCATTTTAACAATTCCTTCAAGTGGACGAGGAAATGATTTTAAAAAGCAGAGTATAATTTATAGACTAAGAGGTTATAGACTAACAAGAGAAGAATCAAACCAATGGGCACAAACCATGTAAAGTGACGTAGGAGAAGATCGATCACTTTTTGACCAAAACGTCGAATAAACCAGGCAAAAAGATAAAAGCGAGCTCCACGCGCTAAGAAACAGATGACAATAAAAAGCGGGAGAGGTACGCCCATGACCCCTGATAAAAGCGTGACAAGCTTGATGGGTGGAAAATGGAAAAGCCCTGATGTGATCAGTAAAATTATGAGAAATTTTAGTGTTGCGCCATTTTGAAATGTCTGAAAACTTTCATATTTACCGTAGAATTCTAAAATTGGTTTGGCGATGGTGTCGTAAGCATAAAAACCTATGATCCAGCCCAATGCCCCGCCTAAAGTAGAACACAATGTGCCAATTAATGCATAGTGATAGGCTTTTTGCGGGCGAACAAGTGCCATTGGAATGTACAAGACATCAGCCGGAACTGGAAAAAAGGAACTTTCAAAAAAAGCAATAAACCCAAGCCAATGTGGCGCTGTGCGACGCTGTGCTAATGATACGACCCATGCTTTTAATTTGTTTAACATCATGGTTTTAAAGTCCCTATAGTATAGTTTCCCCTATAGTTTTTAGCACATATTTTCAAAATTAAACCAGGTCAATTCAATGGGTTAAACATGATGCATAGACTTAAAAAAACAAAAGTCTAGTTAAAAAATGAAAGTCCAGTGTTGACGAATCTCTACTTCTTCATATAGTGCAAGAGAAAAGGGCACAAGCTTGCCTTATGTCTTGATAAAGCTACAGTGTGATAAAAGCTGCAGTGTGCGGGTGTGGTGGAACTGGTAGACGCGCCAGACTCAAAATCTGGTTCCGAGAGGAGTGTCGGTTCGAGTCCGACCACCCGCACCATAGACAAATTTCTTTCAGACATGGATGTTTACTTGGGTAAATGAAGGGGCGCGTTTGCTTGGGAGAAAGCCCCGAGGGCCTATGCTGTTTTTTCAATTTAGGTGAGTGGGGGGAAGGGATTTTACCCCCCTTGGTTGAGTGGGGGCACTGTTTTTGGAGTTGAGGTGGGTGGAGCGGTTTGTTTCATGGTTTGAGAGTGTGAATAAAGGTGTGTTTATTTGGGGGAGCTCCGAGGGCGTATGCTGTTTTTTCAATTTAGGTGAGTGGGGGGAAGGGATTTTACCCCCCTTGGTTGAGTGGGGGCATTGTTTTGGGGTGGGGAAGTTTTTGTGCGTTTATTTAAGACTATTTAAGTTTTCGCATAACCCCAATGAGTTGCCATCAGGTCTAGACAATCGCGTAAATGATCAGCAAGAGAGTTTTGTCTGCGCTTTAAAGGGCTTAAGTCTTTGATCGATAGGTTATAGCCGATTACTTGCTCAACAAGTTGGTAACCAAGAACACCCAGTTGAATCTTAATCGCTTGTAATTGATCTGTTGCTTCCATTTGGCGTTCAAGGGTATCTGTATAACAAAGACCGCCATCGACTTTTTGACGAGTGTAATCGATGCTCATATGTGTGTTACCTTGTTGTATGTGCCAATAATAATAAAAACGTTCTGCTGCTTTATATTGTGCTGTGCTGATATGTCCTTTTGCATATAAAAGGGCAATGGGGCGGCTATGGGCGTTGGCAACTGCAACGATGGTGCGTGGGTTGCTGGGGCTTTCTTGATGGGTTGGTTGAAAATAAGGATTGCTTGTTTCGATAAGCATTTCTTCTGTTTTTAGGTGGCCAATGTGCTGGTGTTTTGTATGTGGGTGTGCATAATTTACAGTGTTTTTTTTGAGTGTATTGGTATTTTTATCGTGGTGATATTTCATTGCTTTCCTCCTTTAAGATGAAAAATGTGTCAGAAGATTTTCAAATGAAAATGAAGGGGACCTAAATGAAAATGAAGGGGACCTAAATGAAAGGGAAAGGGACCTAAATGAGAATGGGTGGAGGAGTCTTTAAATAAGAATGGGGGTTTTAAGAAAATGGAAGGGGATGAGTGGACATAAGAGGGTGGTTAGTAAAATGATAGGGGGTAAATGAAAATGAGGGGGTAAATGAGGATGATGAGGATGAGTGGAAACGGGGGTGAATGAATGAGACTGAGGGGAATGAGTAAAGAATGACGGGGATGAGTGAAACGGAGTTTTAAGTGAGAAAAAATTACTAAAGTGGTGTGTGTTAACATGGGTTCTTTATGGTGTGCGTGTTTTTTACGCTGTGGAAGTGTTTTTAAGGACGAGGGAGTATTCTTTAGGGGATGGTTTTGTTTTTGTATGGTTTCGTTTTTAAGGAGTGATCTGTTTTAAAGGTGTGGCATGTGTTGGGTGGTGGGTGTGTTTTAAGGGGTGAGGCAAGGCTGCATTGTTGGGCAGAGTTGTAAAAGGGGAGGTTGTGTTTTCCTTTTTTGATTGTGGGGGTTGTGTGTTTGTGTGCTCTTGGGGTTGTGATGGAAAATGGAGATGTGATGGAGAATGGGGCCGTGAGGAGGGATGAGGATGTGATGAGGGGTGTTTGTCTGTGAATTCAAGATAATGGCGTGGTTCTTGGTGGGGTGTTGAAGAGCAACGGTAGCGGTAGGTTTTAGGGTCAAACCAAAGGCCGATTTTTCCTTCAAAATCGCCTGAGCGTTGTTTGGCGATGTTCATAATTACCCCGGGGCGGGCTGCTAGTTCAGCTTTTTCTGTTGCACGTTGGGCTGAAAGAATTTTATCCTCTAAAGAGCGGTTGCGCCAGATTGTAATGATATTAAATGCATTGGCTCCAATTTCTGAGGCTCCTTTTATATCTTCAGTGCCAGGAATATCTTTCTCTATACTACTTTTGCGTGCATGGGCGACAAGGTGAACGTGCACGGCATTTAAAATTGCCCAGTCAACAATTTTATAGACTGCTTGTTCTTGCCCTGTATAGTCATCTGCAGCGATGCCAAGGCGCATCAAACTGTCGATAATAAATTGATCGCAGCCATATTTTGCACGGCAATAGTCAAAGACATCAAGCAGGGTTTGGATGTCTGATTTGCCTACGTGCTCATACAAAATGAGACCATCATCTAAAAAATGAAGAATTTGTTCGATCATGGTTTTTGTTGGTTGGTTATCTCCCCCTGTTTGTCTGATTAAACGACGAAGCGATTGTTCCCCTTTCATTTCGAGTGAGGCTAAACAAAGACGGCTTTTTTGCGCAATCCAATGGACAATACAGTCTGATAACAATTGGCTTTTGCCGGCACCGCTTGCACCGCTCCAGAGGGTTAATTCTGCTGGGCGAAAATACAATTTGCCATTTAACTTTGGATAGGGAAGTGTATAGCCGAGATGCTGTTTGGGAGTGGGCCAAAACAGCTCGATCACCTGGTTGTGATAATCAGATGCACGTTTTAATCCCTCTGGTGCAAAGCTTTGGGCTTTTGAAAAAGCGGCTTTTATGGTTGAAGCCTTAACACCTGATTTTAAACAGTCATTGGCATCTTTACAGGGCAAGTGGACACGATAACACCGGTGGCGACCAAGCCTGTGGGCAATTTCAAGGGCGGCTTCTTCACCTGGTTTATCCATGTCGGTTGCTAAGAAAATTTTCTCGAAAGGTTCTAGGTGATCAAATTCATTTTCAATCCAAGCGTGTTTACCCCCCTTGCCCCCTCCAAAGGGGACTGATAGGGCTGGGTACCCATAGGCTGCTAATGAAAGCGCATCAATTTCACCTTCGGTGATAACAAGGGTGCGCTGTGTTGGGCAAAGAGCCTGCCAGCCAAATAAAATCGGTTCACAATGAGAAGCTGTGGGTTTTGCTTTTGCACCTTCTTGTGCAGCGCGCGCTTTTACCAATGCAAGGGTACCGTCGGGTTTATAAAATGGAAAAATGATCTGGTTTCCATCTTCTTGGATGCGATAACGTTTTAAGATATCCAAGGGGATATGCCGTTTTGTGTGTAAATAATTTTTCACCTCATGGCGGGGTTCGCCCCCTTTTGGAACAGGGGGAAGGCGATAGGGATGACGCGGGGCCATAAAGGGTTTTGGGCGCGAAAGATTTAAGTAAGAACGGGCTTCATCTAATGCTTGAGAAAGGCTGATTGCTTTAACAGCACACCACAGGTCTAAAAGGTCACCGCCACTTCCTTCTGCAAAATCATACCACAGACCTGCTTTGCTGCCCTTTAAACAGAGTGATAAGCTTTGACCCGGTTCACCTTGTGTGCTGCCCACAATCCAATCATTACCGCGTTTTTTCCCTTGTGGGAGAAGCATTTGTGCAACCGATTCTGCTTGAGATGCAAGCTTTTGTTTGATTTCAAAAATCGTGCTCATGTTCCCCTGCTTGTAGTCGTCTATATCGTGTTTGTGTTGTGCTTGAAGTTTATGTTTGTGTTGTATTTGTATGGCGCTTAAAGTTATGTTTGCATTGGTTTTCTTATGTTGCTTTGTTTGTCTGGTTGTATTGGCTTTGGTTTTTGATTTGGGTTTTTGTTACTTTGCTTGATAATTGATAAGGTTGCGGTAAAGGGCATCTTCTTGAGTGCTGTGAGGCCATGTGTTTGAACCAGATGATAAAGCGCAAAGCCTTTCTTGGTTTTCTCTTAATCGCTCGATTTCACGCCGATACCAATTGCGCCATGTGGCTGACCAGTCGACCTTTAGGGCTTGTTTTCCGCTTTTAGCATGCCAATAGTCGCGAAATTTCTTTTCTTGCCAGCGGGCTTGTTCTTCGCTTAGACCTTCTGAGATTGCTGCGTGAATGTCGCCCACCCAGTTGGCAGGAAGGCGGTGGCCTTTCAAGCTTTTTGCGGTGGAAGAATGCGCGCTGGATGAGAGGGGGGTGGATGATGAGAGGGCAGTGGAAGAATGCGCGCTGGATGGGCATGAAGCGGTCTGCTCGGTGGCATGTTCAGCGGGGTGCTTTATGGAGTGGGGGTTTGTTTCAGGATATGTGGTGGCAAGGTCTGGTGCGAGGAACTCAGTGGATGAGTGCTCGGTAGGGCAGTGCTCAGTGGATGATGAGAGGGCAGTGGAAGAATGCGCGCTGGATGGGCATGGAGCGGTCTGCTCGGTGGGATGTTCAGCAGGGTGCTTTGTGGAGTGGGGGGGTGTTTCAGGATATGTGGTGGCAAGGTTTGGTGCAAGGAGCTCGGCGGATGAGTGCTCGGTAGGGCAGTGCTCAGTGGATGATGAGAGGGCGGTGGAAGAATGCACGCTGGATGGGCATGGAGCGGTCTGCTCGGTGGGATGTTCAGCAGGGTGCTTGGTGGAGTGGGGGGTTGTTTCAGGATATGTGGTGGCAAGATCTGGTGCAAGGAGCCCAGTGGATGAGAGGGGGGTGGATGATGAGAGGGCAGTGGAAGAATGCGCGCTGGATGGGCATGGAGCGGTCTGCTCGGTGGGATGTTCAGCAGGGTGCTTTGTGGAGTGGGGTTGTGTTTCAGGATATGTGCTGGCAAGATCTGGTACGAGGAGCTCAGTGGGGAGGAGCTCAGTGGATGAGTGGGTGATAGATGGGTGGGTGGTGGATAAGTGCGCGCTGGATGGGCATGAAGCGGTCTGCTCGGTGGGATGTTCAGCGGGGTGCTTTGTGGAGTGGGGTTGTGTGAGGAGATGTTTTGTGAAGTGGGGTTTGGTATCAGAACAAACATCTTTCTTTTGTGAAACACCGTTAGGTGTTTCTTTTTCTTCCTTCTGAGCTTTTGAGTTAAGTTCACCATCTGTAGGGCATGTGTTGAGCAGATGTTGAATTTTTTCATTGATTTTTTTACGTTTTTGTGCTGAAGAGCGACCCGCAGAAGATTTTTGTTCAAGCAATTGTGCTCGCTCACGAAACACATTTTCGCATCGCTTATTCCATAATCCACAGGTTAAATTTAAAATCTTGCCTTCTGCAATCAACATTTCTAAAACACTGGTAAAAGTTCGCTTATCACAACCACAAAGGCGTGCTAAACGTTCTTCTGATAAATCTAAAGGACGGCCCCTTGCATACATTTCATTGAGAAGAATTGTGTAAATTCCAATTTCGTGCGCACGCATTCCGCGTACCCCACCTAAAAAGTCATTTTGATACCAGCAAACATAAGGAAGTGTAGACGATTCATAATTGGGAAATGCAGATTGTTCAGCTTGTTTCATGGGGGGATAAGCTTTCTTAAATGAGGGAATAAGCCTTTTTTAAGGTTTCGTTTTTTGTTTAAAAAGTTTTGATTGAGGCGGCTTTTGTGGAAGAAAAAAACTAAAAACAGCCTTTTGCTTCCTCCTTAATGCGTGCAATCAAAATTTACGATTTCGTAAAATGTTTCTGATTTGTTTTGGTTTTGTTTCATTTTGTTCTATTATTTGTTAGAGTGTTGTATTTATTTTTGTATTTCTCTTAAATCATCTGAAAGTCAGTCGTATTTACTAGAAGGGGTGGAGTTTGCAATTTGAGGTTGCATAAACTGTAAAGGATAAATAATACATACAGAAGATGCATAGGCTTTGGAGGTGGGCTGTTTGTGTCTTTTGGGGTGTTTCATTGTTTTTTGATAAAATGTAGAATTCACTCCCTAAATAAAATTTATTTATAATTTTATATCCTCTTTAAAGGATATTGCAAGTCAATTTTATGAAAGACTGTGTATTTTATTGAAGACAGCTAAGGGTGAGACTTATGAGTATTGATGGTTGGCGTCACAGATTGAATGAAGCACTTGTAAAAAGTGGACGATCAAAGCGCTCTATTTCCCTTGCAGCAGGAAAAGGAGCTGGTTATCTCCACTCTATTCTTTCTGAAGGGAAAGACCCCACGATTGAATCGCTTGCAAACGTGTGTCAGACAATTAATGTGAGTATGAGCTATATTCTTTATGGAGAAAATCCTGCCCCTGAAGATCGGGAATTTATTGATCTTCTTGCAAAGATTTCTCCTGAGGAACGACAAGCAATTTTAACTCTCTTGCGCAGACCAACTGACGAAGTAAAACCATAACAGCTCTTTGACTTTCAGGCTCAAGATTTCCCCAATACTGTATCAATTTTAAATCACTCATTTCAGCTCTCCCAATCTGTTTGTGTTTATTGACTCATCTGTTTTTGCCTATTTATTGTGCTCTTTTGTTTGTCTTTGTGTCTATTTGGAACAAATAGAGAACAATGTGAAAATGGGATAGAAAATTAGTCAATTTTTACGCACTGTTAGAATGTTCGCAAAAATTAAAAATATATCTTCTATTAAGGATAAAACAATTGACATATCTCCCATAGAGGAGATAAGACTAACGCTATATTTGACTATGTCAAGACAGAGTTTAGCTTTATCAACTGTCTGAGGGAGAAATTTATGAAAGACATTCCATTCGTTAAAGAGGATGAAATCCTCATCATTCTTGGTGAGGATGCAGATGATGATGTTTATGTTGGGCCTATTGATTACCTTGAGGAGGTTTTGGATCTTATGGAGCAATGCGATGCTGTTCAAAGATTTTTACGGCTCGATTTAAGGACTCTCCATGCTGATGATGTGAGTGAGCACGTTGCTGAAGTGTATATGAAATCTCACGATCTTGATGAGCAAGATGGTTACTTTCATCCCTTTATTCTCGATAGTGATGTGTATCATGAGTATTTAGAAGACAAGGCTACCCGTGTGTATCAGGATAATGTCTATGGGTCTTATGAAGAACAGCATCGCTTGCGCCCGTGTGATGTTTTGGACCGTTATTGGAGGTGAATTATTATGGCGAACTATCTTCAAACAATTTATCACGGAGTTCCCCTTTATTATGCTGGAACCCTTCGCAATACGATTATGCTTGAACCACAAAAACACAAGGCAGTTCCTTTTATTTCGCGAAAGGTTGCTCAGCGTGTTGCTTATAATTTGAGTTGCCGCTCACCCCAAAACGATTTTTATGTAGTGCCATAGGTTGATTGCTTTGCCCCTCTCTTAAGGGAGGTTTTCTTATAAAGAGGGGGGATCTTTATGTGTGGGGGCTTTTTGAGGGGCTGTGTTTGGGAGGGCCCTCTTCGAGGGGGATTTTTAAAAGAGCGTATGATGTGGGGGATGAGGCTGATGTGAGTGGAGAAAGGGGTATGTCGATTGTGTTGGTGAGAGGAGGATGGCGTTTGGGGGTGAGTGCCCTGTGCGTTGGTAGAGGAAGGTGAGAGCCAGGTTGGGTTGTGCTGGTGGTGGGGTGGTTATTTGAGATGTACTGGTGGGGGAGATGGATGAAGTTTGAGGGTGGCTGTGGGAGATGGCCAGATGGCTAGGGCATTAGTGTGAGAGGTGGGTTTGGGAGGGCTCTCTTCGAGGGGATTTTTAAAAGAGCGTATGATGTGGGGGATGAGGCTGGTGTGAGTGGAGAAAGGGGTATGTCGATTGTGTTGGTGAGAGGAGGATGGCGTTTGGGGGTGAGTGTCTTGTGCGTTGGTGGAGGAAGATGAGAGCCAGGTTGGGTTGTGCTGGTGGTGGGGCGGTTATTTGAGATGTACTGGTGGGAGGATTAGGTGAAGTTTGAGGGTGGCTGTGGGAGATGGCTGGGGGAGTGGGAAGTGGGTTTGGGAGAACTTTCTTCGAGGGGGATTTTTAAGAGCATTAGAGGTGGGGTGTTGAGGCTGGTGTGAGTGGAGAAAGGGGTATGTCGATTGTGTTGGTGAGAGGAAGATGGCGTTTGGGGGTGAGTGCCCTGTGCGTTGGTGGAGGAAGATGAGAGCCAGGTTGGGTTTGCCGCGGTGGTAGGGCGGTTATTTGAGATGTACTGGTGGGGGAGATGGATGAAGTTTGAGGGTGGCTGTGGGAGATGGCTGGAGGGGTGTGGGAAGAGATGTGGCGGGGCCAAGCATGAGCTTTGGGGGATGAAATCTATGAAGAGCGTGGGTTGGAGAAGAGGAGGGATTTGATTTCAGGAGGCTGCATGAATTTGAGAAGCCGCATGAGAAGTGTGTGGTGAGAGAGTGTGGGAGGTCATATTGGCCAAGAGTGCAGAAGAGTAGGCACCTTTTATTGATGGAGGAGAGGTTGGGGAAGCGAAGATCGGGCTGTGCCGGTGGTGGGGCGATTATTTGAGGTAGTACTGGTGGGAGGATTAGGTGGGGTTTGATGGCGGCTGTGGGAGATGGCCGGGGGGGGTGTGGGAGAAGAGAATAAAGAAAGGGAGATGGAGAGACAATGCCAATTATTATTGATTGTGTTCAAGGAACAGATGAATGGCGCCAGGTACGCAATGGTTTGATTACAGCTTCTTTGTTTGAGATGGTTATGGCGCGCAAAAAAGATGGACAAAAAACACAGAAATATCACTGTGTGATGATGAAACTTGCTGGAGAAAGAATCACAGGAAAATCTGTGGAAGAGGGGACAACACCATCTATGCGACGTGGTACACAGTTGGAACCAAATGCGCGCCAGCTATATGGGATGTTTACGCAGACAGAGCCTGAATGTATTGGTTTTGTTTTAGCTGATGATCGCAAGAAAGGTTTTTCGCCCGATGCTTTTATTGGGGAAAATGGTCTGTTGGAAATTAAAACGAAAAAACCTGAAATTTTGATCCCTCATTTTTATCAAAATATATTTCCTATTGAGCATAAGGCACAATGCCAGGGAGGGTTATGGATTGCTCAACGTGAATGGGTGGATTTGATGCTTTATTGGCCCGATATGCCGCCTTTAATTAAACGTGCTTATCGTGATGAAGTTTATATTCGTAGGCTTGAGGCTGAAATTAACCGTTTTAATGATGCTTTGGAAAATATGGTGCATAAAATTCAACAAGCCGACAGGGGATTCTTCACAATAGTGCGAGGAAACGGGCCTAGAGAGATGCGTTAAAAGGTGGATCTGGAAAGCTTTAGCTGTGTTGGTAGTGGGAGGTGGTTGCTTAAAGGTGTGCCAGTGGGAGATTGAGGGGGAGAGGCTGGGGAGGTGAGGGGGAAGATTGGGCCCTTTCTTCGAGGGGAATTTTCTTTGGAAAGGGGATTTTTGTGGGGGATTTAGGGTGCGTTTGAGAAGGGCTGTATCTGGCAAGAGCGTGGAAAGGGGAGTGGCAGGCAGATTACGTTGGTGGAGAAAAGGTTGAAGAGGTGGAAGATTGGGCTGTGCCAGTGGTGAGGTGGTTGCTTAAAGGTGTGCCAGTGGGAGGTTGAAGGGGAGAGGTTTGATGGTGATTGTCGGGAGATTGGGAGGTTGTTTGATGTGAAGAGGCTGGAGGAGGTGAGGGGATGGGTGTTGGATGGCGTTTGAGGGTGGTGATTGGGTGTACTGGGGGATATTTAGGAAGAGTATGGAAAGGGGGGGCGCAAGGTTTGGTGTGAGGGAGAAGAGATGCAGGATTTAAGGATGAGTTTTGGAGGGGCATGAGTTTGGGAGGCTGTATGAGAGGTGTGTGGGTGCAGGCAAAAGTTTATGGAAACTGAGTAATTGCGCCGATGTGTAGGGTGACTTTGGGGATAAAATGACTGGGGATTTAAGAGGATGAGTATTGGACGGCGTTTGAGGGTGATGATTGGGTGTACTGGGGGATGTTGAGGAAGAATGTGGAAAAGGGGGGGTGCGAGAGGCAGATTGCGTTGGTAGAGAAAAGGTTGAGGGGGTGGAAGATTGGGCTGTGCCGGTGGTAAGGCGGTTTCGTGAAGGTGTGCCGAGGAGAAGAGGTCGTGGGTCTGAGAGGATGAGCGAGATTTGATGACGGTTATGGGAATGGCTGGGGGATTTAGGGTGAAAAGAGGATTTGGGAGATTGGAAGATTTGGAGGAGAGAAGAGGCTGGTGGAATGGTGCTGCGAGAGAGGATTGAACTCTCGACCTCTCCCTTACCAAGGGAGTGCTCTACCACTGAGCTACCGCAGCACTTGTCAGTCTTTGCGCTGCCTTGTGCCATATTGTTATAAAATAGGCAAGAGAGCATTTATCTCTTCTTGCAAGAAAACGCTTCTTATGGCATGACGTAGACGTTTTTTAAAAGAAATTCTTGACTTAAAATATATTATTCTTCCAAAAGGTTATAAAAGCAAAAAGCTTGTGAAAGCTAAAGGGCTATAAGAGTTATTGCAAGGGTTGTAAAAGTTATTGCTATGACACATCAAAACCAGAATAAGAATACACAAACAAAAGATGCCCAAAATGATAAGAAAAAACAACGTGAGCAAAGGCTGACAAAGCAATTGCGCGACAATCTGAGACGACGAAAAGAACAAAGTCGAAAACGCTCGCAAGAAGAGTGCACAAAAGAATTTTCAGTTTGCGAAAAAGAACGCGTGGTTTAAAAAGTGTGACGCCATTGTTTACACCATACACCAGTGTGGTTTTAATGAATGAGTGCTAAACCATGAGCAAAGAATCACTGCCCCAAAAATGACATTATTGTGAAAAGAGATCTCAAAAAGATAGAATATATGACAGAATAAGGTAGAGTAGAATAGACAGTAAGGTAGAGTAAGATAACAATAGGATAGAGTGCAAATACGATGGATTCGATTAAAATTATTGGAGGAAATACACTCCAGGGGGTTATTCCTATTTCGGGCGCTAAAAATGCTGCTTTGCCTTTGATGATTGCGGCATTGCTTACTGAGGAAACATTGATTTTAGACAATATTCCTCATTTGAGCGATGTTGAGCTTTTGATCCGAATTTTGAATAATCATGGTGTCGGTTATGCTGTTGAAGGACGCAAAGTTCATAAAGATTGTGCCGATTCAAGAACAATCCATTTTACCGCAAAAACAATCACATCAACGCGTGCTCCTTATGAACTTGTGACAAAAATGCGTGCAAGCTTTTGGGTTATTGGGCCTTTGCTGGCACGGTGCCGGGAAGCAAATGTTTCATTGCCTGGGGGATGTGCTATTGGAACAAGGCCGGTTGATTTTGTCCTCGATGGGCTCAAATGTTTAGGCGCACAGATCACCATTGAAAAGGGATATGTTCATGCTACAGCACCCCAGGGATTAAAAGGGGCGCAATATCAATTCCCTAAAATCACTGTTGGGGGAACGCATATTATGCTGATGGCTGCTACCCTGGCACAGGGCACAACTGTTCTTAAAAATGCAGCTTGTGAACCTGAAGTGACAAACCTTATTCAAGCACTCAAAGCGATGGGGGCTAATATCACCGGGGAAGGTACCTCAACCCTTACAATCCATGGGGTTGAAAAATTGCACGGTGCACGGGTTGGTGTGATTGCTGATCGAATCGAGGCAGGAACCTATGCAATGGCTGTGGCAATGACCGGTGGACAAGTGTTGTTGAAACATGCAAACCCTGATCATCTTATTGAAGTGCTTGAAGTGTTGCAAAAGGCGGGGCTTACTATTGAACACAAACCAGATGGTCTTGAAGTTACCCGCGATCATACACAAACAAAGATTACGCCAGTTGATATTACAACTGCCCCTTTTCCTGCTTTCCCAACCGATCTTCAAGCACAATTTATGGCCTTGATGGTGTGTGCTCAAGGGTGTGCGAGGATTACTGAAACCGTTTTTGAAAATCGGTTCATGCATGTGCAAGAATTGGTGCGGTTGGGTGCGCAGATTACGCTTGATGGAAACACAGCCATTATTCATGGAACCAATCATTTGCAAGGGGCACCAGTGATGGCTACAGATCTACGTGCTTCTGTTTCTCTTGTTATTGCTGCACTTGCTGCACAAGGAGAGACAATTGTAGGCCGTGTTTATCATCTTGATCGTGGGTTTGAACGGTTGGAAGAGAAATTGTCCAATTGTGGGGCCAATATTCAACGTATAACGGCTTGAGTAATGCTCTCTTTAGGGCGTTCTTTGAGGGGATTTTTTCTTTAATGGGGCCCTCTTTGAGGGATATTTTTTAAAAGCATGAAAGGCAAGGGTGCAAGGTTCGTGTGAGCGAGGGAGAAGTGCGGGGTATGGGGAACCGTGTTTTGAGGATGAATCTGGCGGGGGCATGAGTGTGGGAGGTTGCATGAGTTGGGGAGAAAGGGAGTGAGGGGTTTTAAGTTCAGGAAAGGAGGGGGCGTGAGTGTGGGAAAGGAACAGGTTTAAGAGGCCGTGTGGGAGAGAGAGGTGAGGGATGAATTGGGGATGAGGTGAATAGGGGGCTGGAGAGAGCTGGCCAGGGGTTTGAGTGGATGGATGTTGGGTGGCTTTTGAGGGGAAGATTGGGTTAGTGTTGGGGGGCGTTTAAGTTTAAAGGTATGAAGGGGAAGGGGTAGAGTGCGAGGTCCGTGCGAGCGAGGGAGAAGTGCGGGGTATGGGAAACCGTGTTTTGAGGATGAATCTTGCGGGGGCGTGAGTGTGGGAGAGGAGCAGGTTTGAGAGGCCGTGTGGGAGAGAGAGGCGTGAGGGATGAATTGGAGATGAGGTGAATAGGAGGGTTGGGAGAAGCTAGAGAGGAGCTTGGGAGAAGTGTGGTCTTACAGCTGAAAATTTTCGGGGAGCGCTTCCCAGAAATCTGGAACCTCATTCTTTAAACGGGGGCCTAAGCGTATGGCTGAAACATGTTGGGCAAGGCCTGTGCGATCTGAGAGTTCAACGGCAAATCCACAAAGTGTTACTGGGCCTTGCGCGGGTTCATAACGACCCCGTTTTTTCTTATAAAGAAAACGGTATAAAGGCTCTTCCTTATCCATACCAAGAGAGGAATTGTAATTTCCGCACATTCCTGCGTCTGATAAATAAGCGCTGCCTCCTTCTAAAATCTGTGCATCAGCTGTGGGGATATGTGTATGGGTTCCTACGATGACGCTGACGCGACCGTCAAGAAAATGGCCAAAACATTGCTTTTCACTTGTGGCTTCTGCATGAAAGTCAAAGATAATAGCGTCTGCCTGTTCACGCAAAGGGCAGGCGGAAACAATCTTTTCAGCTGCTTCAAATGGGTCATCGGTGGTACACGGCATAAAGACGCCTCCTAAAACATTGGCGACGAGAACTTGCGCTCCATTTTTTGCTGTTATGAAACAAGAGCCTCTACCAGGAGTGCCTTGGATAAAATTGGCAGGACGTAAAAAACGCTCACTATAAGTGGCAAATTTCAAAGTTTCTTTATGGTGAAAAGCATGATTGCCTGTGGTGACAACGTCAACGCCTGCTGCTAAGAGGTTTTGATATACATCTTGCGTGATGCCAAAGCCATGAGAAGCGTTTTCACCATTTACAACAACACAGTCAAGTTGCCAATGTTCAATGAGTTGGGGAAGTGTGTGACAAACAGTGGAGCAGCCTATTTCCCCCACAATGTCTCCTAAAAATAAAAATCGCATAAGGGTTTTAAGCATAATTTAGCGTTCTATAAAACCCTTTTCTGTGAAAATTTTCTGTAAAACAAGGTCATGCTTTCTTTCAGGGATAGACTCCACTTCCTGACATGAGAAGCTTAAGCCCCATAAGTGTGCACGGTGCCCATGTTTTTGAAGATGCTCAATGGCGCGATCATAGTAGCCTGCACCATAACCAAGGCGGTGGCACTGGTTGTCAAACGCGCAAAGCGGCACAATGATCACGGTGGGGGCGACAACTGCATTGTTTTCGCTGGGGCCAAATGTGTTAAACCGCATTAGCTCTAGCTGTGTTGTTGATGCAAATGTTCGAAAAACCATTGTTGTTTCATCAATAACAGCGGGCAGTGCTACATGCCCACCACGTGATGAGACAAAATCGAACAAAGGGCGTGGGTCTATTTCTGAGTGGATTGGCCAATAGCCGGCAAGAATTGTATGTGAACAATCCCCAATCATTTGTTCAAGATAATGTGCGATGTGGGAACAGGCACGGTGCGAAAAGGCGGTGCGCTCATGTGCACAAAGGGCGTTACGCTGCGATATGCCAAGAGCACGCAAACGTGATCTCTCAGATGAAATGGATTGCAAACGTTGGGAGGTTGTGGGCATTGTTCAGTTTGTTATCTCTTCAATCAATAAAAAGCAATCACATTTGAAAAATGTTTTGGGTAGGGACGAGCTGGTTATTTCAATCAGTATAAAAGAAAGGCTGGGTAAAAGGAAGGTGTTACGAAGACAGATGTGTAAAAGGAAGAGCGGGGGTGGGCTCTTAAGGGAAGGTTTAAGTGTACTTGTCTGAGGGGATGTTGGCTTAACATTGGTGTGTTGGAGGTTTTGTGGGGGATGGGCGAGGCTGGTGCGAGCAAGGAGGGGGGCAAGGTTGTGGGGAGGGCATGTGGGTGAGGAGTGGAAACTAGAAGTGTGCGGTGAATGCTCTGGGTGATGGGGACGGCGTTCGTTCGTGTTGTGGAAGAATGTTTGGGAGGAGAGGTGGGAGAGAGTTGTTGGTGATGGGGAGAGGGATGAGTTGGGGAAATTAAGGTTCGCATTGGTAGAAAAGGTGTAGGTTGTGGGTGTAGTGCGAGGCTGGTGCGAGTGGGGGAAGCGTAAGGATTGTGTGTTGTGTGAGGTGGTGAATCTGGTGGAGGGGTGAAGATGTGTGAGAGAAGGCCAAGAGTTTGTGGCTTGTGAGGAAAAGGTGTTGAGTAAAAAGGGAGAGGTGCGTTGTGTGAAGGGGAGAAGAGAGAGCGTGCATTTTGTGTGCTGTATGTGGGGACTTTCTCTCAAGGGCGGGGGAGGTTTTGGAAAAGAGAGCTTGAGGGAATGTTTTGGGAGGAAAATAGGTTATGCTGGTGGGGGGGGGTGAGGGCAAGATTGTGGGGAGGGCATGTGGGTGAGGAGTTGAAACTAGAGGTGTGCGGTGAATGCTCTGGGTGATGGGACGGCGTTCGTTCGCGTTGTGGAAGAATGTTTGGGAGGAGAGGTGGAGAGAGTTGTTGGTGATGGGGAGAGGGATGAGTGTGTACGTGGTGTGAGGAGAAGGCGTTGTAAGGTGAAGGGGATGTTTGGAAAGGAAATGTTGGGTGTTGTGGGGTGCTTTTCTAAAGGTGATTTGGGAGTGTTTTGGGGAGGAAGGTGAGCTACGTTGGTGGAGGTGTGAAGATGCGTGGGAGAGGGCCAAGAGTTTGTGGAAACCAAGTTGATTACACCGGTTGTATAGGAGGCTGGTGTAAAGGTATTAGGGGGGTGGGGGTGCTGGGGGGGTTGGAAGGATGGATGTGTTGGTGTGGAGGAATGCTGGAGGGGGAAAGGTAGCTAGAGGGAAAGGAAGATGGCTAGGGGGGGGAGAGAAGATAGCCTGAGTGGAAAGGAAAATGGTGAACCGCAACGACCGATGGAAAAGTTTGATTCCGAGGACCTAGGCTACTAGGTGGGTGCCGTGTGAAAAAGCCCACGAGCCTTTTCAGGGACAGCTCCCTTGGAAATCAATAAGGTCTCAGGAATATGTTATTTCCTATCGAGAAGCGCAGAACACCACCTCTTATTATAAGGTAGTTTAATGATTTCTACTAGAAAAAAATTACTTTATGATTTTTAAAATGGCTCAAATATTTTGATCAAAATCTTTGCTTAAAAGCGTGTCGATACGGTTTTGGATTTGTTGCATTTGTGGGTAAAATGTTAAAGCTGTTTCATAAGCTTTGATGGCAAGGTCTGGCCTTTCTGTTGCTTCCATGACGATTCCAAGCTCAAAAAATGCAATATAATTGCGAGGTTCAAGTTGAAGGGCGTGATGAAGGTCTAGCATTGCGAGTTTGAAGTCGCTTAATTGAATGTGTA
Organism: Bartonella capreoli; assembly: GCF_902813205.1. NCBI lineage: Bacteria > Pseudomonadati > Pseudomonadota > Alphaproteobacteria > Hyphomicrobiales > Bartonellaceae > Bartonella > Bartonella capreoli. The sequence goes on from NZ_CADDZX010000001.1 coordinate 430,091, forward strand.
TCCATGCACGTCTGCTCCAGGCTTCAGCATAGGTGGGAGAAAGTGCAATTGCTGTGTCAAGATAATCTAAGGCAAGGCCATAATTTTCTGCGCTAATGCCTTGTTCAGCCCATGTCATCAAAAGATCAATGGTTTCGCTGCCAGATTGCGACCATAACCGTTGAATTTGCTGACTTATAGTTTTAGCTTCCTTTGCATTGGCACAGTATTTTAATTCTTTCAGTAAACGCACAATCTCTTTTTCTTTACGCTGTTTGGTTTGATGAGCGTGGCCGTGGTGTGGCGATTCTTGATCTTCTAAAAGAGTTGCGCCCGCATCTGGTTCATGAGGTGTTGTTGACGGTTGATCCGGGATGAGATCATCCAACGGTAGGAGCGATTGTGGGGGAGGTTCTTCAAATGGTGAAGATGGGGAAGATGCAGCAGAAACAAGTGGAGTAGGTGAAAATGAAGAATGCGAAAGTGAAGGCGGTGGCGGTGAAAACGCAGTGAGTAGAGGTGGAGTGAGTAGAGTTGGAGTGGGTAGAGTTGGAGTGGGTAGAGATGCAGCGAAAAAAGATAATGAGAGAGAGGACGCACTGAGAGAAAATGGGGGCGAAGTTATAATTAAGAAGGGTGAGGTTGTGGGTGAAGATGAGGCAGGAGTAGATGAAGCAGGAGTGGATGAGGCGAATGCCAATGGAGAGATATATCCATTACCGTGGGAAAGCAAAAAAAGAGTGCTGACACAGACTGAAATAAATATCTGTTTTTTCAAAGTCTTGAAATACAGAGGGAAAAAATGTGTCATCAAAAAAGATATGTTATAAGAAAAAGCTTTGAGAGCCTTCAAAAAGCAAAGTTCCTGCAAAAGACAGCAGGCCACACCATTATTAACCTTGACGTGCTCTAAAGCGCGGATTGGTTTTATTAAGGATGTAAATACGACCTTTGCGGCGCACCAACCGATTGTGGCGGTGACGTGTTTTGAGTGCTTTGAGCGAATTTTTAATTTTCATAATAATCACCGTTTATAACGCATACTCATGATATGATACCCTTTTGGCATCATCATATAGTTTCTCTCATCATCGCTTTAAAAAAACACCGCGCTTCTCTCAAAGAGATAACACCATTCATCGCTAATGAATAAGAAGAAAGATAAATTTCTAGCAGGGTGTCTTAGTTTTGTCAACTAAGCATTTGCTGTGGAATTAAGGAAAAAGGGAAGGGTATTAAGTGCATTATTGAGCAGGGAGGCTTGTGTGGGGTGTGAAGGCAAGGAGAGCTTGGGGACAAGTGAGGGAGAAGAGGATATGGAGCGTGGGGGTGGAGAAGGTATGGGGTGTGTAGGTGGGTGTTGTGTGGGTGGAGAGGAGTACTTGAGGGCGTTGGTGGGAGCAGGCTGGTGGGTGAGGTGCGTTGAGGGCGAATTGGGGATACTGATGGGGGAGTTTGTAGTGGGTTGATAGAGGGGTGCGGGCTGCAGATATGGTGTGGGGAACAAGTTGTGTGTGCTTTGCGGGGTTAGTGTGCGTGGGAAGGATATTAGGGAAAGAGGATGGGGGGGAGCGGGGGAGAGAGTGTGTGAGAGGGAGAGGATATGGAGCGTGGGGGTGAAGAAGGTATGGGGCGTTGTGTAGGTGGGTGATGTGTAGGTGGTGGAGAGGAGGGCTTGAGGGCAAATTGGGGATACGGATGGGGGAGTTTGTGGTGAGAAGAGAATGTAACAAGTGAGGTTGTAGGGGAGAGTAATTTGAGAGGGAGAGGAGGGAAGTGTGTGAAAAAAGTGAGCGTTGGTGGGAGCAGGCTGGTTGTATTGGTATAGGGGAAATGCTGGAGAAGATGTCGAGGGCTTTGGTTTGAGAAGGCGGGTTTGGAGGGGAATGGTGTGCGAGTGGTAAAGGGAGAGATTGAGAGCAGGTGATGGACGGGGTGTGCTGAGGGGAGGATTGTTTGCTGGGTTGATAAAGGGGTGCGGGCTGCGGTGTGGTGTGGGGCTAAGGAGTGGGAAGGATATAGGGAAAAGGATGGAAAATGAGAGGGGAGTGCTTGGGAGGGGCTTTATGGGGGAGAAGGGTGGTAGATTATGGAAGATGAGGAGAGGGAGTGGCTGGCCCTGTTAATTGGATGACATGACCCATCTTGCGTTCTGGTTGTACAGAGTTTTTACCATATAGATGGACTGATGTGCGTTCTTGTGTGAGAAAATATTTGAAGTCATCCAAATTATGGCCAAGAAGATTGGTCATTTCACAATTACTGTGGCGGTATGTGCTACCTAAAGGAAGGCCACAAATGGCACGGATATGCTGTTCAAACTGTGAGGTTATGCATGCTTTTTGCGTCCAATGACCAGAGTTGTGTACACGAGGGGCAAATTCATTCACAAGAAAACGGCCATCTGCTAAAACAAAAAATTCAATGCACAAGACACCAACATAATCAAGCGTGCGCATAACCATAGAGCTTACCTCTTGCGCGGCTTCTTGGATGGCATATGAAACTTTTGATGGAACAAATGTTTTATGAAGAATACCATTTTTGTGCTGATTTTCAGGGCAGTCATAGGCGACAGAAGCTCCCTGGGGTGAGCGGGATGAGACGACTGAAATTTCCGATGAAAAGGGCACAATTTCTTCTAAAATCGAGGGCTGATAGTGAAGGGCGCTTAAAGCTGCATCAATGGCCTGTTCACTGGGGTGATGAAGGACAACCTGGTTTTTGCCATCATAGCCAAAGCGCCTTGTTTTCAAAATGCCATGTCCACCCAATGCAGACAGCCCTGAAACTAAAGAAGCACGATTATGGACTGCATACCATGAAGCTGTGAGAATGCCTTTTTCATTTAAAAATGTTTTTTCAAGAACCCGGTCTTGCGCAATTTCCAAAGCTTTAGATGAGGGATAAAGGCGCTTTTCTTTCTCAATATAATGAGCTGTTTGGAGAGGAAGATTTTCAAATTCATATGTGACAACATCACACATTTCAATCAGACGGTCTAACGCTATCTCATCATCATAAGGGGCAACGATATGATGATTGGCTGTTTGCGCTGCTGGGCAATGTGCTTCAGGACAAAGAACAACTGTGCGATAGCCAAGTTCTGCTGCTGCCATCGCTAACATGCGAGCCAATTGCCCGCCACCAATCAGACCAATCATACTTCCTGGTTGTAAACTCTCAGGAGGATGGGGCATCTAAAACCTCATTCATAGGGTATTCAGCAATATTTTCTGTTTGTTGTTTTCGCCATTCTTCAAGGCGCTTAGCAAGGCTTTCATCATAAACAGCCATTACTGCTGCTGACAAAAGCGCTGCGTTAATGGCGCCTGCTTTGCCTATTGCCAATGTGCCAACTGGTATGCCTGCAGGCATTTGCACTATGGAAAGTAAAGAATCTTGACCCGATAAGATGCGTGATTGCACAGGAACGCCAAAAACAGGCAATGGGGTTAAGGCTGCAAGCATGCCGGGAAGATGTGCTGCCCCCCCAGCGCCTGCTATCAAAACTTTAAAGCCTGCTGCTTTTGCCCCTTTTGCAAAATGATAAAGCCGATCAGGGGTGCGGTGGGCGGAAATGATCTGTGAGACATGAGAAATGCCAAGCTGTGTTAAAATATCCGCGCTGTGGCGCATTGTTTGCCAATCTGATTGGCTGCCCATTACAATCGCGACGTCAAATGTGTGTTTGGCCATTCCACATCCTTTTTTGTTGCCAGACTTTATGTGTTGTCAAAGCGACCTGCTTTCTTGCTTGCTTGAAAGATCCACTTTCTTGCTTTTTAAAAGGTTGCCATTCTAAAAGTTTTCCATTTTTTTGCAAAGTTAATTTTTGCACGATCAAAGTAATTTTTTGCAGAGTCGAGTAATAAGCGTCAACTGTTTTTCTTTAATTGACTCATCTCAAATTGTACTTTGTGAGAGGCAAATAGAGATAATGGGGTAAGGTTATTGGGTGATGGCAGTATGCACGGTGTGTGATGGGAGTGTGGGGGTGTTTTTGGGGTGAGTTTAAGGAGATGCGTTGGTGTAGAGAAATGCTGGGGGGATATGCCGGGGACTTTTGTTAGAGGGTATGAGTTGTGGGCGCTGTGTGGGGGAAGGTTGGATACATTTGTGGAGGGGGAGAGTGCTGAGGGCAAGGTTGTGGAGAGGTCTGGGATATGAGGAGGTAGAGTGATGTGTGAGAGGGGGTGCTGAGTGATGAGAGGCTGGGTTTGTTGTGTTGTGGAAGAGTGTTGGAGAAAGAGGTGGGAGAGAGTTGGGTGATGAAGAGGGAAAGGGTGTGCTTTGTGGGAAAGGTTGGGTGTGTTAGTTGAAGGGGGATGCTGGGGAGAAGATGCCGAGAGCTTGGTTTGAGAGGATGGATCTGGAGGGGTGATAGGGATGTTTGGGAGAGAAACGTTGGGCGCTGTGTGGGGAAGGTTGGATACATTGGTGGAGTGGGAAAGTGCTGGGGGCAAGGTTATGGAGAGTGCTTGTGGGATATGAGGAGGCAGAGTGATGTGTGAGGGGGGGTGTTGGGGTGGTGAAAAGTATAAGAGGAAGGGCGTGCTTTGTGGAAAAGGTTGGGTGTGTTAGTTGAATGGGGATGCTGGGGATGAAGATGCCGAGAGCTTGGTTTGAGAGGATGGATCTGGAGGGATGATAGGGATGTTTAGGAGAGAGGTGCTGGGCGTTGAGTGTATGCTGGGAGGCTTTGGTTGGAGGGGGTGGGTTTGCAAGGGTGGATCTGAAGGCAGAGTGATGTGCGAGGGGGGGATGTTGGAAAGAGGCGGGAGAAAGCGATGAAAGTGGGATTTTAAGATCAAAACTCTTAAATTAAAACAGGTAAGAAAACCCTAAATCAACACTGTTTTGATCATGATTGTTAATAAATGCAAAGGAAAATGTTAAATCCCTGTTCACAAAACCGTAAAAATACGATATGAGTATCGTCCAATAATTTGCGATGTATAAGCAATCAATAAATTTACATTAAATTTGCATTATAAAATCAGTAAAATAAAAATAAAGTCAGTAAAATAAAATCCAATCAATTCATTATAAAGAAAGCCTTTTATTTATGTCCAAAGAAGAAGTTTTGGAGTTTTCTGGTATTGTAACCGAGCTCTTGCCTAATGCAATGTTTCGCGTGAAACTAGAAAATGATCATGAAATTATTGCTCATACCGCTGGAAGAATGCGTAAAAACCGTATTCGTGTGTTGGCTGGTGATAAAATTATGGTTGAAATGACCCCTTATGATTTGACAAAGGGACGTATTACGTATCGCTATAAATAAAGGGATGCAGGGGCTACTTTCTCAAAACTTTTCCAATTGCTTCAATAAAAGTTCATAGAGTTGTTCAAAAATGCAGAAACTTTAAAACGATTTGGTGCATGTGTTCAAAAAAATTCCAAGTTGTTTGTGGGGGAAAAGCGGATCGTAAGCAAAGTGGGGTGTGGCATAAAGTTCACACAATAAAGTTTGATGGTTGCTAAAAAGGTCTGGTGGTTCTAAGAGATTCCTTTTGCAGGGGAAAGAGTGTCAAAGTAAAGTCAGGTGATGCGTTTTAACGCAATCTGAAAGGGGTTTTCGCTATGGAAATCGATTTGGTACTTGCTTCTGCTTCTCCACGTCGTTTAGAACTTTTGGCGCAAATTGGTGTTAATCCAAGCCGGGTTTATGCGGCTGTGATCGATGAAACGCCAAAACCAAAAGAGCATCCCGCTCATCTGGCTAAACGCTTGGCATGTGAAAAAGCGCTCAAAGCTTATGAAAGCATGTTATGTTCTGATCATGTTAGCGAACATGCTGTGTTATCGGAAAAATGTCTGATTTTGGCTGCCGATACTGTTGTTGCTGTTGGGCGTGTTATTCTTCCTAAACCTGGTGGAAAAGAGGAAGCTTATGAATATTTGAGCTTTCTGTCTGGGCGTTCTCATAATGTATATAGTGCTATTTGTGTTGTGAACGAATGTGGGAGGAAAACTGTTCAATTGGTCAAAAGTTGTGTTCGTTTTCGATGTTTGACCCCTTCAATGATTGAGGCTTATCTAGCTTGCCAGGAATGGGAAGGAAAAGCTGGTGGTTATGCTATTCAAGGCAAAGCTGGGGCTTTTGTTACCAATATTTCTGGTTCTTATTCCAATGTGGTTGGTTTGCCATTGGCTCAAACAATGGATCTCTTAACATCTTATCATTACCCTGTTCTCTCCAAGTGGGCTTAAAATATACTTTAAAAATGAGGAGGCTAAGGTGCTGCTTAGATAGCATAAAGAAGGGTGGTAGTGTGGGGTAAGAAGGTATTGTGTGGTGGGGAGTGGTGCACGAAAGGGAGGTGATGTGTGGGAATAAAGGGAAAAGGGAGGTAGGTGTGTGAGTGAGGGAGAGCTAGAGGTATATGGTATGAGGAGGAGGTGTTGTAGGGCGAAGGGAGTGTTTGAGGGAGAAGCGTTGAGCGCTTGTGTGGGGTAAGTGGCAGTGAGGGTTTTGGGGTAAGGTTGTAGGGAGGGGTGTGCTCTGTGGAGCGGGTTAGTTGCATCAGTGTGGAGGAATGAATGCTGAGGGGATACTGGGGGCTTTGATTTGAGAGGTAGGTTTGAAGGCAGATTGATGTGCGAGAGGGGGCCGCAAGGAGAGGCTTGAGTTGGGGTATGATGAGAAGGTTATGGGGTGAAGAGAGTATTTGTGAAAGAAGTTTTGAGTGCTTGCGTGGGATAATAGGAGTGGGGGAGAGCTGGGGACAAAGTTGTGAAGAGGGGTGTGCTCTGTGGAGCGGGTTAGTTGCATCAGTGTGGAGGAATGAATGCTGAGGGGATGCCGGGGGCTTTGGTTTGAGATGGTTGATCTAGAGGGAGAGTGATGTGTGAGTGGGAGAGTGCTGGGGCGGGTTGTAGGAAGGGTTTGTGGATGAGAAGGGGAATGGTGTGCCGTGAATGCTGGGTGATGAGGGTTGGGTTTGTTGTATTGTGGAAGGGTGTTGGAGGAAGGGGCGAGAGAGAGTTGGGGATGAGGAAGGAAAGGGTGCGTTTTGTGTGAGGCAGTGGTAGTGCGGGTGGGAAAGTGCTGAGGGCAAGGTTGTAGGGAGGATCTGTGGATGAGAAGGGGGTTGGTTGTATCAATGTGTGCGGAATACTGGGGAGATACCGGGGACTTGGTTTAAGAAGGTGGATTTGAGGGCAGATTGATGTGCGAGAGGGGGCGCAAGGAGAGGCTTGAGTTGGGGTATGATGAGGAGGTTATGGGGTGAAGAGAGTATTTGTGAAAGAAGTTTTGAGTGCTTGCGTGGGATAATAGGAGTGGGGGAGAGCTGGGGACAAAGTTGTGAAGAGGGGTGTGCTCTGTGGAGTGGGTTAGTTGCATCAGTGTGGAGGAATGAATGCTGAGGGGTGCCGGGGGCTTTGGTTTGAGATGGTTGATCTAGAGGCAGATTGATGTGCGAGAGGGAGAGTGCTGAGGGCAAGGTTGTAGGAAGGGTTTGTGGATGAGAAGGGGAGCTGCGAGGGGAGGATCTGTGGATGAAGAGGGGTTGGGGGTGGTGGACAATGTGAGAAGAGGAGGCACTGTAGGGTGAAGGGAGTGTTGAGAGAGAAGCGTTGAGTGCTTGTATGGGGTAGTGGCAGTGAGGGTGGGAGAGTGCTGGGGGATACTGGGGGCTTTGATTTGAGAGGTAGGTTTGAAAGGGGAATGATGCGGGGGGGTGCTTGGGGTGGTGGAAAGTGTGAGTGAGAGAGAGCTGGGGGCAAAGTTGTAAGGAGGGTTTGTAGATGAGGAGGGGGTTGGTTGTATCAATGTGGAGGAATGCTGGGTGATAAGGGTTGGGTTCGTTGTATGGTGTAAGAGGCTTTGATTGGAGAGTGGGGTTGCGAAAGTGGATTTGGAGGAAAATGATCTACAGGTAAGGGAAGTATTGGAAGGAGTGGATGTTAAGAAAGAGTATGGTGTGAAGAAGTGGAGGTGTTTTTTGGGGAGGTTTAGGAGGTGTATGGGAATGCTGGGAAAAAGATGCCGAGGGCTTGGTCTAAGAGGGTGGATTTGAGGGCAGATTGATGTGCAAGAGGGGGGTGCTGTGGCAAAGGTTGTGGAGAGGGTTTGTGGATGAGAAGAGGATGCGCTGTAGGGTGAAGGGAATATTTGAGGGAGAGGTGTTGAGGGCGGTGGAAAGTATGAGAGGACGGGGATTGATTGAAGGTAGTGAAAGCCGGAGAGGGGTTGTAGATGAAGGGGGTGGGAGCTAGAGAGGTGTGGTGTACGTGCTGGTGGCTTTGGAGGAGGAAGCGGGAGAATGATGTGTGGGGTAGGTTTAAGCAGGGAGAAGAGAGATGTGGAGTGTGAGGGTGGTATGAGTGTGTGCTTGTGGGTTTTGATTGGAGAGGATGAATTTGAGGAGGTGAAAAGAAGGAGGATGATGTATAAGGAGAAGGGAAATCTATAAAAAGGAGAAGTGATGCAGGAACAATCAACACCACGGCGCCCATTGCGCCCTTGTCCAGAATGCGGGAAAATGTCACAGCAGGATTCTTATCCTTTCTGTTCTTCACGATGCCGGGCAATTGATTTAAATCGGTGGCTTTCAGGTGCTTATATTTTACCGCCACCGCCGCACAATACAGATGAAGAAGAATAAAAGATTGGCAAAAAATTACACGGTTAATTGTTAATGAAGGAGTTGTTAATGGAGGAGTATATACATCACTATAGCGACTATAGCGGAGTTAAGTGAAAGTGATGGAGTTGAATGAAATAGAGTGGCGTGAAAGTGGAATAAAGTGGAATAGAATGAGGATAATGAGAATAGAGTGGAGTAGAGTAAAAATTGAATAAAATAAAAATGGAGTAGATTAAAAGAAGTATGCTGGAATAAAAGAAGCGTTGTAGAATGTTGTAGAATAAAGAAGCGTGTGGGAAAAAATATAAAAAGAAAAAACACTTAAGAAAAAGTGCACTTCTTATGCGTGTTATCATGTTTTTCAATAATGCTATTTCTTATTCTCTTTTTGTTATACTTGTTATTTGCCCGCCTTTTGCCATGATTGGCACATTTCCCTCTTGCCATGATTATTGTGAGAACCCATATTTTAAGGTGTGATAATTTGGTTACAGTGTGTTCATTTGTTACAGTGGGTGATTGCTTAGTGTCATTGTATGTATGAACAATTGGAGTGTGGCCTTAAAGAGAGTTCTTTAAGTGGTGTTTTTAGGGATAGGCATGTGAGAGTGCAAGAGAGGGAAAAACAATGAACGTGGACAAATATAGCGAACAGCTGCAGATGTTTCTACAAACAGCACAAGGTAGTGCTCTTGCTTGTGATCATCAGCAATTTATGCCTGAGCATTTGTTGAAAGCACTGTTGGAGGATAGTCAAGGTTTGGCTATTTCTTTGATCCAAAAAGCTGGGGGTAATTTGGCCGCGCTTAAAGATGCGCTTGAAGATGCGCTTAATGCTTTGCCTAAAGTGCAAGGTGGAAATGGCCAGCTCTATATGTCGCAGCCTTTGGCGAAAGTCTTAAAAATGGCTGAGGATTTGGCGCAAAAAGCCGGGGATCAGTTTGTGACTGTGGAGCGTGTGTTGCAAGCGCTTGTTATGGAGAAAGCGGCTAAAACTGCCGATATTTTATCCAACGCAGGGGTGACACCACAGGCTGTTAACCAAGCAATTAATGCGATGCGAAAGGGAAAAACGGCAACAAGTGCGCATGCTGAAAGCCAGTATGATGCCTTGGAAAAATATGCGCGCGATTTGACAAAAGATGCACGTGAAGGAAAACTTGACCCTGTTATTGGTCGGGAAGAAGAAATTCGCCGGGCTATTCAGGTTTTATCACGCCGGACTAAAAATAACCCTGTTTTGATTGGGGAGCCTGGTGTTGGAAAAACTGCAATTGTTGAAGGTTTGGCACTGCGTATTGTTAATGGGGATGTCCCTGAAACGTTGCGTGATAAACATCTTTATGCGCTTGATATGGGGGCGCTGATTGCGGGGGCAAAATATCGCGGTGAATTTGAAGAACGTTTAAAAGCCGTTTTAGCAGATGTGCAAGCTGAAAATGGGCAGATTATTTTGTTTATTGATGAATTGCATAATCTTGTTGGTGCTGGGAAATCTGACGGACCTATGGATGCTTCTAATTTGCTTAAGCCTGCTTTAGCCCGGGGGGAGCTCCACTGTATTGGGGCGACTACGCTTGAGGAGTATCGCAAATATGTGGAAAAGGATGCGGCTTTAGCACGCCGTTTTCAGCCTGTTTTTGTGCCTGAGCCCACACTTGATGATACGATTTCTATTTTACGTGGGATTAAAGAAAAATACGAACAACACCACAAAGTGCGCTTGGCTGATAGTGCTTTGATTGCTGCTGCACGCCTTTCAAACCGGTATATTACGGATCGCTTCTTGCCTGATAAGGCGATTGACCTTATTGATGAGGCTGCGGCGCGGTTGCGTATGCAGGTTGATTCCAAGCCAGAAGAGCTTGATCATATTGATCGGCGAATTTTGCAGTTAAAGATTGAGCGAGAAGCTTTGAAAACGGAAGTTGACCCTACGGCAAAAGAGCGTTTGCAAACGGTGCAAGCTGAGCTTGATACATTAGAAAAACAGTCTTTTGAAATGACGCGAGCTTGGCAGGCTGAAAAGCAAAAATTGGGGCATGCTGCTGATTTGAAAAAAAGGCTTGAAGAGGCGCGAAATGCTTTGGCTATTGCACAGCGCAATGGGCAATTTCAACAAGCTGGGGAATTGGCCTATAGTGTGATTCCTGATCTTGAAAAGCAACTAAGTGCTGCTGAAAATGATGAGCAACGCAACAATTTGATTGAAGAAATTGTGATGGCTGAACATGTGGCACAGATTGTTTCACGCTGGACGGGGGTTCCTGTTGACCGGATGCTTGAGGCAGAACGTGAGCGGTTGTTACGTATGGAAGATGAGATCGGCCAACGTGTTGTGGGGCAAAAAGATGCTGTTCAGGCTGTGGCCCGTGCTGTGCGCCGTGCCCGTGCTGGATTGCAAGATCCCAACCGGCCTATTGGGTCTTTCATGTTCTTAGGGCCAACGGGTGTTGGAAAAACCGAATTAACAAAGGCACTTGCGGCTTTTTTATTCCAAGACTCTAATGCAATGCTGCGCATTGATATGTCTGAATATATGGAAAAACATGCCGGTGCACGGCTGATTGGTGCGCCCCCTGGATATGTTGGATATGAAGAAGGCGGTGTATTGACAGAAGCTGTAAGACGCAGGCCTTATCAGGTTATTCTTTTTGATGAAATTGAAAAAGCGCATCCTGATATTTTTAATCTCTTATTGCAAGTGCTTGATGAAGGGCGTTTAACCGATAGCCAAGGACGCACAGTTGATTTTCGTAATACTTTGCTCATTATGACTTCTAACCTTGGGGCTGATATTTTAACCGCTCTACCTGAAGGACAAACAACCGATGCGGCTAGAGATGATGTTATGCGTATTGTTAAAGCAGCGTTTCGCCCTGAGTTTTTAAACCGAGTTGATGAGATTATTCTCTTTGAGCGATTGCAACGTAAAGATATGGAAGCGATCGTTGATATTCAGATCAAACATTTACAAAATTTGCTTGGTGAGCGCAAAATTACAGTCCAGATCGAGCAAGAGGCAAAAGAATTTTTAGCAAATAAGGGTTATGACCCGCTTTATGGGGCACGGCCTTTAAAGCGCATTATTCAAAAGGAAATTCAAGATCCTTTGGCTGAAGATATTTTGCTTGGGGCTATTGGTGATGAAACAACAGTTGCTATTACAAAAACTGGTGATCGTTTGGCTTTTTCCCCTATTACGGGTTAGCCCACAAGTGTTTAGAATCAAAAGAGAAAAAGTTAATAAGAGTTGACAAGGTGAACGTAAACTGATATTATTATAGCATAATCACAATTGTATCTCTCATCCATAAATGTTTGAAAATAGGTTTTCGTGGGGATGGTATCTGCCGCGCAGGGGTGTTGTGTGGTGTGATTGTGGTGCCCTATTATAGGCGAGATTTCATGAGACATGATGATTTTATGACAAATGTCGGTGAACAAGTGAACACGGTGAATAAGTGAACAAGTGTCGGTGAAATGTTGATAATGTAAGAGTTATCGCGAGTGTGGAAACTACCGGCGATGTAGAGGTGTTGACGATGTGAGGGGAGGAGGTAAGTTTTGTGCCTTTCTTGTGAGAAGGGGCTGAGGGGTGAATTGTGAGGGAGAAGTTGCTTGCAATTGCTTGTTACTTGGGTGATGAGAGTTTTTAAAGTGAGAGCTTTTTTAAATAAGTTAAGAGCTTTTTGAAGGTGTTTGGGACAGACGGGCCAGAGAGGTTTTAGTGGCTTATGTCTGGGGTTTGTGCCTGGTGTGTTTAGAGCTTTTCTTGCTTATTTCAGATTTATCGTGTTTTTATAATTTGCGTGTCATTTTTTGATTAGGTTTTGCGCTTTTCTTGTTGTTTGAGTGGGGTTTTTGCTCGCGACTTTGCGTGTAATTGAGATTACGATTTTCTCAAGTTTTTCTGTGATGGGTTGATGGTTTTGCGCCATGATGTGAGTGTTGTTTTCTTGTTATTTGAGTGGGGTTTTTGCTCACGGTTTTAGAGCTTACAGTTTTCTCAAGCTTTTCTGTGATGTGCTGATGGTTTTGCGCCCTGGTGGAAGTGTTGTTTACTTGTCATTTGAGTGTATCTTCTGTGGATTTATGGGGAGATTATTGTCGTGGTGGGATTAATGAGGAAGAGTGACTGGAGTGGTTTTACAGGTCTTTGGGCGTAAGATGCCTTGAGAGGGGAGATTTTTTACTTTTTCATGCGTGGTTATTTCTTTGTGGGGAAATCGTATTGTTATTAGTGGGGCGTGTGGTTGATACGATGTGTTTGGCAGCATGAAATGAGAGAGGCTTTTTGTGGTTGGGTGGTGCCCATTCTTTATTGTGGGAAGTCCTTGATTTAGAGGTTATGGAGTTCTTTTTGTTTGGAGACATTAGAGCGCTTACTGATTTTGATTGGTTGGGTTTCGAGCTTTTTTACATAAAACAGGTGAATGAGTGGCTTTGTGTTAGAGTTTATGAGGGGCTGCGATAAATTTGTTTATAGCCGATAAAGGAATGTTAATGTGACGAAAGAACAGTGCGTGCCTGTGCGTGGAAGAGGGCGGCCTAAAGGCGCATTGAATAAAAACACGAAATTACTCAAAGATGCTCTTTTGGCGGCTGCTACGCAAGCAGGAGATCACTATGGCCGTGATGGCTTGGTGTCTTATCTTGAATATCATGCGATTAATAATCCGGTATCGTTTTTCTCGCTTTTAGCAAAGGTTTTGCCTTTGCAAGTAAGTGGGGAAGGAGGCAGTGATGTTAAGACAGTGTCGCGTGTTGAAATTGTGCCGGTGGCTCCTAAAGCTGCAATAACGGATGATCATAAGACATCTGTTTTTGATGTATGACATTCTAAAAATTTTTGCTCTATTGGTTGTGGGGGGAGTGTTGGCTGTGGGTTTGTGTTCAGTTTCTTGTGCATTTTAGCACTGAGTTCTGTTTTTTTTATGTGGAGCTCTTGGTTGATGGGGGAGCAGTGATTTTTCGGTGCAGCCAGTTTGGCTGTAGGGGTGAGAGGTTTTTGTGAAAAGGGCTCGCGTGGCGGGGGAAGTTTTGCTGTAAGTTGGTGAGGGATTGTGTGTGGTGTTGGAGGAAGCGTGCGTGCAGTGGAGAGGGGCTGTATGCAGTAGAGAGGGGCTGTATGGCATAGTGAGGAAGGCCATGTGGTGAGGGGGCTGTGTGATAGCTAGAGAGCTTGTGTGGCAAAAAGGCTCTGGTGTGGCTGATGAAGGTTTGTGCGGTGGAAAGGTTTGTGTGGTGAGGAGAGACCCCCCGTGTGGTGAGGATGCTCACCATGATGGGGGAAGTGTTGCTGTAAGTTGGTGAGAGGATGGATGGTATTGTGCTTGATCTGCTGTGGGGTTGGCTTATTCTCATAATGTTACAATGATATCTCGTAATGACGACTGTTCAAATTGCTCTTATTCCAAAATTGATTCCTGTTTTTTCTGGTCAGGCTGATGTGCGTGCTGCTTGGGGAGGACGTGGATCTGGTAAAACACGCTCTTTTGCCCTGATGTCGGCTGTGGTTGGATATCGGCATGGAAAGGCAGGGGAAAGAGGCATTATTTTATGTGCAAGACAGTTCCAAAATTCGCTGAATGAAAGTTCGCTAGAAGAAATTAAACGCGCTATTGAATCTTACAGTTTCTTGAGAGACTATTATGAGATTGGTGATAAATACGTTAGATCAAAAGATGGATGTATTGTTTATGCATTTGCTGGTTTAGATCGCAATATTGCAAGCATTAAATCAATGGGGCGCATTCTGCTTTGTTGGGTTGATGAGGCTGAGCCTGTTACTGAGGCTGCTTGGCAAACATTGATTCCAACTTTACGAGAAGAAGGGGAAAATTGGCATTGTGAATTATGGGTTACGTGGAACCCTTTACGCGAGAATGCCCCTGTTGAAAAGCGATTTCGTGCTGTGAAGGACCCTCATATCAAGGGAGCTGAAATTAATTGGAGGGATAATCCTCAATTTCCTGATAGGCTCAATCGTGCCAGGGAAGCTGATTTCACGCAAAGGCCTGAGCAGTACAATCATATTTGGGAAGGAGAATATTTACAAGCTGTGCAAGGGGCATATTATCAAAAATTATTGCTTGAGGCTGAGCAGGAAGGACGTATTACTCATGTGCCGCGTGACCCGCTCATTCAGATCAAGATCTTTTGGGATATTGGTGGAACGGGAGCAAAGGCTGATGCGACGGCTTTGTGGGTTGCGCAATTTATTGGGCGCGAGATCCGTGTTCTCGATTATTATGAAGCACAAGGGCAACCTTTGTCTGAACATATTGGATGGATGTGCCAAAGGGGATATGACAAGGCTTTAATGGTTTTGCCCCATGATGGGGCGACAAAAGATCGTGTTTGTAATGTTAGTTTTGAAAGTGCTCTCCAACACGCTGGTTTTCAGACCAAAATTATTCCAAACCAAGGAGTGGGTGCTGTCAAAATGCGTATTGAAGCTGTGAGGCGTTTATTTCCAGCTATATGGTTTAATCGTGATACGACAACAGCAGGACGAAAAGCACTTGCGTGGTACCATGAAAAGCGCGACGAACAGCGTAATATTGGTTTGGGAGCTGAACATGATTGGGCAAGCCATGGGGCTGATAGTTTTGGGTTGATGTGTGTTGCTTATGAACAGCCCAATATCCAGCCGCGAAAAAATGTTTATCGTTCTTCTCAGAGTTCTTCAACTTCGTGGATGGCTTTTTGAGCGCATAGATGCTTTGAAATGCCATGGGTGGTTTGTGGGGTTTCATGGGGGGTTGAAGCGTATGAAGGGTGAAAGCTTGTGAGAGAGGTGAGAATGTCCGCGAGGGGAGTAAGCGTGAAGGTGAGATTTGAGTTTGTGAGGGGGAAACCCGTGTGAAGAGTAGGTGGGATTTGAGCGCATGGGAAATTGAGGCTGGGAAGAAGGATTAAGGTTGGGAGAAGAGTTTGAGGCTGTGAGAGGAATTGAGGATATGAGGGTTCGTGGATGTATTGGGTGGCTTGAGGGGGCTCAGGCTCATGGGGGTTTGAAGCGTATGAAGGGTGAAAGCTTGTAAGAGGGATGAGAATGGCCGCGAGGGGAGTAAGCGTGAGGGTGAGATTTAAGTTTATGAGGGGGAAACCCGTGTGAAGAGTAGGTGGGATTTGAGCGCATGGGAAATTGAGGCTGGGAAGAAGGATTAAGGCCGGGAGAAGAGTTTGAGCATATGAGAGGGATTAAGGATATGAGGGTTCGTGGATGTATTGGGTGGCTTGAGGGGTTTCATGGGGGTTTGAAGTGTATGAGAGGTGAAAGCTTGTGAGAGGGATGAGAATGGCCGCGAGGGGAGTAAGCGTGAAGGTGAGATGTGAGTTTGTAAGGGGGAAACCCGTGTGAAGAGTAGGTAGGATTTGAGTGCATGGGAAATTGAGGCTGGGAAGAAGGATTAAGGTTGGGAGAAGAGTTTGAGGTTGTGAGAGGAATTGAGGATATGAAAGTTCGTGGGTGTATTGGGTGGCTTTTAAAGCTTGTAGCTGTTTTGAAGCACATGGGTGTTTTGAACGATATTAAGGGAGTGAAGACCACGAAGGGAAAAAACCGTGAAGGTGGGATTTGAGTTTGTGAGGGGATAAGGTTTGTGCGGGGTTTTGCACATTGTAAGTGAATTTACCATCGTGGATGGGTTTTTAATATTATGGGTGATTTTTTAATGGACCAACAGACATCTTTCATCGATCCGATCGATACGCTTCAACATCAGGCACTGTTTAAAAAGCTTGTTGCCTGGTATCAGGAAGATATTGCCCATGTCGAACAGTGGCGAAAAAACGCTCAAGAAGATTATGACTTTTATAATGGGCGCCAATGGAATGAGCAAGATCTTGCTGTGTTGCGAGAACACAATAGACCGGTGATGACTTTTAACCGCATTGCTCCTTTGGTGAATGCTGTAATTGGGGCTGAGCGCAACAATAAACGACAGGTTCAATTTATTCCTCGGCAACCAGGAGCAGCTCTGGCCAATCAGATCTTAACGGGAGCTGCTGAATGGTTTCGTGATGAGGCTGATGGGGAATATGAGGATTCGGATGCTTTTCAAGATGCTATTATTTGCGGAATGGGTTGGACTGATACGCGGCTTGATTATGAAGATGATCCTAATGGAAAACCTGTAATTGCGCGCTTGGATCCTATGAAAATGGTATGGGATGCAAGTGCTGTTAAGCCTAATCTTATTGATGCGCAGCGTCTATGGTATATTGATGAGAAGCCTTTAGAGATTGCGCAAGAAATGTTTCCCGATGTTCATTGGAGTGATCTGCACGCCGATTGGGCACACCACCTTGTTTCAACACGCTCAAGTAGAAGTGGTGCACAAAGTTATGAAGATACAATCGACGATGAATTTAGCTATCATGAGCGCACAATGGTGACGCTGGCTGAATGTCGGTGGTTTGAACGTGAGGTTTATTATAAAGTTCTCAATTTAGAAACTGGGCAATATATTGATTATTCTGAGGAAGATTTTCAATTTTTGCGTAAAAATAATCCGCATATCCAAGCAACAAGATTGACGAAAAAAGTTGTTAAACGTGCTTTTTTGGGCAAAAGATTGCTTGAAGCCCCTGATAAGCCATTGGTGCCATCTAATCAATTGGGATGGGAGTGCATTACGGGCTATTTTGATAAATTCAGTCGACATTTTTACGGGGTTGTAAAACCTGCAAAAGATCCACAACGGTGGGCTAATAAGTATTTTAGTCAAGTAATGCATTTGCTCAATAGCCAATCCAAAGGTGGGGTGATGGCTGAAAGAGATGCTTTTGATGACGATCGCCAAGCTATGGAAAGCTGGGCAAGGGCTGATAGTATTACGTGGCTTAAAAGTGGTGCTTTGGCTAGTGGAAGAATACAGCCAAAACCTGCTGGGCAATTTCCCAACGGTTTTTTTCAGCTTTTTAATGAAGCAAAGGGGGCTATTTCTCAAGTTACAGGGTTGTCTGCGGAATTTGTTGGAACACGTGCGGTAAACCAACCGGGCGTTCTTGAAGAACAACGTCGTCAATCATCGCTTAATTTGTTGGCATCCTTCTTTGATGGTTTGCGACGCTATCGACAGCGACAGGGAAAAATTATTCTTTATCTTATTCAAAATTATCTCTCTGATGGGCGATTGGTGCGCATTGCTGGGGAAGAAAATGCGCAGTATGTTCCGCTGACACGCGAAGTCATGACGAGTTTAGAATATGATATTGTGGTGGATGATGCTCCAACAAGCCCCAATGAAAAAGAGCGTACCTTTGCTGTGATTACGCAGTTGCTTCCTTTGATGCAAAATTTTGCAACACCAGATATTATGCTCGATTTGTTACGCTATTCACCTTTGCCGGCATCGCTCATTCACAAAATTGCTACAAAAGCTGGGCAGCAGCAGGGGCAATTGCAAAGTGACCAACAAGTTGGGACACAGGATGGGAGTGCACAAGAGACAAAGCAAGCGATCCAAGCTCTTTTGCGTATGGCGCAAAATGCCCAACAAACTTCCTAATGGGTAAGAAATGTGTCTTCATTGCCCATTATTACTCGTTTTATTGTTTGGGGGTGATGGGTGAGGTTTTGTTGAGAAGAAAGGTGTTGTCTTAAAGGGGAGGGGCACACTGGGTGAGGAGGCGTTTGTGTCTTGAGGGATGAAGAGGTGTTTGTGGCTGGAAGATGAGGGGACGTTGTTTTAAGGGAATGAAGGCCTATTGCCTGGGAGAGGCTATTTAGTAGGGGCATGCGTGTGGGGAAAGAGCATTGTTTTAAGGAGAGATCATTCGTGTGAGGCAAGAGCTGGTACAGTGGATGAGGACACTGGATGAGGAAGCGTTTGTGTTTGAGGAATGAGGGGGCATTGTGGCTGGAAGATGAGAAGGTGTTGTTTTGAGAGGATGAAGAGGCGTTGAAGTTAGGGAGGGGGAGCGTTGAGGCTGGAAAAGAGAAGGATAAACGCATGCGGGGTTTTCTTGAAAGATAAGTGGAGAGAGTGAAGCGATAGGGAAAGGCAGAGGCACACCTTATTGTTTTAAGAAGAAGGGCATTGTTTTTAGAAGCATTGCCTGAGAAGCCGGCATTACAAGCATTATTTGAGAAGCAAGCATTATTGAAGAAAGAAGGTTAGCACAATGGATGAAGAAATATTAACACCAGAAGAGCAAAACCAACTCGTACAAGATTCTCTTCAAGAAAATGGAGAGGGTGAAGCGATAGGGGAAAACGAGAGCATATCTTTTGATGATAATTCTAAAAAAGGTGAAGTTTCTCAAGAAGCACCAAAACTTCAGGGTGATGAAGTGCAGCCAGACCCCAATGCAGATTTTATGGGTTATGTACAATGGCTGGGGAAAAAAACTCAGACACAGCAGGATCAAACACAACAGGAATTGGTGCAAGCGCAAGACGACAAAAACACCTCTGCCCCCTCAGAGGCAGAGCAGCTGCGTTCCTTTTTTAATCAGTCTGTTGCGACTATTAAGCACAAGCATCATGATTTTGATCAAGCTGCTGATTTTGTTTATGATATGCGCGCAAAACAGCTGGCTTCTTGCGCTTCTCTCTACCCTGAAAGAGCCGATCCCAAAGTTATTGATACATTGATTGGTAATGAGTTGAAGCAGATTTTGCGTGATTGTGCGCAAAACAAACAAAACCCTGCGCAAGTGATCTACTCTATTGCGCACAATATGGGATATACAAACAAGCAAGGCAACACTGTTAACACTGTTGCCCCTATGCAAAATGTTGTTGAGCATGTGCAGGAAAGGCAAAATTCTGCACGTACACTTTCTGCTTATAATGGTTTAAATCCAAAAGGCCCTATGTCTTTGGAAATGCTCGACAAAATGTCTGAGGCAGAGTTTAGCATTTGGATTGATGATCCCAACAATAAAGCTGCTTTTAATCGTTTAATGGGTGATGTGGATCTTTAAAAAAGGGAGGCACAAATCTGCCAAAAAACACAACGCATCATTAAGTGACCGCTGTTCTGGTTATCAGGCATCTGGTTATCAGATAGGGGGAACATTCGGCAACCGGCTTTTTGGCCGGATTTTTAATCAAGACTATAAGAGGAAATAATGGCTGTAACTAGTATCAACGTCAATAACGCATTGGCTGTAAAAGCATGGTCCAAATTACTTAATCGGGAAATTTCAAAAGCGACTTCCATTGCTCCATTAATTGGGAGAGATTCCAATAGCATCATACAATTGAAAGATGAGACTACTAAGGCAGGTGGTGATTCCATTACTTTTGGTTTGCGTATGCATTTGTTTGGTGAAGGTGTTAGTGAAGGGGAGGAACTTGAAGGCAAAGAAGAGGCCTTGAAATTTACAAACGATCGCTTGGTTATTAATGAACTTTCTCATGCTGTGCGTGTTAGAAATGAAGGAACAATTGATCAGCAACGCGTCTTATATAATTTACGCGCAGAAGCTAAAAATGCCTTGGTTGATTGGTATGCTGACCGTTTAAGCATGATGTTTTTCATTCAGGTGTGCGGGTATTCGGCAGAAAGGATAGAGTTTGAAGGACAAGAGTTTAAATTAAAGCCTGTCCATTATGGGTTTAACAAGCCAACTGCTCCAACCGATCAACGCATAATACGCCCTAATGGGAAAGAGAGAGATGAGGATTTAAAAAAAGATGATGTGTTTAATCTGAAATTGATCGATCAAGCGGTTGAACGCGCTAAGCTTGCAATGCCAAAAATTAGACCGGTGCGTGTTGATGGGGAAAGTGTTTATGTGATGTATCTTCACCCAACACAAGTGACACAATTGCGCACCAATACAGAGCCTGGTCAGTGGCTTGATATTACCAAAGCGATTTATAGTGGAAGCCGCATGAAGAACCCTATCTATAATGGGTCACTTGGCATGTATAATGGCGTTATTTTGCGTGAAGCTGCACATGTGACAGCAGGTGTAAAGAAAGCTTTAAATAATGAATTTGCTGAGAATACACGCCGTGCTGTTTTGCTTGGGGCGCAAAGTGCTGTTATTGCTTTTGGTAAAGACCGTGGGGCCACACGCTATAAATTGGTAGAAGAGCTTTTTGACTATGAACGTGAGTTTGGTGTGGCTGCCAAAACGATTATTGGGATGAAAAAACCTGTATTTCATTTGCCAGGAAGCTCCCAAGGGAAGCAGGATTTCGCGACGATTGTTATTTCAACTTATTCAGAACCTGTTTGAGGTTATTTAGAACCTGCTTGAAGCCTTTAAGATTAGCCTTGTGCTTATTTGATGAGGCTTCGGGTGCGTCTATTAAAGTGGCCTTGTGAGGCTGTTTTACACCTGTTTGAAAGGTGAAGGCGCACCTTATTGAGAGGCTTTTTTAAAGTGAGGGCGCCGCTTTATGCACCTATTTGGGGTATTTAAGGGCGTTTTTGACATGTTCTTTCCCAACAGAGCATTTTGTTGGGGGAGAAGATAACACGTATAAAGAGATTGTTTATGCCAATGACTATTCCAGCTGTCGATACTCATTCTTTTGACTTCAAATCAGGTTGTGCAACAACTTTTTCTCGCATGGTTGAGCTTATTCAAGATGAGATTGATGATACAACGGGTGAATATTGTGTTCAAATTTATGATTCCATTTGTGCTGCTTTGCGCATATGTGAACGGGAGCCTTTTTTCTTTAATGAGCATAAAGAGGTGACTTTCAAAACACAAAGTGGGCAAACGTGGTATGGGCAAGAAGACGATGTTTCGATTAAGACGGTGGAGGGCTTAATTAAAACAGTAGAGGCTCTTGAAGGTGTGTTTTTAGAACATGGTGGTGCAACACGAACACAACTTATCTATAAAACTGCTAAGACGTTGCAAAAAGATTATGGGTCCAACTCACCGCAGGGGATGCCTGTTTTTTATACTTATTGTCAGCGCAAAATAGGTCTCTTTCCGACACCTGAGACTGTTGGAACAGTTCGTCTTTCCTATAGTGCTTTGCGTTTTGTTGAAGGGGGTATGGAGGGGGAAGATCATCCTTGGTTTGTTCATGCCTTTGATTTTATTAAAGCGCGGGCAAAATACGAACTTTATAAAAATATCCTTAAAGATCCTGAATGTGCTGCTGTTTCTTTGGGCGATTTTCAAGAACAGCTTCAGATTTTGCGTTATGAAACATCGCGTCGAAAGGGTTGCTCACAAATTGTGCCGACAGGGTTTTAGATGCTTAAGGTTTAGATGCTTGGATTTGAGTGCTTGGATTTGAGTGCTTGGCGAAAGTTTTGATGGCTGTGGGTTTTAAGGATTGTGAGGTTTAGATGATTGGGTTTATGGGGTTTTAAATGGCTTTTTTTTCAGTTGCTGAATATAGACCTGATATTGCTGATATTAATGGTCTTTTTACTGATGAGCTTGTCAATGTGCTGCCTGCTGATGGGTCTTATATTCCTATGCCAAGCTTTAATCCTTTGTCTCAGCCTTGCCCTGATACGATTTTAGGCGCTATTGCTGTGAGGACACAAAATGGTGTGTCTATTATTATTGGGACGGAAAAAAAAATCTACCTTCTCGATAATACAAGCATGCAGTGGAAAGACATTAGCCAAAAGGGAAAGACTTATTTTGCTAATGTCGATGCGCCTTGGTCATTTGCTTTGTTTGGTGATTATGTCATTGCTGTTAATGCCAATGATAAACCACAGGTTATTGATATTGATCATGATGAAACTTTTAGAGATTTAGGAGGAAACCCGCCACAAGCTGGGATTGTGCGTGTTTGGGGTGATTTTGTTTGTTTGATGAAATTAACTGAGCACCCCCGACGTGTGCATTGGTCTGGGTTAAATGATGCAGAATTTTGGACTGTAGGCAAAAAAAGCTGCGATTATCAAGATTTTCCTGATGGTGGATATGTGCAAGGGGCAACAGAGACGACCAATCCACTGATCTTTATGCGTTCGGCTATTTATGCTGGGTCCTTTATTCCTGGGTCTAAGATTATTTTTAGTTTTCAAAAGATCCACGATAAACGAGGTGCAAAGACTTCTGAATCAATTGTGTGTCGAGGTGATCTTGCTTTTTTTATTGATGAGGGTGGATTTTACCAAATTACCATTGATGGACACATTACACCCATTGGCTTTGAAAAAGTCGATCGGACTATGATTACAAGAATTAATCAAAGTAGCCTACCTATTTTGTGGTCTGCGATTGATGGTGTTTATACACGTGTTTATTGGATGATTGATCTTGATGAGAATACGCAAGAACGCACTTTGCTGATTTATGATTGGGGCTTGCAAAAGTGGTCTGTGGCGACTGTTAACATTGCAATGATTTTGCCTGTTTTTTCTGCTGGATACAGCTTGGAAGGGCTTGATCGGGTTTCTTATAGTTTGGATGATTTACCATTTTCTCTCGACAGTAAAGTTTGGCAAAATGAAGTGCCTGTTCTTGGTGCATTTGATCAACAAGGCAGGCTTGGGTCATTTTCTGGTGAACCAATGGCGTGTGTGGTGACATCGCAAGAAATGGGACAGACAAGTGGCGTGATGACCCGTGTGAGCAATATTATGCCCCAGGTTAATAGTACAGAATTTTATGTGTCTGTGGGGATGCGTTTGCGCCAATCGATCGAGGAAAAAATTGTTTGGTTTCCAGAACGGCAGCCTTCCTCTCATACAGGTCAGGTTCGTTGTCGTGTGAGGGCGCGGTTTTATCGCTTTAAGTTGCGGATTCCTGAAGGGGCTAACTGGTCACATATAACCGGATTTGATGTGGCGTTAAAATCTGCTGGCCTGCGGTGAGCTGTTAAACAAGAATGTGAGTGAACCAAGTAAGTAATTAATGGGCTGGCGAGTGGACAAACAAAAGATGCGGATGAGTGAGTAAGGAGCTGACGGGTAGGAAAGTAGGGGATTGGTGAGTAGGCAGACAAGAATGCGGGAGCGGATGGATGGGCAGAAGATGTTGGAGAAAAGTGCAACAAATGGTGAAGGCAGTTGAACAAAAAGATGTTGAGATTGACTGCCAAAAGGGTGCAAAAGCTCAAAATGTAACTGCTCAACAAGACAGTCAAAATTTGTATTCTATTCATCTTACAAATCAATGGCCGTGGGAAAAAATAGCCCTTTATCAAGAGGCTATTAATGCGGCAATGCAAAAATATGCCAAGCGGTTTCCCGATGATGTGTGTTTGGACACTATTGCAAAAGAGATTGCTGGTGGACAAGCACAATTATGGTTGATCTTAAAAAATGAAACTCAATTTAGTGCTTTTGCGATTACTAAAATTGAAATGACGCACACTGGGAAAAAACGCGTTGTCATTTTAGACCTGGCTGGAAAGGGCGGGCTGAAATTGGTCAAATTAATTGATCAGGTTGAAAAATGGGCTCGAACAATTCACGCTGATGAAATGCTGACTATGGGAAGGTTTGGGTGGTCTAAAATGCTTGGCCAACATGGACATGCTATCAATCTTATTCATTATAGAAAGGTTCTCACCCCATGAGTAGACGAAAAACCCCTCAAGTTCAAACAACAACACAGAAAAATGCTCCACCGATATGGGCGCAAGGTATTTTGCAACAAGCAAGTTCTGATGCTCTTGATTTGTATAATCAAGGTATTGGAGGAAATGTTTATGAAGGTGACCGCCATGCCGGTTTGAGTGGTACAACGCTCAATGCTATCCAGGGGTTGGGAAATGCTGCAAACCAGTTTAACAATCCGACGATCAATCAGTGGTTAAATAGCCCCACTCAAAGTCAACAAAATCTTAGCAATATGGCAAGTGGTGGTTGGATTGGCAACAACAGCAAATTTAATGATGCGCTAGATAATGCGCTTTCTAAAACTTCTGATGCTGTTAATCAGTCTATGGCAGGCGCTGGGCGTTATGGTTCTGGAGCGCATACTGGTGTGTTAACAGACGAGTTGGGGGCTTTGGCAACAAATGCAGCAGCGCAACAATATAATCAAGATGTGCTCAATATGATGAATGCCAATCAGATGATTGATAAGGCTATGCACAATCAGATTAATGCGGCAAACAACTTCTATCAAGGACAAAGTAATGCTCAAAGCAATGCTTTAAAGGGCGGTATGGTGCAAGATGCCAATAACCAGCATGCTTTGGATGTTGAGCGCGAAAAATGGATGGAACAAGACAATCAAGCGTGGAATCGATTACAACAGTTGCTCAAAGTGGGCACAACAGCAGCTGGAAATTACGGCACTCAGACAGGACACAGTGTGACAGTGCCTTCAGTTACCAAAGATCCTTTACGTGATGCACAGCAAGTGCTTGGATTAATTGGTGGCATTATGGGCCTTTCTGATGCCAGAGTTAAAGACAATATCGTATCGGTGGGGGAGAAGAATGGTTACCCGCTTTATGAATTTAATTATAAAGGAGATCCTCAGCGTTATCGTGGGGTGATGGCGCAAGATCTGGTGCGTTTGAAGCCTGATGCTGTTCATGTGGATGACAAGACACAGTTGTTGTATGTCGATTATGATAAAATTGGCTTTGAGATGGAAAAAGTTACACCAGCTGAAAGTAAACACTCTTCCCTTTTTTCTGGTATTGATTTGGTGCAAGAAGGACAAGCTCTATGAGTTCGATTTATGATTGGTCGCTGGTTGCGCACGAAAATGCACGTGCTGATGATATCATTAACTGGGCAGAAGGACAACCACCAAGCTCAGTCAATGATAGTGCACGTGCAATGATGCAACGTATTAGAGAATATTTAACAGATAATGGCGGGACAATTGAGGCAAAATTTACCACACAGAAAGATGGGGATGAAACATCTATTCATCTGGTTACTAAATCTCCTATTAAGGGTTATCAGAACGATATTGTTGTTCGCTTTAAGGCGCAAAGGGCTAATACTAAAACAACAAGTGTTGTGTTAAATCAATTGTCTGCTCAGCCTGTTTATAAGGTAACATCAAATGGATTGGTGCCTTTAAGTGGCGGAGAGATTCGAAAAAACGGTCTTTATGAACTTGTTTATCAATGTGGTATTGATGGAGAAGATAAAGATGGGTGGTATTTAACCAATCCCACACCTGCGGCTGCTCCAAAACCAGTAAGTAGTTTTCCATCAGGTTTCATTGGGACTTTTGCCATGGAAAAAATTCCTGAAGGGTGGCTGTTATGTGATGGTAAAGCTTATTCACGCAAGGATTATGCAAGTCTTTTTGCAGTCATTGGTGAAACATGGGGCAGTGGTGATGAAAACACTACGTTCAATGTACCTGATTTACGTGGAATATTTTTACGTGGGCTTGATAGTCAAAGAGGGATTGATAAAAACCGTGTTTTAGGAAGCAAACAAGATGATGCTATTAAATCTCATACGCATACAGGAACAATTGATAGTGCGGGTGAGCATAAGCATGAATTTGCAGAACAAATTTTCACGGTGGATGCGGCTAAAGGAAGTTCTTTGCCCAGATATCATAGTTATGAAAAGCGGGTTTTGACAAAGCCTGCGGGTACTCACACGCACACATTTACAATCAATAAAACAGGTGGTCCAGAAGTACGCCCTGTCAATGTTGCAGTTGTTTACGCCATTAAGGTATGAGAACCGAATAAAGGCATGAGAACTTAAAATATATTGCAAATATGTGAAGATTCTTCACCGCACTATTTCCATTAAATTAAGCTGTACAGAAAAAGAAAATTGGTGGATCACACCTTATTAATAAAATGACAGGCTCGTATTTTAGAGGCTTCTTTTCCTTTTTTTGCGAAAGAGGAAGGGATGTATGTTTTTGTTTGAATAGTTGGGTTGAGGGGTTTTTGGTTTGTTTGAACGGTTGGGTGGCTGACTTATTTGACTTAAGTGGTTGGATGATTGGTTTGTGTTTGTGAGCATTTAAAGCATTTTCCAAAAGAGTTGTTTTTAGCACTAAAAGGATGAGAGAACGAAATGGCACTTTTTCCATTTTCTATCGCTGATATTGATGATCCTGAACATATTCGCTTGGTTCTTTATGCAAGTGGGAGAATGGGCCATGCTCCTTTAAATGCTCTTTTAAAAAATGTGCAGCAAGAAATGAGGCGC
Organism: Bartonella capreoli; assembly: GCF_902813205.1. Lineage (NCBI taxonomy): Bacteria > Pseudomonadati > Pseudomonadota > Alphaproteobacteria > Hyphomicrobiales > Bartonellaceae > Bartonella > Bartonella capreoli. The sequence goes on from NZ_CADDZX010000001.1 coordinate 456,717, forward strand.
GAGGATAAACGGAATACTCAAGTTACTGCACAGTTATTACAGCGTGTTTGTGCTTTAGAAGAACAATTGACAACAATTCTTCAGGACAATGGAAGCAGAGGCACTAAAAGCAAGGCATAAGGCAATTGTGTGTTGGCCAACAATCTGAGGTGGTGCACATTAACGCCTGGGGGAAATTTAAGGATTTAAAAAATGCGGACAATATCAGACGAAGGGTTAGCGTTGATTAAAAAATGGGAAGGTTTGCGTTTGGAAGCCTACCGAGATGCCATGGATGTGTGGACAATTGGTTATGGACACACAACCAAGGCGGGTGCGCCCGTTGTACAAGAGGGCATGAAGATCACAAAAGATGAAGCAGAAGCCATTTTACGAAAAGATTTAGCGCAATTTGAACAAACGGTTGAACGGGCGGTTTCTCAGCCTTTGACCGATGAGCAATTCGCAGCTCTTGTTTCCTTTTGCTATAATGTGGGAACAAGCGCTTTTTGTAACTCTACACTTTTAAGAAAGCTCAATAAAGGTGATTATGAAGCTGTGCCGGCTGAATTGCAAAAGTGGACAAAATCAGAAGGGCAACGCTTGCAGGGTCTTGTGCACCGACGTGCTGCTGAAGCGGGATTGTGGGCTAAAGGAGCTTATGTTTGTTCTAATTATCAAGCTGTGGAAGCTACAGGTAGTGTTTCTATTTTGACAGCAGAATTTCTAGCGCCAGTTATTGGGGCCTTCTCAGGTTTAACGGGGCTTTTTACCGGATATGGGCCTGTACAATGGGCTTTAGCAGCCATTATGATTATCGCGATGATGGTAGGTGTTTTCGTGTATCTTTCTCGAATAAAAGAAGAAAAATTGTGACCTTGTTATTCTATTAGAGCTTAGTTGTTGCTTGTATTGTTACCTCGTATGAGGCTTTTTTTATGAACGCTCTTTTGAACAGATAAAAATGCTTATCCAAACCATGTTGGCTTTTTAAACGTGAGAAAATCAATGATGAAGTTTTTTCGCTTTCTTTCATGTCTGTCGTTTTCTTTTTTGTTTTCTTGGTGGGGTGCCAAATAAATGATCCACTGTTTTGCGCAGATTGGATGAAACCACCTCTCATTAACAGGCCGGCACATTTGCTTTAAACAGAGCTGTTTTTATCGCACTGGATTTATGGGTACAAACCATTTTGATTAAATGCAAAGATGGTGGCAAAGCATAGATAGCACAAACGATGAATTTGATTTAGATGGGTGAGGGTGATATGGTGTTTAAGACAGGCTATCTTTGATCTTTATAGTGTTTTAAGGATATGCACCAATGTCTTTAGTAGTGTTTTATATATTCTTTATGTATATTTGCCATTTTAAAAAAGAGAGTGGGTCCTACAAGAAGATGAGGAGTGCTCGCTTGTTTTATTAAAGATTGAGTAAAAAAGATTGAGAATACTTAAAAGAGCTGCAGAATAATTTAAAGCTTTATCTCCTCTTGATTATGATTTTTTGATTACGAAAAGGGCGGTGGCTTGATAGAACGAGTGATTGCTTTTTGGTGCAAGGCAATTCATAATGCTATTGATTGTTCATGGATTTTTATGGATCGTTATGCTCGTCGCACTATTTACTGTTCAAAAATTGCCATGATCGATTAAAATTTGCCATAGTCAGTTAAAGGCAGACAGTTCATGGACAAAAAAATCCACACAAGGTTAAGGTATTATCGTAGAAAAGCATATCGTAAGATTGCTGTTGTTCTTTTTGCGTTTTTTTTGTGTTTGTTGATTTTTTATTTTGCGGTTCAAAAAATTGCTAATCACTTTTTTTCCGTAAAACAGATTCCACAACATGCGCCTGTTAAGCTCGTTATTCCGGAATTTGATTTGTACATTTATTGTAAAGAAATTGCTGCTTCGGTTCTGCCTGATATGAGGGGTGAGGTTTATTCACGTTGCTTGCGTTCAGAAAGTGAAGCCTATTTTACAGTTCGCGAAATGTGGGAAAAGGTCTCTGATAGCTCAAAGGAAAAATGTATCAAAATGATCAGACCAGGGGATGGAAATTATTTTCTCTTACGAGATTGTTTGATCAATGAACAAGATGAAAATAGTAGTAAAGTGCGCAATCATTTTTAGATTATTTCATGAAGAATTGAGAACAGATCAATACGATGAAAGGCAGATGTATGAGCCAACGGGAGTATTGCTCAATTTAATTTAAGCTGCTTAATTTTAAGCGATAAGCGTGGTGAGTGGGAGTCGCTGATTTTTTATAATGCTGTAAGTGAATGTTTGTTTAAAAGAATATTAGTTAAGTAAAAAGGTTAGCTTGAAACACATTAAAAGCAAGAGGCTTGTCTTTTTAAAATGATTATTGGGCTTTTTGTATTAGGAAGTGCACTAATACGTGGACCATTTCTTTACAAGGCGATGCGTTTGTTTTGGGATAAAAATCTTTTTAAAAGATGCTAGGTGTTTTGATTTCTTTAGTTTTTGGTAGCTGTAATAGTGCAACGGCCATGAAGGGGTGCAAGGTGAACACTTTCTATTGATGCAAATGAGGTGGTTGAAAAAAGGGGAACACTTAACCGTTTGTGCTTTTTAGTTTTAAAAGGGTTAGAGTTCTTCTGCTTTAAATGAGGGTGAATTTTCAAGAAAAAATCTGGGATGAGTGTGTTCATTATCATGAGCACAAACATTGAGAGATGAATTTTCGTGTTGATTGAATTGGCTATAGTCATGTCTACACACTTCACAGGCTTCAATGAGAATGTTGTCTAGTAGAATGTTTTTTGAATCTTTTTCATACTTATGGTGAAATGTGCTGTGTGCTGCGTTACAAATAGTGCATTGAAAATGTGCAGAGCGCCATAATGTGCCACAATAAAGGCAAGAACAAAGCTGTGGTTTTTCTTCCCCTTTCCAGTCCCCCACGATGTTGACCAGGTATGTACCTGCACAGGCTGGGCAAAGGTTATTTTGTTGTGGTGTCAATGTTTGAGGATCAAGCTGTGAAGAGGTGAGGCAATAAATAATTTGCAAAGCACCGGTGATGAAAATATGTTCTGCTAAATGTTGGTGAGAAAGCGGATGATTTAACAGATCATGCCCCCATAAGCGCCATTGGTCTTGCTGCTGTTGTGCTTTATTGAAAGCTTCTTGATATTTCACAGGTAGTGCGCTGGTTGAAATATGATTTAAAAAATTATGCACAACGCTATCATAAAATCCTAAGTTCAATATTTTTGATCGATCAAAAGGAGGGGTAGACACTATCGTAAAACGGCTAAGTGCTGTGGCAAAATCTTTCAATGTGTTTGTTAATTGTTGCTGTGCATTGCAAAAATGAGCCCAAAATAAGAGATCCTCTTTATTGGGGTTGGTTGTGGCTAAATGCATAAAACGATGTGCACGCTTTTCAAACAAACTTTCTCTGTCAGGTAGTTTAACCCAAGGGGAGGGGTGAACAGCATTACTCTCGCTCTTCTTTTCTAAAAGAGTGTTGCATTGTAGCATGATAATTATTCCCCTTGTTTATTTTAACCCTTATGCTTTTCATCATTTAGGTGTGTTTTTATAAGTGCGCTTTTTAACACTCTAGAATTTACATAAAAAAACACTGCTGATTTTCAGTGTGCGTCATGATTTTATTGGGTACTAGGTCTTATTATGAATCACTGATTAAACCACATTATATAGTGATCACAATTATAACACAATTCAAGAGTTCCATTAAGAATTTTGATTTGTGAGGAAAGTGTTACTTAAGTAACATTATTGGTTAGCTGATGCATACATAACAAGTTATTGAAGATTTCACGCACAAGTAAATTATATCGGGCAGCTATTGATCACCTTAAAAATGTAAAAAAGCTGGTAGTTTCTATCTTAAGGGTATTGGTGGATCGCCCAATCAATCACCCCCACATATCAACTTATGGGATCCATGTGCGTGAGCCTATAGGACTTATGTGTATGAAATGCCTACTGGCCTGCCAGGCTTTGGTTATGTTGCAACAACAACTTCTTTAGGGTTCGCGATAAGTTGGGTTAATGGTAACCTTAATTATAATGGTTATATTTATCATATTAAAGCTACCCCTCATTTATTGATGTTAATGCACCGTTAGGGGGATATTTCCACATTTGGAGGAGCGAGAAGTAGCTGCAGTGTTATTCATTGGAATCAAATTATTGGATGGGGAAGAGTAAGCCTGTGGGCATGTTGATCCATTTATTCTCAATCCAGATTACAATGAGCGATTATGTGCAAGTTTTTCATCATCAAGTGCACAACCACAACGAGTTGGTTTTAACGAGCTGGTTTTTTGATGAGCACTGAGTTTGGGAAGAATGCACATGGATTGAATTTGCTAATTGCAAATCAAGGTCGTCTTATTTTCCTATTAAATCAGCACAGGAATTTGGAGAAGAGTTATTTTGGAAACCTCAATACTCTATACTTAAGGTAGTTGTTTTTATTCTTGGCTCAAGATAAGTATTGTAAGTATAGTTCTTGCATAAGAAATAAAAAACAATTTTCTTGTATTGTATATGAAGAAAATTATTATGAAAATTAAACAAAAAACACTCCTGTTTTTGAGCATGATGGTTGTGATGATAAGAACAGCTTTTGCTGAGACATATGCAGAAACAGGTTTTATAGATTCGATTATTGCTCATACTAAAGGGGTCTGTAGGTTATCATTCATACCCGAATCAAAACCAGGTGATGAACAGTTAGGGGATTGGTTGTGTGACAATTCGGGTGGAAAAAACATTCTGGATTTGGCTAAAACAGCACTCACTTTGAAGATACCAGTAACGGTAGTTTTTAAGGATAATGGGGGGGGACATAAAACGGGTATTAGTTATTATGTTAGGCCAATATAATAAGTTATAATTTTAAAGAAAGCTCTAGAAAGTTAGAGGAGTTTTTGGTCTGTTATCAATTAGGTGAAAGTAGGAAATTCATAGCGGACGGCTTGTACTAAAAACCTATACTTTAGCTTTGTATCAACTCAAGAAATAATTTACATAAAAACGCCAATGAACAGTGAAAGTAGAAAGCGAGAAATGCTTTTTTCTTTATTTGATTTGGCTCTTGATATTCTTGATTATGCTTGTAATTATAAGGGTGTTACAACCCGTGATATGGTGTGTGAAAATTGATACAAGCCTTAATATGCTTAAAGTGTAACCTTTACATCATTGGTTAAAGAAGGTCTTTTGATATATTGTGGTTAAGGTGATTAAGTTGGTTTTTGGCTTGTTGTCTTAAACTTCCGCTCTCATTTGCAAGGTTGCAAGGAGTAGGAGTAGCAGCGTTTTGTTCTGCCTTTAAGGGAAGTGTTGATAATAGAAAAATTAGAAAAAATATCAGAAAAAACTATGCTTGTTTTTACTCTTTTTCCACAAGATTGATCACTTTTTTTAAGAAATATGAGCTTTTTTAAAAAAAACACTTGGAATTTTATGAGAACATCGTTACGTTTCTATTTATTGGCAGAAAAATTGGGAATTATGCTGAAATATTCCCTGCTGTGTTGGGTGGTTTTCAAAAAATATGTGCTTTTGATATGATATCAATTCAATATCATTTAAGTTAAATAAAACGGGGATAGTCTCATAACCGTATTTTAAACATGATCAGCATTATTAAAGAAATAATGCGATGAGAAAAATCAATTAAAAATATAATCCAAAAGGAATACGTATAAAAGGGATACATATGAGGTCACAGCAAAATAGACGGGTGCGCAATCGTAATAATAACAATAATCGTCGTGGCCCTAATCCATTGTCCCGTAATTATGAAAGTAATGGACCGGATGTAAAAATTCGTGGTAATGCCCAGCAAATTGCTGATAAATACATAAGTCTTGCACGTGATGCACAAGGTGCTGGTGACCGCGTTATGTCAGAAAATTATCTGCAACATGCTGAACATTATTTACGTATTATCCTTGCAGCAGTTGGACATAGTTGTCAACCAGTTCAGTGTGATGAAAATGGTGAGAAGAGCTGCGAAGAAACAGGTGTTGAAAATATTAAAATAGATGATAGCAATGATGAAAAGTCTGTGACGCACACGCAACAACAAAAACACAATGAAAGACGAAAAGGTAGCAAAAAAAATATACGCTCATCTGATGCTCCAGAAGCCAAGAGTTCTGAATTAACTGAAACTGTTGAACAAAAAAAACGAACTGCTGAAGAGGGGGATGAAGCTGCCAAAAAATCGCGTCGTTTGTCACGTCGGCATACTCAGACTCAAGAGTCCTCTTCTGGTGAGTTGTTTCAAGTAGCAGCACTTTCTGAAAAAAGGAGTGAATCTGCAAAAAAAGTTTCTTCCCTTCCTTTATCTGGTGAAGAGGCATCAAAAAAGCCACGTCGACGCAAAACAACACCAACGCGTTCAGTGGGGGAAAAAGGCTAAGTTTGTGTTGATTTATTGCGCTTGAAAAGGCTTTGTGAGAGGTGTTTCTTGTGTCATTGTCACGGAGAGATTTGCAATAGGAGCACCTGTGCGATAATTATAAATCATGAAATGTGTTTGCCCGTTTGGCATTAAAACTCTTAGTGCGATGTGATGGTCTGACAGGCTTTGCGATATAATCTGTGCTTTTGGTGGCAGTGAGAGTGTGTGATGAGCAAAGGGTAGGTTCTCGCCTTGAAGGGCAAGAGGCTTTGTTCGTGTGGAAGCTGTTTCAGGTGTTATAATTTTATAGATTACGCCTGCCAACACAAAAAGAATAAGAATGATTGTAATTGAAATGGATATGATCATTAAACGTATGAGTTTTTTTCTCACCCGTTCTACTGCAGGATCTAAAGGTTCATCTTGGGGTAGGGTGTGTGGTTCTTTATGGTTTTCTTGAAAAGCATGCGTATTATTATAGGTCATGGTGCATTTTTCCATTGTTCTTTTTAAGCGTAAAGGATTTATGCTTTAAATGATTTTTTTACAATGGATAAGTGTTTTTAAAAAAACAAGAAAGAAGTCACAAGGCGTTTGTTTTAAGATCTGTTTTCTCGTTATTATTGTTATGGAAACTTTGAAGCAGGAAATTGCCTTGGCTTGTAACAGACCAAACAAGAGTAACTTTTTGTTGAGTTGAGTTTATTGGTATGTTTGTGCATTGAGCAAAAATTTGCTGCCCGGATGTGAGTTTTTTGATTGATGGTATGATATCTTTCTCACATATTTGTGCTGTTGGGTAGAATTTCACCATGGAGTCATTGGAATAACAGCTGTTCAAATCATCGTTACATGAAACAAGCAGCAGGACGGTAACGATAGGGTTCATAAAATACTTTCTAGAAAAAATGTTTATCGCTTCTTTAAGCAATCTTTTGACAAGAGAGGTTTGCAGCTTAAACGCTTATACATTTGGTTTGTTCCAAAAGATGAGTAAAGCTCGATTTATTCTAAAGAGAGTGATGGCGTAAATTAATGGCATAAATTTATTGCCAAGAGGATTGGTTGTATCGATTTGATTTAAAGAAACTGGTAGTGCAAACTTTAAATTTTTGCTTCAAAAATGGTGCAATGGATATTGATGGGCATCAAAGTCATTCATCATGTCGGGAATGGTGAGGGGGCTTTGTATATTTCTTTGTGTTTGAAATGTTCTTTAAGAAAACGTATCAAGATCAAAATAAGTATCAGGCACAGATAAACAATAAACCACTCCTTCTTCTGTTACTTTTAAAGAGGCTGATCCATTTACGCAAATGGGAACAATTTTTTCTAAAACTGTACTGCCAAAACAGGCTTTATTGTGCTCAGAAAGAATGGTTCCAGGTTCAAAATTTTCATGCCAAATAATTAAGAGGTTTGCTGGTTTATTGGTGTTGGTGTGGATTTCACAGCGCACAGACACACTTCCCCTTTCTTGCGACAGGGCACCAAAAGAGAGTGAATTGACAATGAGTTCATGAAAAGCCAAACCAATATGCAAAGCCGCATTTGGAAAGAGATAAGGGTCAGCACCTTCAATGGAAAATCGCTTTATTTCTTTCACAAGATACCCCAAAGCTTGCGATTGTACTAATTCACGAAATTGTGCTCCACGCCAGTTGGAATCGGTAATGAGATCTTGAGAATGAGAAAGAGAATGCAGACGCCCTTGGAATTTGCGTAAAAAAACCTGGAGCGATTCTGTATAGCGTGCAGTTTGGCTAGCAATACTTTGAATGATAGCCAAAAGATTTTTAGAACGATGACTGACTTCTCTAAGCAAAATTTTCAATACTTGTTCGCGTCGGCGCAAGCCTGAAATTTCAACACCCGTGGTGATCACGCCGATAATTTCTCCACGATCATTGCGGTCACAATCAATTGAGAATTTATACCAAATTTCTTGTTTTGCCATATCTTCAAATTGCACTTCAATGGTTTGCATTTTGCCAGTGGCTAAGACCTGCAATTTGATCGTTTCCATATTATTGGCAAGATCGGGTGAAAAAAAATCATTATCGCGACATCCCACTCGCCATTTATTGTGCAAATGCTGAGGCAAGTTTTCAGCCCATAAATGGATCAGATTTGTTGTCTGATAGAGAACACAAATATCAGCACTGCGGATGGCCTGCATGAGGGCGCTGAGATGAGATCTGTCCATAGGCAGAGTAGAAACAGGGTTGATGCTCATAATTGAAATATTGCTTTCCATTATGCGGCTTTGGAAGCATTTTCTTGAAAAAATAAAGCCTGTGAAATAAGTGCTTTTACCATATCAGGATTAAAGGGTTTTGTGACCAAAAAAGTCGGTTCAGGACGTTCCCCTGTCAGCAATCTTTCTGGAAAAGCAGTGATAAAGATCACAGGTATTTGGTCATTTTTCAAAATATCATTAACCGCATCAATACCTGAACTATTATCTGCCAATTGAATATCGGCTAAAACCATCCGAGGTTTTTTTTGGTGATACATAACAACAGCTTCATCACGGGTGCGTGCAATCCCTACAACTTGATGGCCAAGATTTGCCACCATTTGTTCAATGTCCATCGCAATGAGGGGCTCGTCTTCAATAATCATAATTTGTGTGGCTATTTGTGCTGAAATATCAATAGATGCTTGGTTGAGAAATTGATGAAACTGTTGTGCATCAATATTCATAATCTCGCTTGCCTCACGCTCATTAAAGCCTTCTACAGCAATCAGCAAAAATGCTTGGCGTGCACGCGGTGTAAGATACGATAATTTTGCATTTGCCTTTTGTTCAAGACCAAATTGAGGCAATGGCTCTGCGATATTGGGCGTGGTTTGATCAAAAAGGTGACAAAAAAGCCGATAGGTTCCAATGCGATCGCTTGATGCTTGTGGAAAAATGGAGATATCGGTAATAAGCGCTTCCAACATCGCTGCTACATAAGCATCACCAGACGATTGGCTGCCTGTAACAGACCTTGCAAAACGTCGAAGATAAGGAAGATGTGGGGCAATACGCATTGATAATGACATGATTGATAACTCCTTCTGTCTTTAAAAGCGCTTTTGAAAATTAAAATTCCCAACATACGAAAAAGTTCCTTCCCTCATATGGAACTTTTTAAGCGCAACTATATTTACAACCATGAAGAGAAAAATCTTCTTTGAGTTAATATATGGGTTAAGGGACTGAAAAATGAACGACTGTGGTGAAAAAAATCTCACCGATCCTTCTGCACTTGGCGATAATCTTTTTGGCGTTAATAGCGAGATTGTTCTGAAACTACGCCAATTTTATATGGGGATTCAGGAAGAAGCTATTCCTGTTCGTTTTCTAGAACTTTTGGAAAGATTGGATCAAGCAGAACGCGCCTCTTTAAACAGCGCAGAAGAGGTTTGATCCTTTATGATGACGGGTACGAAAAATTTTAAACAAGAATTGCTTTTGGTTCTGCCGGCGTTGCGTGCTTTTGCTATTTCTTTAAGTGGCAAGCACGATAAGGCAGAAGATCTTGTTCAAGACACTATTATGAAAGCATGGGCTAAGCAAGACAGTTTTGAAATGGGTACGAATATCAAAGCTTGGCTTTTTACCATTTTGCGTAATGAATTTTACAGTCAGATGCGCAAAAGAGGTAGAGAGGTTCAAGACAGTGATGGTCTTTTGTCTAAAAATGTAGCTGTTCATCCTGCTCAATATGGATCGTTGGATTTGCAAGATTTTAAAAAGGCCTTAGACATGCTTTCTGCTGATCAGAAAGAAGCGATTATTTTAATTGGTGCGTCTGGTTTTTCATATGAAGATGCTGCAGCTATTTGTGATTGTGCTGTGGGGACAATTAAAAGCCGTGTCAGCAGAGCGCGCAATCGTTTGCAAGAACTTCTCAAGGTAGATGGTGAATCCGATTATGGCCCCGATGCTTATTCGGCTGGAAGTACATTGTGCTCATTTAATAGTTAAAGAGCGTCACCATGATGGTTAAAAGCTTTGTTTTTTGTCTTTCCATTACAACTTTTACAGGAAATCATCACTTGGAGGATCTTCTAAACGATTTAGCCTGCATTTTTGGGAAAAATAAAAAAAGCCTACACCAGGTATCTGCCAGGGTTTTTATATCAATGATCAGGAAAACCCTTCTCCTATACACTGAAGAATGATGATTGTCAGGTTTATTGATGGAAATTCTATGACAACACAGACGGATTTTCTTCCTCAAATATCTTCTTCTGGTTCAACGATTACACGTTGGCGGTGGGTAGCAATTATCATCTCTCTTTTGATGGCTTTTTTAGCCGCGATTTTTATTATGTTGTTATCCAACGCAGTGGATCGGGAAGTTGCACGGTTGAATACAAGTTCACAATTGCGAGAACAAGCTGATTTGGTATTGATTAATTTGGTTGATATGGCGGCAGCGGACCGTCGCTATGAAAGTAGCCACAGGGAGGAAGATAAAACTCACTTTACAAATGCAGTTCGTGATCTTGATGATATTCTTGATTACGCCAGTCTTATTGTCTATTCCAAGCCGCAATGGTATGAATGGTTTAGCGCTTTTAAAAAAGAAGTCGAAGCGCGTAAAGCTATTATGATTGCGCATATGGTTTCTCTCGATTCTTTTACCGATCCATCAGTTAGGCTGCCATCTTCTCCTGAAATTTCAAAACTCCAAGTTGCACGTTTAGCTCAGTTAATGACAAATTTTATCAATGGTGATAATGCTACACGGCAAAAACAACGCAAAGACATAGCTATGATGCGTGCTGCTTTAACATTGGCAGCAATTGTTGCTGTTGTTAGCACTTTTGTTTCAGCTTATTTTGTGATTAATCGGTTTCGTCGTGATGTTCGTTACTTAAAAACATATCAATTGTTACTTCATAGCGAAAATGCTGCTCTTGAAGCACGTGTGAAAGAGCGAACACAGGAATTGGAAAAGGCACGCAACCATGCTGAAAAAGAACGCCAGCGTGTTGAAATGCTTCTGCAAGATGCAAGTCACCGTATTGGAAATTCGCTCAGTACAGTGTCTTCTTTGCTTGCGTTGCAATTAAATCGAAGCAAAAATAAAGAAGTGCGTTCTGTTCTTGGTGCTGCACGCGATCGTATTCAAACAATCTCTACTGCACACCGACGTTTGCGTTTGTGTGATGATATGGAGACAACTTTAGTGGCCGAATTCTTAAGTTCAGTTGTTCATGATGTTGAATTGGCGGTGCCCCTTGAATTGCGCGAAAATATCACCATTCATACAGATTTCAAAGAATGTCAATTATCATCAAGAGATGCTACAACACTTGGAATTATTCTTGGTGAATTGCTGACAAATGCTTTAAAACATGCTTTCCCCGATCAACGGTGTGGAAATATTTATGTTTCTTTTATCCCCCAAGATAATGATCAAATGATCTTGATTGTTGAAGATGATGGTGTGGGCATCAACAGTCAAAATTTAGGGGAAAAAGCAGGCCTTGGTCGCGTGGTTATCGAACAACTTTGTATGCAGTTTGGTGAAAAACCATCGTTTAAAACATCTGATTTAGGTGGAACAAAGGTGATCATTCCTTTGCCAAAACTAAAAACCCGTAGCGCAAATGATTCATCACCTGTCTCTTAAAAGCGCTATTAAAATGGTTCCTCTCTCCTTTATGTTGCTTTTTTATTTGTGTTGTTTTTTTGTATAAGGGAAAGTCAAGCGTTGCTTTTTGTGGGTTTAAAATATTTCCCTTTATGTGTTTTTAAGTGCTTTTCTGATCATTGGAATCTAAAGTCTGATTTAAGAATCATTGGTTGATTTTGTGGCGCTGTTGATTAAAGAATCAATATTGCGTTTTTCTTGCAAGAATGTTTGCAAATCTTGATTGAGCAATTCTTTACTGTTGGGTATGCGGATGCGCATGGGGTCAACTTTTGTGCCGTTAACAATAATTTCAAAATGACAATGAGGCCCCGTTGCAAGCCCAGTTGATCCAACATATCCAATTACTTGCCCTTGCCGGACTTTTATCCCTGGTTTAATGCCTGGTGCGTAATTATTTTGATGAGCATAACTGCTGACATAACCATTGGCATGTTGAATAACTACCTGGTTTCCATAGCCACTGGTTACACCCACTTTGGTTACAACACCATCACCAACGGCAATGATGGGTGATCCTTTTGGTGCGACCCAATCGACCCCAGTATGCATGCGCACATAGCCTAAAATAGGGTGTTTGCGTGGTCCAAAGGGTGAGCCGAAAGTGCCATTTGGAGTAGGTTTGCGGAGCAGAAAAGGCTTTGAACTTTTTCCTTCTGAATCATAATAATCAACACTGCCATCTTTAGATTGATAACGATAATATTTATAGGTTACATTACCAAAAGTGGCACTGATATAGCGAATTTCAGGATCTACATTATTAATGGGTGTTTCTTGATGAATGGGGGGGGCTTGAGTGTTTTGGCTCTGTTGCTCATTTTGTGTGCTTTTTTTGTCTTTTTCATTGCTGTTTTCTTTAGGTACAGCATAAAATATTTCAAGCTGATCGGTTGGTGTGATGCGGCTTTTCATGTCAATATTGGTTGCGAGCAGACGAATAAGGCGCTGTGAGACAGAAGGTGACATATTATGGCTGAGAACAGCACGATAGATGGCATCATAAACTGTTGGTAATCGCCCGACGTTAATCAAAGAATGGGAAAGACCATTTTGAAACGCAGTTTGAAGAATAGGAGACATTTCTGGTTCTGTGCTTTCAACAAATTGATTATCATCATTTAAAGCAACTGTGAGAGCGTGATACTTTTTACGATAAATACTCGCCCGCACAATATGATCTTCTTCTCCATGTTGCGTGACAATTCCAAGGCGTAAGAGACTTCCTTCTTTGAGGAAGTCAGAATAGTTCAATGTGGCTAAAGCTTGTGCGACTTGTTCAATTTGTTCTCTATTATAATCAGATTCAAATTCTTGAAGTATTTCCAATATTGTTTGTTTTTTATGAACAGGGATAATATCTTCAACGTAATTTTTTGTAAGGCCGATTCGATTTTTTTGGGGCGAAATAGTGAGATTTTCTTGAGTAATACGCACTCCAGGATTATCTGATAATTTAAGGGTAGATGATAAGTTATCTACTTTTAAAAGCTCGCCCAATGTAAGAATTGAAAGAAATTCATTTTTTGCGTCCACTACTAATCCAGCGTTTTGTATTTCTTGTTGCGCTTTATCATCAGTAAACGTATCTGTACCGTCAAAATTAACCTCATTAACAATGAAATTACGGCTGCGTAAGGTCATTTTTGTTTGCGTTTTTGCTCCATAAATTTGTCCGCTTCCTTCAGGAGTTGGGGTTTGTTTTTCCCAGTCTCTGGTAAACATGCTTAAAGCATCAAATTGAGGATAGGTATATTGATGAGGGCGCTCTTCTGCTAAGGCCATGCGAATCCACTCAAATTTCTGTGTTTCAATGATTTTTGCATCGCCTTTGTTTTGGAGAATTGATAACTCAAATTGACGCTTACTATCAAAGCTTTGACGCACGCGTGTTGGGGCAATACGGTCACTTTTGTTGCTATCAAAATCGGGGATGTCTGCATCTACATTGGACCATTGTAAAGGGGTGATAAGTTGCTGCTGCCCCTCTAAAGCCGTGAAAAGTGCAATGGCCATAAGAATATAAGATGCCAATCCGGTTAGAATAGTTCCTATAAGCCAACGCAAAGAAACTTGTCTGAGACCAGGTTTTAAGCGTTTGACGACAAGAGCATGTTCTTGCCCAGGATCTTTTTTTTGATATTGGTTATCCCACATAGAGTTTCATCGTATTCTTTAAATATTCCAATGTTAAAAGTTAGTAAATTTAAGTTGTTTTTACAACAGTATTACAAATTATCGTATAGCAAACGTACATCCTTTTCATTGAAAGAAAAGGCTCTTTTTTGTATAAAGCAACGAAAAATAAGGATGTAATTCATCTAACAAAAATACAATTTTATATAAAAATATCACAAGCCAATTTATTGTTTAGAAAGCACTATTCTTTATCCTCTTTCGATTTTAGTGTTATTATTATTGAATGAAGAGGTAAGTTTTTATAAAAATAGTGTTGACTCTTTTGGGATATGGGGTCTATATACATTGGAGACGAGGTCGTTAAGCCACGCGAGGTGGTTTTTTGCGCACTTGTTTTAGCATTTTAGCACATAAAGTTACGCACTTCTAGCCGACTGGTAGAGATGTTTGCGTTTTTTAGCTGTGTTATTTGCAGTTTAGAACAGCGATGTCTGTTAGTTCTTTGACAAGAGAAGAAAGAGAAATGTGGGCGGCATAGTCTGCAGAGGTTTTAGGCTTTTATTAGTTTAAAATTTCACACAGAATATGGCGGCACGTTTTTCAAGAGAAGATGTTAATACCGGATCTAATATTTATA